>JAMJQR010000031.1 GCA_023554335.1 Candidatus Benthicola marisminoris
GGCGGTTTCCCGCAGACCTTCGATCCACCGCGTGACGTTCATCTGAGCCGCTTGCATCTGAAGCTGGGACCTCAGCTGTTCGCGCACGGCCACGAAGAGCTCCGGGCTGGCCTCCGTCCGATCATCAACCCGCAGAAAGACCACTCCGTCGCCCGCATCGAGCGGGCCGACGACCTCACCTACGGGGGCCGCGAAAGCCGCGCCCACCGCCTCCGTGTTCTGTCCAAGGCCCGCAGCGAACTGACGCCTCGTAAACGGTCCGGCGCTGCCCACGGTCCAACCCAGCCGGCCGGCGGCGTCCTCGAGCGATGTGCCCGGCGCGACTGCAGACCAGTCGCCGCGAGCGGCCTCCATGGTCGCCTCGCGCCGCATCCGGCGGGCCAGAGTTTCACGAATCTGCTCTCGTACCTCCTCGAACGTGAACGTGCCGCCCGGCGCGCGCCCGGAGACCTCGATCATGTGATAGCCCGAGGCGTTCTGGAAGAACTCGCTGACCTCATCGAGCGGATTGAGCGGATCCAGAGCCCAGTCAACCGCTACTCCGAGCGCTCCAGCTCCCTGAACGAAGTCGAAGCCTTCCGTCACCGTGACCGCACTGGCGATGGGGACCCCCACCGAATCCGCGGCCTGCGCGAGGCCGTCTATCAGCGCTACGCCCTCGAATTCGTCCATGAGGTCGAACATCTCGTCCTCACCGTCGGGTGACAGCTCGACCGGGAGGAGGATGTGGGACACGGCGACCGTGTCTTCGGTTCGCTCCGTCACCTGCAGGAGGTGGAGTCCCTGCGGAGAGGTCACGGGTTCCGAGACCTCGCCGACGTCCAGCTCCGCGATGGCTTCCTCGAACACGGGCAATATCTGTCCGGGTCCGAAACGACCCAACTGGCCTCCGGTTTCCCTGGTGGCCGCGTCCGCAGAGCTTTCCGCTGCCGCCTGCTCGAACGTGGCGGATCCTGCGATCACAGCCGCGCGGATGGAATCCGCGATCGCACGGACGTACAGGGTGTCGCGCGCTCCAGGCGTGGTGGAGAAGCTCACGATGCTGATCGTCGCGCTCGCCGGACGCTCGTAGTCCTCCAGGTTCTCCCGGTAGTACGACCGAAGGTCGGCCTCCGGAACCTCGACCACGAGCGCCGGGTTCGGCGGAACGGTAGCGAAGCTCACGGTCGCCGCCTCGTTGCGGTCCCTGAACTCCTGCCACAGCGCCGCGTCACTTATCGCACCACCCTGCTGCAGCATCTGGCTGAGACGCGCCCTTGGCAGCGTGGCCCTGTAGTAGGACTCGATCTGCAGGAGAATCTGCTCGTCCACGCTCGGGTCGGAGAAGAACTGCTGGTACTTGGCGTAGTCGAACACGCCGTCCGTCATGAACGCTGGGTACCGCATGAGGTCCGGAGGTGGCGACAGGCGAAAAGCCTGCTGGATCTCGGCATCGGTCACTTCGATTCCCAAACGATCGATCTCCTGCTGAATCAGCACGTCCTGGATGAGCTGATCCCAGGCGAGCCGCTCGATCTGGCGGGTCTCCTCGTCCGTCATGACGACGCCCGGGCGCTGGGCTCTCGCATTGTTGAGCGCCACCTCGAGCGTGTTGCTCCACTGGACGTACCGGATTTCCTGGCCGTTCACGACGGCGATCACAGGATTCGCTCCCGCAGCCGCTTGCGTATCCCGGCTCTGCACCCAGTCGAGCACCAGCCAGGCCGCGAATGCGACCGCCAGGAAGAGCATGATCCACTTCGTGTTCGCCCGAATCGAGCGCATCATCATACGACCACCGACTCCTTCTATGTCCTGAGAATCAGGAACGCGATCCAGCTCCGTTTCTCGCCTCCGGCCGGTAGCCCCGGCCGTACCCTCCATCGCGACGGAAGGAAGCCGCGAAACCTATTTCGACGGGCGTAGACAGGCAACATGATCGAGCCAGCCGTTCGTTGACACTCGGGAACGGCGGCGGGTACCTTCTTCGGATCCACCGGCCGGGCCACTTACTCCCCGGCGGCATCCATCGGAAGCGGAGGATTGATGACTCCGGATTCGTCTTCCAGCGACGAAATACGGCGGTTCGAGGAACAGTACGAGAGCCAACCGGACAGCCTGGTGTTCGCGCGTCTGGCTGACGCGTACCGCAAGGCGGGAAAACCGGAGCGGGCGCTCTCCATCCTCGAAGATGGGCTGACCCGGCACCCGGACTATCCGAGCGGTCACATCGTTCATGCGAGGACGCTTCGCGACCTCGGGCGAATGGAAGACACGCTTGACTCCTTCCGGCGAGCGCTGGAGCTGGATGCGTCCAACCTGGTGGCCATCCGCGAGCTGGCCGGACTCGCGGAGGAGCGTGGCGACACCGAGGAGGCTCGCCACTGGTACGAGCGCCTGATCCAGATCGAACCGGCGAACGCGGAGTACCGCAGCAAGCTGATCCTGCTGGAATCGATCTCCGCATCCGACGATCCCGATTCGAATGTGGGAATCCGGATGGATGAGCCGTCCGTGTCGAGCGAGTGGTGGGACGACTCGGCGGTGACTCTGGATCCGGATAATGCCTCCTGGGACCTGCCGGACGGAGGTGGGGCCGACTCGGACGGAGAAGGCGAGAGCGAAGGCGCCCCGGGCGAACCGGCGGCGGTTTACGATCCGCTCGCCGACGTCCCCGTGCTCGAGATCCCGGATCCGATCGGCCTCGAAATGCCGCCGGAAGAAGAGATACCCGAGCAGCAGAGGCCCGAGGACGAAGCGGTCGAAGCCATCTTGAACGGTGACGTGCCTCACACGGTGAAAGCGGAGGACACGTGGTGGTACGAGGAAGCGCCGAGCTCCGCGGAACCCGAGCCGTCGAAAGACGCGGATCTCCTGACACGGACGATGGCCGATCTGTACGCGGAGCAGGGACTTCACGCCGAGGCCGCCGAGATCTACCGCGAGCTGCTCGAGGCCACTCCTGACGATCCGGGCTTGCTCGAGCGTTTGGAGTCCGTCAGGCAGAAGCTGCGCGCGCCCGAGACTGCGCGCGAGACGGCTTCGGACCTCGATTCCGACCCGGCGGCGGAACCGGAGGGTCTCGCGGTCCCGCCTCCTATCGGACCACCCGCGGGCCGCCCGGTCACCGACGAGCTGCGCCGGCTTCTGCGACGCGGCGAAGAGCGCGCTGCGGAGCTTCCGGATCCGGAGCCGAGGGGCTCGGATGCCTCGGAGGAGGCAGCCGTACCGGATCGGGCGCTGGAGGGAGAGACGCTGCCCGAGCCCGAGCTGACCGACGCGGAGGCGACGACTTCGCCCGAGGGCAACGGGCCGGCGCTGGGTGACTTTGCCCGGGAGTGGCTGCGCGGGTTGGAGTCCGGCTCATGACCGCTTCCGATCTCTCGATCGGGGTCTTGAACGGCCCCAACCTGGACTTGCTCGGCACGCGGGAGCCGGAGCTGTACGGCAGCCTCAGCCTTTCGGGGATCAACTCGGAGCTGGAGGCGCTCGGGGCGGAGCTGAACGCAGCGGTCGAGTCCTTTCAGTCGAATCACGAGGGCGAGCTTTCCGATTGGATTCGAGACGTCGGCAGGATGAAGGACGGTCTTCTCGTCAACGCGGCCGCCTTCACGCATACGAGCGTCGCGCTTCGCGACGCGCTGCTGGCCAGCGGAGTGCCCTTCGTGGAGGTGCACCTCACGAACATCTGGGCGCGCGAACCGTTCCGGCACCGTTCGCTCCTTTCGGACATCGCCGTGGGGGTAGTCAGCGGATTCGGCAAGGAAAGCTACCTGCTCGGCCTCAGAGCCCTCTGCAACCACCTGCGCCCGTCAGCGTGAGCTCCGGAGACGCCTGGGGAACCCACGCGTTGCGGATGCGCCGGGTTCGCGACCGGCTGCACGAGTCCCGGCTGGATGCCCTCCTCGTCGGTCACCTGCCCAATATCCGGTGGCTATCCGGGTTTACCGGGTCGTCCGCCTTCCTGCTCGTCGAGCCGGGCTCCGCTACGCTGGTGACCGACTTCAGGTACCGCACGCAGGTGGACGAAGAGCTCGCCGACGGCATTTCCGTTACCATCGCCGAATCCGACCTGTTCGGTGCCGTTGCTCGCTGCCTGGAAGATGGAGGCACCGGTCCCAGAGTCGGCTTCGAGGACCATCACCTGACGATTCGGGACCGGCGCGCCCTCGGCGAGGCGTGTGGAGCCGTGATGTGGGAACCGGCGGGCCGAATCGTCGGGGATCTGAGATCGGCCAAGGATGACGAAGAGATCGAGGCGATCTCGCGGGCGGTCCGTGTCGCGGAGACGGCACTATCCGAGGTCGAGGCCCAGATCTCCGAGGGCGTGTCGGAGTCCGAGCTGGCCGCCGAGCTGGTATACCGTCTCCGGCTGGCGGGTTCCGCGTCGATGCCGTTCGATCCCATCGTGGCGTCCGGGCCGCGGAGCGCGCTGCCGCATGCGCAGCCGTCGGAGCGGCGGATGCGCGTCGGCGACCTGCTCCTGCTCGACTTCGGAGCGCGCGTGGACGCATACTGCTCGGATATGACGAGGATGTTCGTTCTCGGTCCGCCTGCCGAGTGGCAGGTCGAGATCTACTCGGTCGTCCGCGAGGCGGTCCGTCGGGCGACCGAAGCGGCGGCCCCGGGCATCGCGGCACGGGACGTAGATCGTGCGGCGCGCACGGTGATTGCGGATGCGGGATTCGGGGAGCGGTTCGGCCACGGCACGGGGCACGGCGTGGGAATCGAGGTGCACGAGCAACCGAGCGTGAACGCTCGCTCGCGTGAGACGCTGCAGGCCGGAAACGTGGTCACGATCGAGCCCGCGGTGTATCTTCCGGGCCGAGGCGGAGTCCGACTCGAGAACATGGTGGTCATCGGCGATGCCGGGGCCACCGTGCTCAACCGGTTCCCGCTGGATCTGAAACAGCTTTGAGCGCGGTGTCCGGCGCACCCGCCCAGGTGAGCCGGGGACCTCAAAACGACTACGGGACGAAGTATGGCGGATACATCGAACTTCAGAAACGGTATGGTGATCGAGCTCGACGGAACGCTGTACCAGATCACGTACTTCCAGCATGTGAAGCCCGGGAAGGGCGGAGCTTTCGTGCGCACCAAGCTCAAGTCCGTGCTCACGGGCGGCGTGGTGGACAAGACGTTCAGGGCAGGTGAAAAGGTCAAGGAAGTGCGCCTGGTGCGGCGGCCGATCCAGTATTCGTACACCGACGGGACCCTGTACTACTTCATGGACATGGAGACGTACGAGATGACGCCTCTTTCGGCGGAGATCGTCGGGGAGGACCAGTTGGCGTATCTCGAAGAAAACATGGAGTGTGAGGGCCTGACGCGGGACGGCGCGGTCCTGGCCGTGGAGCTGCCCCAGTTCGTCGAGCTTGAGGTGGTACAGACCGAGCCCGGCCTGAAGGGAGACACGGCGCAGGGGGCCACGAAACCGGCCAAGCTCGGGCCCGGCGCCGTCGTTCAGGTGCCGCTCTTCGTCAACCAGGGCGATGTTATCAAAGTGGATCGAACCACGGACAAATACCTGGAACGGGTGACCCGATGATCGACCTCGACTGGATTCGACGTCTGATCGACATGGTGGACGGAGCAGGGATCGACTCGCTGGAGATCTCCCGCTTCGGAACCCGTGTCAGAATTGCCAAATCACCGCCGGTCACGGTCTCGGCGGCTGCTACGGGGCCGGTGGCGCCCCCGGCCACCTCGGCACCGGCACCTGCCGCGGTGCCGGCTGCCGCGTCCGAGCCGCCTTCCGCGGCGGAGGCGGAGGCCGAAGGGGATTCCAGCCTGGCCGAAGTGACGTCTCCGATGGTCGGCACGTTCTACCGCTCGCCGGCTCCGGACGCTCCCGCGTACGTCGAGACGGGAGACCGGGTGGAAAAGGGCCAGACCCTCTGCATTCTCGAGGCCATGAAGCTGATGAACGAGCTCGAGGCCGAGGTGTCAGGGACGATACGGGAGATCTGCGTGGACAACGCGGAACCGGTGGAGTTCGGGCAGGTTCTTTTCCGCATCGACCCCGCCTGAGGCCGATCGCCGCGTGTTCAAGAAGATCCTGATCGCCAACCGGGGCGAGATCGCCCTGCGCGTCATCCGGGCCTGTCGGGAGCTCGGCATCGGCACCGTGGCCGTGTACTCCGAGGCCGATCGCGATTCCCTCCACGTCCGGTTCTCCGACGAGGACATCTGCATCGGTCCTGCAGCCGGGCGTGAGAGCTACCTCAACATCCCCCGGATCGTCGCTGCAGCTGAGATCACCGGCGCCGAAGCCATCCACCCCGGCTACGGTTTCCTCGCCGAGAACGCCGAATTCGCCGAGATCTGCGACCGGAGCGGGATCGTGTTCATCGGTCCCACGGCGGATCAGATCCGGCGCATGGGCGACAAGGCCGAGGCGCGTCGCACGATGATCGAGGCCGGAGTGCCCGTGGTTCCTGGAACGACAGGTGCGGTGGACGACGTAGCCGAGGCCCGTGCCGAGGCGGAGCGAATCGGCTACCCGGTGATCATCAAGGCGGCGGCCGGCGGCGGTGGCAAAGGCATGCGCGTGGCGGAGTCGCCCGAGGTCATCGAGAGCACGTTCACCATGGCCAGGAACGAGGCGGCCGCCGCGTTCAATGACGCTCGGGTGTATATCGAGCGGTTCGTGCAGCGACCGAGGCATGTCGAGATCCAGGTCCTCGGGGACCAGCACGGAAACCTGATACACCTTGGCGAGCGGGACTGCTCCATTCAGCGCCGGCACCAGAAGCTGATCGAGGAGTCTCCGAGCCCCGCGATCACGCCGGAGATGCGGAAGGCGATGGGAGACGCCGCGATCCTGGCCGGGCGCGCGATCGACTATTCCAACGCCGGCACCGTGGAGTTCCTCCTGGACGTGACCGGCGAGTTCTACTTCATGGAGATGAACACGCGGATTCAGGTAGAGCACCCGGTGACCGAGATGGTGACGGGAGTGGATCTCGTGAAAGAACAGATCCGCTCGGCCGCGGGTGAGAAGATCGCCGGTCCGCCGACGCTCACGGGCCACGCGATCGAGTGTCGAATCAACGCCGAGGATCCGGAGCACGACTTCCGGCCCTCGCCCGGGAAGATCACGGCGTTCCATGCGCCGGGCGGGCCGGGGATTCGCATCGACACGCACGTGTACGCCGGCTATTCGGTTCCCCCGTACTACGATTCGCTGCTCGGAAAGCTGATCGCCTACGGAAGCACCCGTGATGAAGCCCTTGGCAGGGCGTACCAGGCCCTCGAGGAGTTCATCATCGAAGGAGTGAAGACGACGGTTCCCTTCCTGCGGGAAGTGCTCAAGCACCCGGACTTCGTGGCTGGGGAGTTCGACACGCATTTCCTGGAGCGCTGGCGGCAGGCAGGGTGAGGGAGCGCGCGTGAACGAGCGACAGCGCCGGGAGGCGCTGGGTGTGGGACTGGTCGCCCTCGGCGTGCTCGTGACTCTCGCTCTCGTCCCGCAGATGCTCCCCGGCCGTGCCGAATCGGGAAACCTCATCGGTCCGGCGGGCGAGCTTCTGAACACCGGTTTGAACACCGTGTTCGGCACATCCTCCGTTCTCGTCGCGCTGCCCGCGTTCGTATGGGCCCTCTGGGGTTTCGGAATCCTCGAGAAGAAGTCGGCGATCCGCTGGTCGGTGCTGGCCGTGGGCGGCATGCTGTTTCTTCCCGCCGCATGGTGGTTCCTGAGTCGCGCCTGGGGCGGCAGTGGGACAGGAGCCGGGTGGCTCGGCGCCGCCACCGCCGGGGTCCTGACCCGCGCATTCGGGACGGTAGGTGCCCAGCTGATCGTCGCCGCCTTCGTGGCCGCTCTCGTCGTCCTCACGCTCGGGGTCTCTCCACGTCGAGCCGCAGAGGCCGTGGGACGCTCCGCGCGCTGGTTGGGGCGGCACGCCTGGAGGGGCCTGCAAGCCGGGAGCACCGCGGCCGGGGGACGGTGGACCGCGTGGCGTGAACGCGAGAAGGCGGCCGGCCCGGATCCGTCAATCTGGGAGCAGGCCGAACCGGAGCCGCAGCCGGAAGTGGTTCCGGATCCGCCGACGCCCGCCGTGGTGGAGGACGAAGGGCCGGAAGAGGAGCAGTTGCAGCTCCCGGAGTATGGCGATCCCTCGGAAGAGGAGCTGCCACCCATCGAGCTCCTGAAGCTTCCCACGCGCGCCGGACCGGGTCTGGCCGGAGCGCAGCTGGAGCGCCTGGGCCAGATTCTGGTGGACAAGCTGGCAACATTCCGCGTGGAGGGTTCGATCGGTGGCTGGACCACCGGGCCGGTAGTCACCCAGTTCGAGGTCATCCCCGCCGAGGGAGTCAAAGTGGGCCAGATTTCAGCCCTCGCCGACGACCTGGCGCTCGCGTTGAAGGCCCCATCCGTGCGAATCGTGGCGCCGATTCCCGGCAAGGGAGCTGTCGGCGTCGAGGTTCCGAACCCCGAGCCGGAGATCGTGCGTCTGCGCGAGGTCCTCGAGTCGCCGGGCTGGCAGAGGCACCGGGGAGCGCTTCCGCTGGGGCTCGGCCGGGACCTGGATGGGAACCCCTACACGGCCGATCTGGCCAGGATGCCGCACCTCCTGATCGCCGGGGCGACCGGCTCGGGTAAGTCCGTATGTATCAACACCATCGTGACCAGCCTGATCTACCGGTACTCGCCCCGGGACCTTCGCCTGCTGATGATCGATCCGAAGATGGTGGAGCTGATCGTGTACAACGATCTTCCGCACCTTCGGCACCCGGTCGTCACGGACAACAACGACGCGGCGGCCGTTCTGCGGTGGACGGTCCACGAGATGAGCCGGCGCTACAAGCTCCTCTCGGCCAACGCCTGCCGTAACGTGATCGAGATCAATCGGCGCATCCGTGCAGGCGAAGAGCTGAAGCGCCCGGACGGGTGGGGAAAGGGCCTCTACGAGGAGGGCACGCTGCCCTACATCGTGCTCGTGATCGACGAGCTCGCCGATCTCATGATGACGGTGCAGGGAGAAGTCGAAACTCCGCTCGCCATCCTGGCCCAGAAGGCGAGGGCCGTGGGAATCCACCTCGTGGTGGCCACGCAGCGACCATCCGTGAACGTGATCACGGGTCTGATCAAGGCCAACTTTCCCTGCAGGATCGCGTTCCGCGTCGCCTCGAAGACCGACAGCCGCACGATCATCGATCAGAACGGAGCCGAAAGCCTGCTCGGCAACGGCGACATGCTCTTCCTGGAGCCCGCCGAATCGGACCCGCACCGGATCCAGGGTGCCTTTCTGGACACGGAGGAAACGGAGCAGCTGATCGCATGGTACAGGGAGCGGGCGGCAGCGCGCGCCGAGCGGGACGCGGAGGAGCAGGACATCCTCGAAGAAGTACGGGAGCTGGAGCTAGAGGAGAGCCAGGTCGACGTAAGCGATGAGGTCATGGCCGACTGGGATCCGTACTTTCGCAAGGCGGCGGAGATCGTGATCCATAACGGTGCCGGCTCCACGAGTCTGCTCCAGCGGCGGCTCAAGATCGGCTATGGACGCGCGGCCCGAATCATCGACCAGCTCCATGAAGTCGGAGTGCTCGGGCCACCGGACGGTTCCCGGCCGCGCGAGGTGATGGTGTCCCTGGCACAGCTGGACTCCGTGTTGCGGGGAGACGACCTGCGGGCACAAGCGACGGAGTCCGCTGCAGGTGCCGAGGCCGCACCGGGCCCGGAGCCGGAACACGGGAACACCGGAACGGCACCCGAGGCGAACGGGTAGAACGGGCCGATCAGCGGATTCGCGCCCGAACCGGGAGGGGAAGTGCGTCAGCAACCGATCGACAGCACCAGGCACAGGGCCTCCGGCCCGTTGCAGGCGGGCGCCGTCTTCGTGACCGTGCTCTTTTCCCTGCCGACCCTCACTCCGACCCAGGAAGCGCCCTCGCCCGACGTCGACGTTCTCCTGGAACGGGCCGAGGAAGTCTACGACGGGCTCGAATCCATGACGGCCGCGTTCGAGCAGACCATCGAGATCCCCCTTCTGGCGCGAAAGCGCGACGGCGCGGGTACCTGGTACCAGAAGGGTGCAGGGCGCTTCAAGATGGACTTCTCCGACCCGGAGGGGGACGTGATCGTCGCCGACGGTCGGCACCTGTGGCTGTACTACCCGAGCACGCACCCCGGGCAGGTGATCCGGTCCGCCATCGACGCCAACGTCACCGGAGCCGGAATGGTCGACCTGCAGGGACGTATCTTCGAGGAGGCGGACACGGGATACGAGGCGACCTTGCAGGGCTCCGAGGACGTCAAGGGCAACGCCACCTGGCGGATCGCGCTGATCCCCACCGACGAATCACCGTACCGGTCGGTTCGGGTCTGGGTGGATCAGGAGTCGTACCTGGTCCGGCGCTTCGAAATCGTCGAGGAAAACGAGACCATCCGCACCGTGATCCTGGATCGGCTTCGACCGAACGAGGCGATCGCGGACTCGGTGTTCGAGTTCGTCCCGCCCGAGGGCGCGGACGTCTTCGAGGGTTGATTTGAGTCGATGAAGCTCGGTCTCGTCAGCCTCGGCTGTGACAAGAACACGGTCGATTCCGAGCGCATGCTCTCCGCCCTCGCCGGCCACGGGGCCGTGCATACGCGGGACCTCTCCGAAGCTGAAGTCATCCTGGTCAACACGTGTGGCTTCATCGACGCGGCGAAGGAAGAGTCGATCGAGACGCTGCTTCAGATGGGCCGGCTGAAGGAATCGGGCGATTGCAGGGCCGTGGTCGCGGTGGGCTGCCTGGTGGAGCAATACCGGGATGAGCTCGTGTCCTCCCTCCCCGAGGTGGACCTGTTCGTGGGGCTGCGAGACATGGAGAGCCTGGTGCCCGAGCTCGAGAAGAGGGGCCTGCTCGAGCCCGACGCGGAGCCGCACCCCGGTGAGCGACTGGCCCTCACGGACCGCCGGCACGTCCGCTACCTGAAGGTGAGCGAGGGGTGCGATCACGGGTGCGCCTTCTGCGCCATTCCTCTGTGGAGAGGGAAGCACCGCTCGTTCGAGGCCGACCGCCTCGTGGCCGAAGCGCAGCGCCTGGAGGGGCAGGGCGCCGTCGAGCTCAACCTCGTCGCGCAGGACCTGGCCCACTACGGGCGCGACATCAGAGATGGAACCGACATCGCCTCCCTGGTCCGACGCCTTCTGGACGAGACCGACATCGCCTGGTTCCGGCTCCTCTACATCTACTCCGCCGGGCTCCGGGAGCCTCTCGTCGACCTCATGGCCACAGAGCGCAGGCTGTTGCCCTACCTGGACATGCCGATCCAACACGCCAGCGACCCGGTCCTCCAGCGGATGCGGCGTCCCGAGCGGCAGGACCGCCTGCGCGAGAAGATCGGTTGGCTTCGAAGCTCGATCCCCGATCTCACGCTGCGCACGACCGTTCTCGTAGGATTTCCAGGAGAGACGGACGGCGACTTTCGGGACCTCTTGGAGTTCATCGAGGATGTCGAGTTCGACCGACTGGGGGCGTTCGCTTTCTCGCCCCAGGACGGCACGCGTGCCATGGAGCTGGAGGCTGATTTTCTTCCGGATGGCCTGGGAAGCGAGCGGCTGGAGGAACTCCTCGAGCTCCAGCGCGGGATCAGCGCCGACCGGCTCGCCGGCATGGTCGGGCGGCGCGTAGAGGCCCTGGTGGACGAGGGCGGTGAATCAGCCGTGGCGCGCACCTGGGGGCAGGCGGACGATGTGGACGGAGTGACCGTGCTGGAATCAGCGAACGGGCTCGCGCCGGGCGCCATCGTCGAGGCGGAGGTCGTGGATTCGGATGACTATGACCTCCGCGCTTCGGTCCTGCGGACGCTGAAGCCGGCCCTCCCGGCCACGCAGCAGGAGCGCCGGGTGCTTCCTGTTCTCCCGATGGGACTCGACGCCGTATGGGGCCGGTGAGCGGCCACCTGCGGACCCGCTTCCGCCGGCTCGGTGCGGGGGCCGGCCTGCTGAGCCTGCTTGCGGCGATCTCATCAGACGTCGATCGCGCCGTCGCGCAGGAGTCCGCCGGCCCTGAGGTGCGGGTCGGCGTGGCCCTGGACCAGGATCGGATCACGCTCACGTCGGGCGGCGGCCTGAGAGTCGAGGACGCGCTCACGGGGCAGCCCGCCGGAGACGTCGGCCCCGGGGGGACGCTCGTGGCGCGAGCGCATGAGGACCGGCTGAGTCTCGGTGGGGACCTGAGGGATATCCCGCAGGGGGTCCCGTCGGTTCGGGTCGTCCCGAAGGCACGGGGAATGCCCGTCTCCGTCGATGGCCGACCCTACCGGGGATCCATCGAGCTCAGGGTCTCGGAGAGCGGCAAAGTCAGCGCCATCAACGAGTTGCTCCTGGAGGACTATCTCCTCGGCGTGGTGCCGCTCGAGATCGGCCCTCGCTCCGGAGACGAGCATGCGGCCGTGGAGGCACAGGCGGTGGCCGCCCGGACCTACGCGGTGGCTCAGCTGGGCAACCATGCGGAGGCGGGCTTCGACGTCTTCGGTACAGTTAGCGATCAGGTGTACGGGGGTATCGCGGCCGAGCGCGAGCGATCCACCGCGGCCGTGCAGCGCACCGCAGGCATGATCCTGATGTTCGAGGGCCGGCCCATCCGGGCGTACTACCATTCGACCTGCGGCGGCAACACCGCGGCGATCGAGGAGGTCATGGACCGCGAGCCCGCGCCGTACCTCCAGTCGGTATCCGACGAGTCGCCGGACGGAACCGACTACTGCGCCGCCTCGCCCCGCTATCGATGGGAGGTTACCTGGACGCGGGGCCAGCTCCGCTCGGCCATCCAGCCCGGTGTGAAGGCCCGATTCGGGTCGGCCGCCGCGCCGGGTGACGTGCGCTCCGTAGAGATACTCGGTCACACGCCGAGCGGTCGGGTACGCGACCTGGCCCTGCGCGGAGATGGTTTCGAGCTGGTACTGAGCCGGCTCGACATTCGGCGCGCGCTCGTGTACGAGGGGCGCATTCTGAACTCCACGGATTTCGCGGTGACCCGCCGGGACGACGGTCTGGTGGAGCTGAACGGCCGCGGCTATGGTCACGGAGCGGGGATGTGCCAATGGGGAGCCATCGGGCGGGCCCGGGCAGGGCAGGACTTCGACCAGATTCTCTCGGTCTACTATCCAGGCGCCGAACTGGTGAACGCGTACTGAGGAGAGCACGGATGAGGCGAACGGTGGGAGGGGAGAGGGGAGCTGTCACGTTGCGCTCCATACTGTTTCTTTCGGCGCTGGCGCTGGTCATGCTGGCGGTTCCCGCAGAGGCCGGGGCTCAGAAGCTGGAGGAGTACGACTACGAGAACCTCGGACTCAAGGCGATCGGCGCGGACATCGTCTGGGTCAACGCCAAGGACGCCAAAGGTGCTGTAGGATTCGGCTTCCGAGCCGATCTCGGCTTCCTCGGTCCGTACGTGCGCGTCGTGCCTCGCTTTGCCCACTGGAAGTCGGACATCGAAGATCAGTCGGTGGCCAGGTTCGAGCAGAATCTGGAGGAGCTCTGCACACCTCCCGGGTGCACGATCGAGTTGGGGGAATTGAAGCGGGACTACTGGATCGTCGGGCTCGATTTCCAGTGGACGCTACCGAGCGTCATGGTAGCTCCGTACCTGGGCGCCGGGGCCGACCTGTACGTCCTCGACGATTCCGGTCAGGCCATCAAGGGCACGTTCCTGGACGATGCCGTGGTCACCGCGGGCCTGTCGGCCGTGGCCGGCCTCCAGGCCAACGTGGCCACGCACCTGCGCCTCCGGGCCGATATCCGAGGCACACTCGTGACTTCGGCCAGCAACGTGGCCATATACGCCGGATTGGATTACGTCTTCTGAAGACGCCCACCGTGAGAAAGGAGCCGGGTCGTGCCACGCACCGTTAACGTCGCCGTCGTGGGAGCCGGTGGAGCGGCCCAGGTGGTCCACCTTCCGATCCTCAAGCGGCTGCGAGAGGTGAACGTCGCGGGTCTGGTCGATCCGGATCTGGCCAAGGCGCGCACCATCGCGGAGCGCTTCGAGATCGGCTCCGTCGCCGGTACTCTCGATGAGCTGGCAAAGGAAGGTCCCTTTGATGCGGTGCTGGTGTGCTCGCCCACCAGCGAGCACGAGGCCGGTGTGCTCGCGGCCCTCGAGCACGACGCACACGTGATGTGCGAGCGACCCTTCGTGACCCAGGCTGCCACCGCGCGTCGACTCATTGAAGCCGCCTCGAAGGCCGGGCGGGAGCTGATGGTCGCGAACAATCTCCGATACCGCTTCGACCTCCGGGCCATCAAGCACTTCGTGGCCAACGGTGAAGCCGGAGATGTCGTGCACATCCGCTCAAACTGGCTGAACCGCAGATCCCGGCGCCCGAGACGCGGCTGGAGGCGCGATCCCTCGCGAGCCGGTGGGGGAGCGCTCATGGATCTCGGGGCGCAGGCTCTGGACGTGCTACTTTGGGTGCTGGACTACCCGGCCGTGGAGCGTTTGAGCGCCCGGCTCCACGGGGAGGGCGACGTGGAAACCTCCGCGGTGGTGCATCTCGCCCTGGCGGGCGGCATGTCGGCCAGCATCGAGGTCACATGGGAGCTGATCGACGAGAAGGACCGGCACACGGTGGCCGTGCTCGGGACCCGGGGTTCCGCCTACTCCTACCCGCTCCAGCTCCTCACTGAGACGGAGTCCGGTGTGATGGACGTGACGCCGCCGATAGATCGGCCGCCGTCCGAGCTGTATTCGGATTCGTATCGTCAGGAATGGGGCGACTTCCTGCGCTTCGTGCGGGGTGAGCAACCTCTGGGAAGCCAGGAGGACCAGGTCCGACTGTTGGAGGTCCTGGAGGCCTGTTACGCCTCGGCCAGGGAGGGACGAGAAGTCGTACTTTGAGCCGGCTGCGGTGACGGACGTGACGACGGCGCTGAAGCGCCAGCTTGACGCATTCGACCTGCCGGCGGGCGTGCACTACCTGAACTGCGCCTACATGTCGCCCCTCCTACGCGAGGTCGAGACGGCGGGGATCGAGGGGATACGCCGGAAGCGGAGGCCCTACGAGATCGGACCTCAGGACTTCTTCGAGGACAGCGACCGCCTTCGATCTTCCTTCGCCGGCTTGATCGGTGGCGACGATCCGACCCGAGTCGCCATCATCCCATCCGTCTCGTACGGAATCACCACGGCCGCCCGCAATCTGGGCGCGGCCCCCGGATCCCGCATCGTGGTTCTCGCCGAGCAGTTTCCGAGCAACGTATATCCGTGGCGGCGCCTGGCGGCCGAGTCCGGCGCGGAGCTTCACACTGTCGAGGCGCCGTCCACCGCGGGCTCCCGCGGTCTGGCATGGAACGAGGCGCTCCTGGCGGCGATCGACGAGCGGACCTCCGTCGTCGCTGTGCCGCACTACCACTGGATGGACGGTACCCGCTTCGACCTCGCGGCCGCGGGAGAACGGGCTCGCGCCGTCGGGGCCGCGCTCGTGGTGGACGGCACGCAGTCGGTAGGAGCGGCGCCGTTCGATGTGTCTTCGATTCGACCGGATGCCCTGGTGTGCGCGGGGTACAAGTGGCTGCTCGGACCCTACAGCATCGGAATGGCCTGGTATGGCGACCGTTTCGACGGAGGTGTCCCGCTCGAGGAGACGTGGACCTCGCGCCCGCAGAGCCACGATTTCCGCCGCGTCGGAGACTACCGTGACGACTACCGTTCCGGTGCGGTTCGCTACGACGTCGGCGAGCGCTCCAACTTCATCCTCGTCCCCATGCAGCTTGCGGCGATACAGAGGATCTCCGCCTGGACCCCCGAAGGGATCCAAGCGTACTGCCGATCGATCGTGCGCCAGCCGATCCAGCGGGCCCTCGAGCTCGGGTTGAGCGTGGAGTCGGAGGAATGGCGCGGGAGCCATCTCTTCGGTTTGCGCCTCCCGGACGGGGTAGATCCTTCCGAGCTGGGTCCCGAGCTCGAGAAGCGTTCGGTGTCCGTGTCGCTTCGGGGGAGCGCCGTGCGGGTCGCACCTAACGTGTACAACGGCGAGGACGATCTCTGGGCCCTGCTGGAGGCGGTGCGCGCGGCCCTCGGATGAGGGTGCCTACTACCTGCGGTGTACGGCGGGGGTGTACGGGTACGTCAGTCTTCGGTGTGAATGCGGCTGTCGTGGGAGCGACGCCGGAACACGTACCACCCTTTCGTGACCCGCGACTTCCGGTAGCCAAGCAGGTGGAATACCTCGAGCGTAAGCCACCGCGCCACCCGGCGGTCGACGATCAGAGCATCCGTACGGCGCCGGGCCGGGTGAATGCCGGGCAGCCAACGGGCCAGGGAGGAGACGCGCATGCGCCTGAGGCCAGCTGAGATACGGAGCCAGGCCGGGTGGACGTCTCGAACCACGAAGAAGCCGTCATCCCCCTGTTCCTGGTAAAGCGGGAGGAACAGGCGCCCGGCCTCGGGAACACCGACCGGTCCTGCCCGTTCCTCTGCGACCACCGCCCCCGCCTCGACCTCCTGGAAGTTCCGGAAGCCGGGGTGCATCCGAAA
Organism: Candidatus Benthicola marisminoris; assembly: GCA_023554335.1. Classification (GTDB taxonomy): domain Bacteria; phylum Gemmatimonadota; class Gemmatimonadetes; order Palauibacterales; family Palauibacteraceae; genus Benthicola; species Benthicola marisminoris. The sequence continues at coordinate 16,450 of JAMJQR010000031.1, forward strand.
CCCGTCTTCCGGGGCGACCGGCTTCCGGTAGCGGACCTCGAAGACCGTGGGAAGGCCGCGCACCGCCTCGCGGAAAGCCTGACGCATACCCTGGTAGCCCGGCACGTCCGAGGCACTTACGTGACCGCCGGCGATGAGAGCCATCCAGACCGCCCGCTCGTGGTGATCGACGGACACCGGGTCATCATGCTGACCGGCCTCGATTCCCAGCGTGATCGCACCCGCCCCGGTGAGGACCTCGAGTAGAGCTCCATCGATCTGCTCCTCGATCCCCAGGACGAGCGGCAGTCCGATTTGACGGGCAAACGTACGGTTCCGGAGCGTATCCGCCAGGGTCACGAACGGCGGGCCATCCGCCGAGGTCGTGTGAAGATCGATCACGCGCGTGTCCGAACGGTCGCCCGCCAGCTCCGCCCTGAGTACGGCGATGAGCTCCGCCTGCTCCTGGTCCTCTGCCGACGTCCCGCGCAGGTTTTCCGCCAGCTCCATCCCACGCGGGCTCCAGCCCCGGTTCAGGTCACGATCCAGGAATCTGCGCCCCCCCCGGAGGGCTCTGAGATTGCCCGCGATCGCCACCATCCGGCCGCGGAAGGGAAGGGAGTTCTCCCGGAGCGAATCCAGGACACGGCGCAAGGCGAGGACTCCCGCTGGCTCGTTTCCGTGCAGTCCACCCAGACATATGAGCCGTGGGCCGGGGCCCGACTCGAAGCGACCGATGATGCGGGGGGTCTCCAGCCCGCTCGCGGCCGGCGTGCTGAGCGCTCGGCTCACTCGCGGAGCATCTCCTCGAGCAGTTGCCCGGCGATGCGCATGAAGTCCCGCTCGGTCACGATGCCGATCAGTTTCTCGTCCTTGACGACCGGGAGGCAGGAGATCCGGTGCTGACGCATGACTTCGATGGCGCCGAGCGTAGGGGTTTCGGGAGTCACCGTCACCAGGTCCGTGACCATGACCCGCTTCACGGGGATGGGGCCCTCCTCGCTTCGGCCTTCGTCACTTGCCAGAAAGCGAAGCAACGGACGGTGCGATACGAGGCCCACCAGCCGGTGGTCATTGTCTTCCACGGGAACGTGATGGATCCGGTGCCAGTCCATCAGGTTGACCACCAGGTCTACCGCCTCCTCCTCATTCACCGTCAGGAGGTCGGTGGACATGTACTGCTCGACTCTCAGGTAGCTCGGCTTCCAGCTTCCGGCCTCCCCCAGTTCCGCGCGCGCCCACTCGTGGACGGGACGCGCGTGCTTCTGCCGCTCCACCATGGCAGCGACCAGGGCCGCCATCCGCTCCTCCACCGTGCCCTTCTCGCCCATGTCCGCGAGCGAGCCCAGCTGCCAGCTCGCCCCAGTACGCCGTGAGTCCACGCGCGCTTCGACCGTATCGAGGTAGCGCTCGATGTCCGCTGCATCGATTCCCCTCGTCTCCAGCCCTTTCCGCGCCAGGGGCAGCAACCGGTCGCAAATCAGCTCCTGCGCCGTGACCGGCTCTCCGTCCAGCCACGTAAGGTGGGCTTCGAGCCCGTGCCTGGCCGCGGCAAGGTGATTGGTGAACACCGAATCGAACGCGATCACCTCCCGGATGTCGTCCACTTCCTCGGCCAGGCCGCTCAGGAGGCCGAACCAGAAGGCCGCGTTGGCGACCTCGTCACGCACGGAAGGTCCACACGGGAGGACGCGGTTCTCTATTCGGAGGTGCGCGACGTTGTCAGCCACGCCGTAGCAGGCCCGATTCCAACGGTATACGGTGCTGTTGAACAGCTGTAGGGCCTTGAGGCTCGGTACGCGGCCCTCCTCCATGAGCTCGAACGGGTCCTCGTCGATCTCGCGCCCGAGGAGGACACGGAAGCGCGATACATCCGACTTGAAGATCTCCAGGACCGACTCATCCACCCATTCACGACCGAAGCTGACCCTCGCCGGAACGTCGCGGATCTCCGAGATCGCGCTCCGCGTGTCCACCGACTGCTGAAAGACCGCGATCCGGGTCTCAGCCCACAGCCGTCTACCCAGCATGAGCGGGGAGTTCACGGCGGCGGCCAGCACCGGGCCGGTGACCGCCATGGCGATGTTGTAGAGGCGGGCGAACTCCTCGGGGCCGACCTGGAAGTGGACCTGAAAGCTCGCGTTGGCGGCCTCCAGCATGACCGAATCGTGGGTGACGCGCAGTTCATCCGTTCCCTTGATTCGCAGATCGTAATCGCCCCCGCGCAGCCGGGTGAGCGCGTCGTTCAGCGCGTAGTAACGGTCCGCAGGGACCATGTTGTCGATGGTGAGGTCGGACTTGCGCAACGTCGGCAGGATCCCGGCCAGCACGACCTCCGCCCCCAGGTCCCGCACGACCTTCCGCACCTGATCCAGGAGCTCGTTCAGGCGGTTCTCCATGAGACGGAGGCAGTTTCCGCCGAACAGGAGAGGCTCCAGGTTGCACTCGAGGTTGAACCGCCCGATCTCGCTGGTGACACGTGGATCTTCGATGCGCTCCAGGGCCTCCACGGCGACGGGAGCGGGACGCCACATGTCGTCGACCAGGAAGAGCTCCTGCTCAAGACCGATTCTCCTGACGCCGGACTCGATCTGGTCGCCCTGCTGCAGGAGGCGGTCGAGCGCTCGCACGTCCCGGAGCAGGGCCTGTGTGAAGACCCTGAGGTCGGAGCTGTCCAGCTCCAGTCGGATGTCCTTTTCGCCCAACGCAACCTCCGCTCCGATGGGACCGGACCTCACACGGCCCGGACGGCGAGAGCGACTAAGGTGGCTTTCGACATTCGTGCTGACAAGTACGGGGCCTTAGAGGCCGCGGCGGTCCCGGTCGCGGGGTTCCGGGGCGTAGTGGACGAAGAACCATGAGTCTTTCGTCGCTTCGTCACCGGTCTCGGCGGGTCGGCTGTGGTTCGCGCGCCGGGCTCTGTGCACCCCGTAGATCGCGAGGAAGGCCACCGCAATGACGATGGCGGCCACGAACGCGGAAGATACGAACTCCGGGATGCTCACGGCCTGACGTCAGCCTCCGGTGCCTGTCTCATGCGCTCAGTGCCGAGCGGATGTGGTCCGCTTCCTCGGGACTCGTGAGGATCTTCACCTCGGGGGCGCCCGCCGACGGATCCAGCGAGCGAAGTGCCCGCTCCATGTAGATGCGGGCGTGCCGGCCGCGCGCGTCCTGAAGCACGACTCCGTACCCGTCTTCGACGACACCCACGAAGTCTCCCGCCCCGACGCGCACGCTGGCCCGTAAGGCCTTCAGTACCTCGACCCCCACGCTCTCCGGCACGAGAATCACGGTCAGATAGCCCAGGGCCGGCGAGACGAGACGGCGTTCCACTTCCGCGGCGAATTCCGCTGCCTCGACCAGATCACGCCTCGGTTGCGGCCGATCCGGATCCCCCGGGAGCGTCCGGTCGCCCGCGACCACGGCGGCCGCGCGCCGAAACCTGGACTTGAGCTCCCGGAGCACGACGTCCTGGCGGAGAATGTCGTCGGCGCCAGCCTCCATGGCCCGGGCGCGGTCGGACGAGCGCAGCTGACCCCGGGACAGAACGACGATGGCCCCCGCGGTGAGGCCGCGAACCCGGTGACAGATACGAATCGCTTCGTCGATGCGGGATCGCTCCACTGCGAGGCAAACGCCGCCCCATGTGCCATCCCGCAGGAGAGCCTCCAGCTCGGCGGGATCGCGGGTCTGCCGCACCTCGTACTCCCGGTTGAACCAGTCGTCCACGTCTTCGTTCACCTCTTCCGTCATCCGGAGAACGAGAAGACGACGACGGTCCGCGTCCGCTATGATTCCACCCGGTCGCCCGGTCGCCGCGGCAGGAGCCGTCAGGCCCGCGCCGGGCTTCATCTCGAAGATGATCGGACCCGGATCAGCGATTGGCGGGCGTGCCTGATGCACCGTGATTTCGCCCGTCCCCCCGGGCAGACGGCCGAACCGGAAGACCCCTGTGGCCCGCTGGACCACCCAGTCGGTCGATCGAGGCAGGTCCTCTTCCAGATCCGTGACTACGGTTGCCGCGACCGTCGCGCCCGCTGATTCCTGCCACTGAAGGAAGGACCCGGCCATGGCGGTGCCCGCCCGCGTCTCCCAGAGGAGAGTCCCGGGATCGATGGCCAGACGACTCACGGCGCCCCCCAGACCCTCCTGCAGCTCCTCGAATGCCTCGTCCGGGCCAGCCGCTTCCAGAACCCGGCGGGGGAACTCGCCTCGATAGCCAAGCACGGTCAGTCGGCCGTCTCGCCACGCCCTGTCCAGGCCCTCGAGGCCCCAGTGCGCGGCCCGGTCGAACAACTCCTCGGGAGAGTGACCGCCCAGGAATGCGAGCTTCTCGTCCGCCTCCAGGCCCGCGGCCAGAAAATGGAGGAGGAAGGCGAGCTTACCCGCTCCCGGAGCGCCTGCCAGCAGGTAGAGGCCGCCGGCGCGCAAGCCACCGACCCGCTCATCGAACGGCAGTACGCCACTGGAAATGATCACTGCACGTCACCCGTTCGGAGGTGATTCGGCCCGCGCCTGGCGTTGCGGACCCCAGAAAGCCGCTTCTGACAAGGGCCGGCCCCCGATTGGAGACCGGCCCTCGACAGATCTCGCGCGGCAGCGTTGCACATGCCGTGCCCGACGCCGCAGATCCTAGTGCACGCCTCCCATCAACCGGCGAATCGGGCGCGAGAGCAGGAGGAACAGGACTCCCATCACGCCGACACTGATCGCCACTGTGAAGAACAGCTGCGGAAGCGGCATGGTCTCGAACTGCCCGGCGACGAGTCCGGCTACCAGGTTGCCCAGGGCCGCGCCCATGAACCAGGTGCCCATCATCTGCCCCACGAACTTGGGCGGCGACAGCTTGGTGATGCTGCTGAGGCCCACCGGGCTCAGGCACAGCTCTCCGCAGGTGTGCAGGAAGTACGTGGAGATCAGCCACCCCGGGCTGACCAGCTGTCCTTCGACCGTGTAGGTGGCTCCCCAGGCGATCACCAGGAAACCGGCGCCCAGGAGAAGGAGACCGAGTGCGAACTTGACCGGGAGCGAGGGCTCCTTCTTGCGCTGGTCGAGCCATACCCACAGCCAGCCGAACACCGGCGCCAGCGTGATAATGAACAGCGGGTTGATGGACTGCAGCCAGCTGGCCGGAGCCTCCCACCCGAACACGTTGCGATCCGTCAGGCGCTCCGCGAACAGGTTGAGAGATGACGCCGCCTGCTCGAAGCCCGCCCAGAAGATGGCCGCGCCGAGAAAGAGCAGGAAGATCACGAACACGCGCTTCTTCTCCACTAAATCCAGGCCGCCGAACGCGAGTACGGACGCGAAGAAGAGGACGGCGATGGCGAGAATGATGACGCCGGTGGCCTGCGCGGCGCCCTCGAGCGTGACGTTGATCGTTCCGCGGCTGCCGAGCCAGTAGAGCACGAGAGCGATGACCGCGACGAGGGCCACGCCTAGCATCAGCTGCTTGACGGCCTGCGGCTTACCCGCCCGGGCCTCCTCCCGGAACTTGCCGGCCTCTCCCAGGTGACCCCAACCCAGCCGATACTGGATCAGGCCGAGCACCATGCCCACGCCGGCGGCGGCGAAGCCCAGGTGCCAGTCGATGTTCTCGCCCAGGTATCCGCAGATCAGCGGTGCCACGAAGGCGCCGATGTTGATCCCCATGTAGAAGATCGAGAAGCCCGCGTCCCTCCGTGCCCCGCCCTCGGGGTACAGCTCCCCGACGATCGTGCTCACGTTGGGCTTGAGAAGGCCCGTCCCGAGAACGATCAGGACCAGGCCTGAATAGAACGCAGCCATTCCCAGCGAACCGTGCGCCGCGATGCTGAAGTTACCGGCGGCGATGAGCAGCCCACCCCAGAATACCGAGCTTCGCTGGCCGAGGAGCCTGTCCGCGACCCAGCCGCCCGGAAGAGCGAAGAGGTAGACGCTGGCCGTGTAGAGTCCGTAGATGGCGGCGGCTGTGGCAGCCGTCATGCCGAGTCCGCCCGTGGCGATCGCGGCGGTCATGAACAGGATGAGGATCCCGCGCCCGCCGTAGTAGCTGAAGCGCTCCCACATCTCCGTGAAAAAGAGCGTCGCCAGGCCACGAGGGTGTCCGAAGAACGCGGTATCGCCCGGAACGACGGGCGTTGCGGTTTGAGGAGCCGAACCCGTGCTATCACTCATCAGCTCAGTAGCCTCCTGATCGGTCCGAGAGAATGAAGGTATCGACGGGTCAGCCTCGGCCCGCCCACGCTGGACGATCGAAGCCGACAATATCGCCGTGCCGGCGGCTCCGGAGCAAGTTCAAGAGCGGCCGACTTCGGCGAGGAAGCGCTCCGCGATCGCGCTCCAGTCGAAACGGAGCCAGCGGTCGTTCCCGCCCCTGGCCAGCCGCGTTGACAGGTCCGCGTCGCGGAGTATCCGCACCAGGGCCGAGGCCAACTCCTCCACGTCGTCGGGATCCACCAGGAGCGCGACCTCGCCGTGAGGCGCGGTTTCGGGAACCGCCCCGCACCGTGCCGCCACGATGGGCAGTCCCGCCGCCATGGCCTCGAGAAACACGATGCCGAATCCCTCCTGCCGTGATGGGAGGCAGAAGACGCGGGCCCGGGCCATCTCGTCGCGTACGGCGTCGACACCCTCCAGCGCACCCAGAAACGTCACGGAATCGGCGAGCCCGAGCGAGCGGACCAGCTGCTCGAGGCGACCCATTTCGGGCCCATCGCCTACGACCCGGAGGCGCGCGTCCGGCACTTCCCGGAGCACGCCGATCATCGCGCGGATGAGAGTGCTCGTGTTCTTTCTCCGGTACTGCCGGGCCACGCTCAGAATCACCGGTGGGCGATCCGCCGGAAGGCCCCCGAAGGTTCGGTCCTGCCAATCCGAGACGCTTATGCCCTCCGGGACCACCCGCGTGATCTCGGGGTCGAGACCGTACGCAGCGATGGCGACGCGCCGGCTGTGTTGGCTCGTGACCAGGACGCGCGCCGCCCTTCGCGCGTTCCATCTCTCGAGCCGAGCGAGCGACAGGTGTCGGATGCGGCTCCAGCCCGTCTCGTACCGTGCCTCGTCCGCCATGACCCCCTTCAGGCAAACGACGTACGGAGTGACGTCGGGCGCCGTGAGGAAGCCGTCGAAGTCGAAGCCGATCACGAGGTCGGCGTCGTGCCGTCGGGCCCGGGCGCGAAAGCCGACGTTGGCCAGGATGCGCCCGCCGGCCGGAGCGGGCAGACGCCAGCGGGGCCTCAGAAACGTGACCGAGTGCCCCAGAGCCTCGATCCCGCTGGCGAGACCCTGAATGGCGACGGCCGAGCCGCTGCCGCGGGACCGATCGGTGTGCCAGGAGTCGAGAAAGAGGACCTTCAGGCCGGCGCGGTCGCTCACCGTGTCGGCGCTAGAGCTGGTCGATGTGAGCCGCCAGGACGAAGTCGCTCTCGGTGAGGCCGTCGATCTTGTGCGTGAAGATCTCGATCTCGACGCGGCCCCAGCTCAGACGGATGTCGGGGTGGTGCCCCTCGGCTTCCGCGAGGGCGCCGACGCGGTTCGTGAAGTCCAGGGCGGAGACGAAGTCGGGGAACGAGAACACCTTGTGCAGATGATGGTCGGCGACGACCTGCCAGCCCCCGCCCAGCCGCTCGGTCAGGTCGGACAATTCGTCGCCCGCCAGCGGCGGAACGCCGCCCCGGCATGGAACGCAGTGCTTCGAAATCAGATCATCGGTCATGTGGTCCTCCGTGTCATTGGCAACCGGGTCAGTCGGATCAGGGTTCCAGGTCGTCCTCGAGGGCCGCGGCGAGGACCACCCGGTTTCTGCCCAGCCGCTTGGCCATGTACAGAGCGCGGTCCGCCGATCGCATCAGGGACTTCGGGTCGTCGCCGTCCTCGCGGAAGAAAGCGAGTCCGAGCGACGCGGTGAGGTCTACCGGGAGGGGCGCGTCTTCCTCGAGTACGAGATCATCGATGCGGCTGCGCACCCGCTCCGCGATGCTGACGGCTAGGTCGCGATCCGCGCGGATCAGGAGGATGGCGAATTCCTCGCCTCCGATTCGCGCGATCTGGTCACTGTCCCTGACGCTCTCGCGCAGCGTCTCCGCGAGCGCCTGTAGGCAGCGATCGCCCGCCTGGTGCCCGAACTTGTCGTTCACGAACTTGAAGTGGTCCAGGTCCAGGAAGATGAGGGCCAGGGGCTCGTCATATCGGGTGGCCCGACGGACGTTGTCCTCCAGCTGCTGGTTGAAATGGCGCCGGTTGAAAAGGCCGGTGAGCGCGTCGGTGACCGCGAGCCGGTGGGTGGTCTCCAGCAGCTGCGCGCTGCGGATGACCTCGGCTACCTGCCGGGCGATGACCGTCAGCGTCTGAATGTGCTCCTCCGAGAAGGCCCGCGGTTGGACCGACTCCGCGTTGAACACACCGATCAGGTGACCGTCTGCGATCAGCGGAACCGCCACCTCGCTTCTCGCGCCCGGGACTCCGGGGATGTACTCCTCGGCGGATTCGAGGCGCTCGATGTCGTCAACGACCTGCGTCTCCCGCGACATGGCGCATCGCCCCGTGATGCCCTGTCCGATCGGAATCTCCAGAAAGCGCACGGATGATTGGTATCCCTGCCCGGCAGCCACGCGGAGATGCTGCCCCGACTCGTCCAGGAGCAGAATCGCGCACTGGCCCTGCGGGAGAACCTCGGAAGTGATCTCGAGCATCGAGTTCAGGGTGGCCCCGAGGGCGCCGGCCTCCCCGGCCTTGGAGATCCGGTAGAGGGCGCTCAGCTGGTCGATTCGCAGGCGGAGCTGCGTCTGCGATCGGAATGCGAGGATTCCGAGCGCCGCCTGAGTGCCGAGTACCGTGAGGATCTTCTCGTGTTCGGGCGTGAAGGCGAAGAGCCGTTCGGACTCGACGGCGATGACCCCGGCGACACGGTTCCCGACGATCAGGGGGACGGCCATGTTCGAGCTGGTTGACTCGCGTCCAGCTACGTACCGCGAGTCCTGGGATACGTCGCCGACCCTGATCGCCTTGCGATGCTCGGCGGCCCAGCCCGCGAGGCCTTCTCCCATCGGGCGCTCGATGGCCAAGATCTCCACGATCCGCTCCCCGTAGCCTACCGCCTGCTCTACCGTGAGGAGGCCCGTCTCCTCGTCCACCAGGAGGACGGCCCCACGGTCGAAGCCGATCAGCTGACGGGCGCGACCGAGAACCTCGGCGAGTAGCTCCTCCAGCGACTCGTGCACCCCCAGCGCCCGAGTGCCTTCGAAGAGCGCATCCAGGGTGGCCGATGTGCTGTCGTCAGTCGCCGGATCGATCCCTTCGGGTGCTGCCGGGTCGTGGTTCATGTGAGAAGCGATTTCCCGAAGGCCTTCAACGTGAGCACGGGACAGGTGGCACGCCGCACCACCTTCTCGGCTACACTTCCGAGGAGGACGTGGGTAAGCCCCCCCAGCCCGTGCGTCGCGATCACGAGGAGATCTGCCGGTATCTCCTGCGCCGCATCGAGGATACCTCCCACCGCCGGACCTTCGCGGACCTGGACCTCGGACTCCACGCCCGTCGCGGTCCGGGAGGCGACTCCGACCAGGGCCTCCCTCAGACTGCCCTCGAGCGTGGCGAAGGAGGGAGCGGCGGCCGGTGCGGCTCCGATGTAGATCTCCGGCGTGACCGGCTGCTCGAACACGTGCACCAGGTGCATCCGGGACCCTTGGTCCCTGCACACGTCCGCGGCGAGGCGTGCCGCGACCTCTGAGTGCCGGGAGAAGTCGACCGGCACGAGGACGTTTTCGAGGCGCGTTGAGGGAGGATTGCCGTCCCGCCCGCGGATCGTCAGCACCGGACACGGCGAAGTTCTGACGATCTCCTCGGTCACGCTTCCGAGCAGCACGTGTCCGAGCCCCCGGCGGCCGTGCGTGCTCATCACGATCAGGTCCGCGTCGATCTCCTCTGCGTACTGCAGGATGACGGGCGCGGTGGAGAGGCCCCGACGCTGTGCCCTCACGACCTCCACGTCGGCCGCGTCCCTCTCCCGGATCTGACTCGCCATCCGATCGGCGGCGATTTCCTCCAGACGCGACCGGATCTCGCCCGCATCGGGGAAATGGTGCGCCGGGTCGTTGGGATCATCCGCATGCAGCACGACGGCGTGGAGCATGTGCAGTGCCGCCCCATGCCGGTCGGCGAGAGCGAGCGCGTGATCCAGCGCCGCGTCCGCCAGCTGGGAGAAATCTGTCGGAAACAGGATCGTCTTCAGTGACAACATTTCTGGTTCCGTCCGATCCCTCTAGCGCGGAGCGCCGAAGGTGACCTCCAGCTCCACTTCCTCGCCGTCGCGCTTCACGATCACCGGGGCCGTGTCGCCCGGGTTGGCTTCGGAGAGGACGACCATGTAGTCCTGCACCGAGGCGATGTCCATCTCCCCGATCCGGATGATGATGTCTCCCCTCTGGAGGCCGGCGGCTTCGGCCGGACTGTCCGGGCGCACGTCCGAAAGGAGCAGCCCCGGCGACCCGTCGGCGGGGCCCGCGTAATCCGGGATCGTCCCGAGTCGCGCACGGAGAGCCATTCGCTGTTGCGGTCCGTCCGAGGTCTTCACGAGCGTCAAATCCCCGGTCCGATTCGCGATCGTTCCGGCGACATCCGACACGAGCCATGCTACTCTCGCTCCGCCCTCGGCATTGATCAGGTCCGCGTCGTCGCTCGGCTTATGATACTCGGCATGCGTACCGGTGAAGAAGTGGAGGACCGGAATGTCCGCCGCGAAGAACGCCGACTGGTCGGACGAGCCGAATCCGTCGCCGCCAATCGCACACTCGAGGCCGAAGCGCTCGCACAGGGGCTCCACCATGGCGTCCCACTCCTCGGCCGAGTCTCCACCCAGCACCGAGAGCTTGTCGTCTCGAAGCCGCCCTACCATATCCATGTTGAGCATGGCGACCACGTCGTCCATGGACAGTCCTTCCGGCGGCCGGCGCACGATGTTGCTGGCTCCCACCAGACCCCTCTCCTCCGCCGAGAAGGCCATGAACACCACGTCACGCTTCAGCTGGCCCCGGCGTTCCTGCATCTGCCGCGCGACTTCGAGGAGGGCCGCCGCTCCCGACGCGTTGTCGTCCGCTCCGTTGTGGATGGCCCGCGAGTCAGGCTCGAGGGACCCTTCTCCGCCGTAGCCCAAGTGGTCGTAGTGGGCTCCGACCACCACCACGCCGTCGAGCTCGCCGTTGCCCGGGATCCGTCCGATCACGTTGAAGGCGTAAACGAATCCCTTTTGAGCGTGCGGATTGCTCGGGTCCGGGATCGGCACGCCGAATACGTGTCGAAAGCCGCCGTCATCGCCCGACGGCTGCAGACCGATGGTCTTGAACTGCTTCTCCATCCACATTCCCGCCTTCGCGAGCCCTTCTGACCCGAGGCCGCGTCCCTGCCTCGCGTCGTCTGCGAGCCACTGAACGTCGGCAGCATATCTCTCGGCCGCCGCATCGATCCCGCTGGAGATTCGCTCGGAACCGTCCGTCTGGCCCAGCGCGGACCCGGCGGAGGCCAGGACGAGGCAGCTCGCCGCCGCCACGTGCTTGAGAGCTCTATAAAGTCGATCGAGTGACATCCATTCCTCCGTATAGTCCTGATTGATGAACGGCCGTTCGGGAATCGCCCCGGAGTGCGCCGGAGCGCTGCAACGTCGGCAAAGTACATGCCGCGGCGCCCTCGCGCTGTAGGTAGTGAACCTCCTCAGAACGCCCCGCCGCCACCGCCCCCGAAGCCCCCGCCCGAGAAGCCCCCGCCGCCTCCTCCGGAGAAGCCGGATCCCCCGGAGCTGCGGGGCGCGGAGGTCATGGCCGTGGCCGCGTGTTGCGTCATGCCGGACAGGTCGCCCACGAAGACGGACGGGTGGAACCCCCGGTAGCTCGTGCCGTGGTACCAGTCGGGCGGTTCCTTGTAGAGGTCGGCGAAAGCGGCCGCCCATTTCTTCTCCACGCCGAGGGCCATGGCGTAGGGCAGGTACTGCTCGAACATCTCGGGGCCCGTGATCATTCGCTTGAAACGATCGGACTCCACCCTTTGCAGGAACTCCTCGAACCCGAGGGCCGCCTCGAGGGCTCGCGTGCCGGCCACCGTGCGCGCCGGCATGAAAATGCCGAAGCTGAGTACCGCGAGCCCCGTGAGAATGCCGGCGCCGATGGTGGTCAGCGGCGCCATTCCCCAGGCCGTCCCGAGGAACGTACCCCCCCCGCCGACGATCAGTCCCGACACGACCGCGATGACCACCCAGATCCCCAGCACCTTGTCCGGCCGCGCCCGGTAGAACTTGAGCTTCATCAGCTCTTCGAAGACCCGATCCTTGATGCCCGGAAGGTCCTTGTAGAACTCGTTCTCGAGGTCCGACATGGCGACCCGGTCGCCGGCCGAGGGCCTTCCGAACAGCGCCCGGAGCATCTCTCTCTCGTGGCTCTTGAGCTCATCGACGGCAGAGCCATCCCGGCGCAGCTCGAGCACGTAGTCCCGCTCCTTGATCAGGCCGAGGAACTTCTCCTCCTCGGTCTCCTCGATGATCAGGAAGCCCCGAACTGCCAGGTCCACGAGCATGGCCGTAACGTCTCGAAGGTCGGGCCGGTTGTCGATCAGCACGCCCACTTCGGACGGCGTGAGCCCGGGCGGGGGCTCGTACATCGGAGTGATCGGCCTTCGCTCGGGGTCCTTTCCGTGCCGGCGCCACAGACGCCACATGGCCAGGAAGGCGAAGATTGGAATCAGGAAGGGCCAGTTGCTGCGGAAGAACCCGCGGACCCGATCCAACCAGGTGGGTCTGCGGATCAGGAACTCGGCTCCCGACGCGGAGTCCGCGACGAACGAGTCCCACGCGATCGCCACGGACAGGCCCTCGTGGATCCCGAGGCCACGTGTAGACCGTACGTCCACTAGGAAGCCGTCGATCTCCACGTCTACCGACTCCTCCGTCGAACCGTACCTGCCGGTGAAGCCCCGGGCCCGAACCCCGCTGACCATGGCCGGCAGCCGCACCCGCACGCTCGCCCGCTCGATCGGGACGGGCCACTCGTCACCGGTGACGTTCCAGTACAGTTCGTCCCAGGCCTGGTCGTCCTCCTCGAAGAAGCGCAGGGCGTTGTCCACCCGGTACCGGATCACCACGGTCCGCACGGCGTCCGAGGCTCCAGGCACCCAGACCTTTATCTTCCTGAAGTGCTTCTCGCGGCTCGTCTCGTACCGCAGGTCGGCGCCCGCACCGTCGACCACCTCCACGACCTCGAGTCCGAGCTTGAAGTTGAGATGCTCCCGGGTCCGGTACTGCACGGGTATCGTCCGAAAGATGCCGTTGTACGAGCCTTCGAACCGGACTCGCAGGGTCTCGACGACCTCCACGATCCCGCTGCGCATGACGTGCACGTCCGCCCGAAAGTCCTCGATATGCCAGGACCGGACGAGCGGCGCCGGCGGGTCGGCTTCTACAGGTGCCGCTGGCAGTTGTACCGGCAGAGCGATGAGCAGCGCGCCGGCCGCGGACCGAAGCGGGCCTGCCAGGCGCGATGGAACTGCGACCAGGTGCATCGCCGGATCAGCCCCCGGAGTCGCCGAAGCTGACCGTCGGGGCCTCACGCTGCGCCTCGTCGTCCAGCTCGAAGAACTCCTCCTTCTGAAACCGAAACGCGTTGGCCACCAGCACGGAGGGAAACTGCTCGACCTTCGTGTTGTAGTCCCGGACCACGGCGTTGTAGTACCGCCTGGAGCTCTGCACCGCGCCTTCGATTTCATCCAGCGTTCCCTGCAGCTGGGTGAATCCCTCCACGGCTTTAAGGTCCGGGTAGGCCTCCGACAGCGCGAACAGGGACTTGAGGGCTCCTGTCAGCATGTTCTCGGCCTGCGCCTTGTCGGCCGGACCCGTGGCGGACATGGCCCTGTTCCGCGCGTTGATCACGGCCTCCAGCGTGTCCTTCTCGTGGCTGGCGTACCCCTTCACCGTCTCCACGAGATTCGGGATCAGATCCCAGCGGCGCTTCAGCTGGACGTCGATGTCAGCCCAAGCTCCCTGCGCCTGCGTACGCAGCTTGACGAGGGAGTTGTAGATCGTGATGCCGCCAATGGCTACGATCGCCAGAAATATGAGGAACCAGGTCAAGGCACCCTCCGGGTCCGGGGGTCGAGGAGATCGAGTCGGCCTCGCCAGAATACGCCGGCCCGGCGGGTCGTGACAAGCGGCGGGACGCGCTTCAGCCGAGCAGACCCCTGCCTCGATCCACTGGTTCCGGGAACCCGGGGAACACCTGCCCGAGATCGTCGGTGCCGAGATGACCCCGCACCAGCTCCGAGAGGATCGCCCTGAAGTCCGTGGTGACCTCCAGGTCTCGGCGCTGCCACAGCTGGTCGGGATCCAGGCCTGGCCACCTGCCGAAAATGCGTCCGCCCTTTACCCGGCCACCGTACACGAACATGCAGTTGGCGTGACCATGGTCCGTTCCTCCCGAGCCGTTCTCGGCGACGGTCCGGCCGAACTCGGACATGGTGACTACGATCACGTCCTCCATTCGGTCTCCCAGGTCGCGCCGAAAGGCGGCCAGAGCGCTACCGAGGGTTCTCAGGCGGTTGGCCAGCTGCCCGCTCGCCCCGCCCTGACCGACGTGCGTGTCCCAGCCCCCCACGTCTGCGAATGCCACCTCAAGGCCGACATCCGCCTTGATCAACTGGGCGATCTGCCTCATCGAGCGCCCGAAGTCTCCTCCCGGATACTCGACGCCGGGCGCCGGGGCATACCCCAGGGGATTCGCTTCACGCAGCCGTCGGATGGCCTCGAAAGAGCCGTCGGCTGCGGAGGCCAGGACGTCGCCGCTCTCGTCACGGTAAAGTCGGGCGAACGTGGATTCGAGCTGCGGGTCCCTTCCTCCGCCGATCCCGAACGTCTCGAGGTCGGGGACGGCGAGGGTGGGAGCCGGGCCCCGCAGGATCAGGGGCATCTCTCCTCCCACGGCGACGCCGCGCAGCGGTGGAGCAGCGGCGAAGCCAGCCTG
>JAMJQR010000246.1 GCA_023554335.1 Candidatus Benthicola marisminoris
AGGATGCGCTGACCTCGCTGGCCCCGGATCGTGGGACGGGTCTGGTTTGTACCGACCCCGTTCACGTCCACCCCGGGAAGGCCCTTGAGGATGTCCGAGGCCGTGTTCGGCGAGATCGTTCTCAGGGCAACGGTGTCGAGCACGGACACCGGAGCGGCGATGACGAACAGCTCTTTGGGATCGCGGGTCGCCGTGACCGCGATCGGCTGCATGATTACGGGCTCCGCGGCCGCACTGTCCGGCTCGGCTTCGGGAGTTTCCTGCGAGAAAGCGGAATCTGGAACGGCGAGGAGGAATGCGAAAAGGAGTCCGGTGAAGAGGACCCGGTTGAGACCTCCCGCCACTCGAGCGGGTGAATAGAGCACTGTAACCTCCGTTGACGCCCTGTAGGGGGACCCTGTCTCGCCGGCGGGCGTCCGGGATGGACGGCCTTCCGGCCTCAAAGGAGAGCGTGAAGAGAGGTTACCGGCGGGGGGTTGGGACGAAAATTCGCAATTCTACTGACAATTGGTCCGAAAAACTACGGATTGAGACACCTTGTCACAGACTCTACTTGGACATAGGGAAGACGAGGGTTCGGGGTCCGCCGCAAGTCAGTAGGGAGCGGCGTCGTCCAGGAGGCCCGCGTCGAGCGCGAACCGGGTGAGACCGGCCACGGTCCGGATATCCAGCTTCCGCATCAGGCTCTCGCGGTGGCTCTCCACCGTCCGGCGGCTGATGCCGAGCTCGGCCGCGATCTGCTTGTTGCTCTGCCCGGCGGCGATTCCTTTCAGGACGTCGAGCTCACGAGCCGTCAGCACTTCCAGGCCGGGTCCCTTATCTCCGTCCTCGCCGCGAAGGCCTGCGGCGAGCCGGGCAGCGACCGCCGACGTGAAGAACGAGCTGCCCGAATGGACGGTCCGAACGGCCTCGCGGAGCTGGCCCGGGCCCGCCTCGTCCTTGAGCAGGTAGCCCAGAGCTCCGGCGCGCACCGCCTTCATCACGTATTCGGCATCGTCGTGCATGCTGAGGATGAGAACCTTCGTGGCAGGCGCCTCCGACTTCAGCCGGGCCGTGACCTCGAAACCCGAGGCCCCCGGCATGGTAATGTCCACCACCGCGACGTCCGGGCGATGATCGCGGGCGAGCGACACGGCCTCCTCTCCGTCCGCCGCCTCGGCCACGACCTCGAATTGAGGTTCTTCCTCGAGCACCCGCCGGATCCCTTCCCGGACCAGGGCATGATCGTCGGCGAGCAGAATCCGGATGCTTTGGTCACTCATTCCCGCTTCTCCTGTCATCCCGGTCCGGGGGACGTTAACGCCCCCGACCCGCCAGCGGAATCATCACCCGTGGGAACGGGAATCCGAATCCGGAGCTGAGCGCCGCCGTCCTCCGGATTCAGGAGCTCCACCGAGCCGCCAAGGGGCGCCACGCGTTCCCGCATTCCGAGTATTCCGGTGCGCGATCGCAGCTGCTCGTCGGTACTGTCCTCTTCGAGTCCTCGCCCGTCGTCCTGGACGCTCAGCTGCAGATCTCCGTCATCGACCTCGAGGGTGACGGTCACGACGCCGGCTCCAGCGTGCCGTGCCACGTTGGAGAGCCCTTCCTGCATGGTGCGAAACAGCGCCAGCTCCGCCTCCGCCGACAGGGCGGGGAGCCGGCCGGGCGATAGCAGCACCGTCTCGATCCCCGTCTTGTCCTCGAAATCGTCGGCCAGCGCCTGAAGGGCGGGCAGGAGGCCGAGATCGTCCAGCAGCGAGGGCCGGAGGTCGCGGGCCACGTTGCGGATGCTGCGGATTCCCGATCCGACGAGGTCCACGGCCATTTCCAGAGCCGGCTCCTGCTCGGGTGTGGCAGATTCCCGCAGGAGCCCGAGCTGCAGCTTCACGGCCGCGAACACCTGGGCGCTCTCATCGTGCAGCTCACGCGAAAGCCGGCGGCGCTCCTCCTCGTGCTGCTCTACCATGCGGCCGGCCAGCCTCTCCAGGTCCATCGTCCGATCCTCGAGCCGCTGAACGAGATCGGCGTTCGCGAGCGCCGCGCCCACCTGGTGGCCGAGGGCGACCAGGAAACGGTCGTCCAGAACCGTCAGCGGATCATGGGCGCTGCCCACCACGAGGAGGGCGCCCCGAACATCGTCTCCGAGGAAGATGGGTAGAGCCGCGATGTAGGGATGGGTCCGCCCCCCCCTCTCCTCGGCCCAGCCGCGGATCACGTCCGGCTGCCCCGATTCGACGACCCGCCCGATGGCAGCCCGGGCCGCCCCCGACGGGCCGGATCCCTCCCAATCGGCGCACAGTCCCACCCCCCGGACCACGCTTCCCGACGACAGAAGGTAGATGGCGCTGCCGCGCACACCCGGCAGCGTGAGGGGACGGGCCAGGAGAGCGTCCAGCACCTCGTCCTCCCGACGACCGCTCTGAAGATCGGCCGAGAGCGCCGACAGCACGGACAGGCCCCGGTACTGGTCCTCCACCACGAGCAGCAGGATGGCCGCCCCGATTGCCAGCTCGAACACGATGTCCAGGTAGTACCCCCAGGGATTCCACGCACCGCGCGCCCGGAGGAACGGGTAATCCAGGTGATGCAGACTCCACAGGAAGAAGGCCCACGCCATGAGGGCTGCGGGGGATGATCCGACCTGCCGGTGGTGCTTCCACAGAATGACGCCCGTCCACAGGGTGGCCAGGCTCAGGAAGAGGACCGCCGGTCCGGCGGCAAGGAAGAAGTTGTCCATCCTGTAGATCGCGATGTACGACCACAGCGGCGGAAAGAGTACGAGCACCCAGTAGGCGCGTCTCCAGACCAGGCGCTGCGAGAACACGAGGGCCGACCACAGGAACGCCAGCGCGGTCCAGCCGGTCAGGACCTGGTGCCAGTACAGGAGGTCCCACACTTCGGTGATGAGAAAGACGATGATCACGGCGAGGCGAGCCGAGTAAAGCCACCACGCCAGGGCCCAGATCGCGAAGTAGGGCTTGCGGTACCTGGCATAGAGGTAGCCGCACACCAGTACCAGGCCGAACGTAATCGCGGCCTGGAGGAAGGACGCGGCCAGTTCGGTCGTGTCGTGCGGGGACACCGCCATCTCCTGCATGCGCCCTAACAGAAGGGCGGGCCACGCACCTCGCAAGCGCGGGCGGCCGAAGATACGTTTCCACGGCGCCCCGAGACGCCGGGCCGCAGCAGCAGCAACCCCGAACGCCACGGAGCCAGACCATGCGCGACATCCTCCTGCTCAGCACTTCCACCGTGCACGGCACCCGGTTCCTGGATTACGCCGAATCGGACATTCAGGCGTTCTTCTCGGGACGGTCCGTTCTGTTCGTCCCGCTGGCCCGCCCGGGCGGGGTCTCGCACGAGGCGTACACGGAGCTGGCGAAGGGACGCTTCGAGGAAATGGGCCTCGGCCTCGCGGGCCTGGACGAGTTCGAGGATCCGGTGCGGGCCGTCCAGGAGGCCGAAGGCGTGTTCGTGGGTGGAGGCAACACCTTCGTTCTTCTCAGAGAGCTGTACGCTGCCGGCGTCATGGAGACGCTTCGCGCCCGGGCTCTCGCCGGGATGCCCTACATGGGATCGAGCGCGGGCTCAAACCTGGCCGGGCTCACGATCGGCACCACCAACGACATGCCCATCGTCATGCCGCCCTCATTCGATGCGCTGGGACTCGTCCCCTTCAACATCAATCCTCACTACCTGGATCCCGATCCCGATTCGCGTCACATGGGCGAAACCAGGGAGACCCGTATCGGGGAGTTCCACCACTTCAATTCGCAGCCCGTGCTGGGACTCAGAGAGGGCGCCATGCTCAGGGTCCGAGGAGACTCGGCTCGCGTGGAGGGCCAGCGTGGAGGGCGGCTGTTCCAGCCCGGTGAGGAGCCCGCCGAGATCGACTCGGGGGATGACGTCTCGTTCCTGGTGGCCGGCGATCCGGGCCGGTAGCCCGGCTCGGAGCAAGCCTACATCCGCCACTCCACCCCGATCACCGGGAGGATCGGCACGGCTCCGAAGGCCTGCGGAACCGGATCGGTGGCCTGGTCAAACTGGTAGAACATCGCGTCCGCCCGGTCCAACGCGTTGATCAGCCGCACGTACGGATAGAAGACCGTCCGCCGGCCGAACAGGTGGCTGTCCAACCTGGCGCTCGCTCGCAGGTTGACCCGGATGTACTGCCCTTCCGGGACCGTCACCAGGATGGAGGGAAGCGTGATCGGCCCCGGGCCCGGAATGGAGGCGAAGGACGGAGGACTTCCCTCCGCCGCGGCCGGTCCCTTCCCTGGCACGGCAGACAGATTCGAGGGTCCGGGGCGCGGGATCTCGCCGAATTCCAGACCCGCTCCGTAGGCGATATCGCCTTCGATGCGGACACCGCGCCCAAGATCCGCCGCAGCCCCTGCCCGCAGGAAATGGCGGCCGGAGAAGATGTCGGTGCGTTCGCCCGCCACCAGCTCGGTCCACGCCCACGCCATGGAGTAGTTCCCCCACAGGATCACTCGACCCGCGGGCTGCGTCAGCCACATGTCGAAGCCGGCGTCCTGAAGGTCCGCTCCGCCGAGCACCGGCAGGCCGCGCGAGGTCTTCCAGTAGCCCTGCAGGCCGAGTTGTGAGCCGGGCGCAGCGGAGTGCGCGAAGCCCACGACGACGTGGGAGGCCTCCGCCGGCGCGATGGTCGTGAACACGGCGCCGAGCTGCTGCGCTTCCGTCGAAGCCAGAAGGGCTGCCGACGCCGACACGGACGTGTCCGGGGCCACCACGAGCTGGTGGAACTGTCCGGCGGATACGGTCACGAGGAGCGCGGGCGACGCGTTCCACTCGAGCCGGGCGCGCGGTGACAGGGCTTCCCCGAGGCGGCCCGAGTACAGGTTGCCCCGCAGGCCTGCGGAGAGCCGGAGTCCGGGTGCGACGCGCAGACCTGCGTCGAAGTAACCGGCCAGGGCCACCGCCGAATTCCCCTGGCCGAACTCGATTCGCTCGGAGTCCGAGCCCTCGGCGAATACGGTCGAGAGGGCCAGCCGGTCCAGGTGGATGCCGAATCCGTACTGGACCCGCTGCCGTTCGCCCAGCATGTCGAACGTGACCCGGGTGCGGCGCGTCGTTCCAGAGGCGAGCACCGGATTCGTCGCGCCGATCGGCAGCTGATTCCGAAACTCGCCCGACGCGACCCCGGCCTCGAGCAGGCCCACCTCCAGGTGACTCCGGAGCCGCACAGATCCGGCCGTGTTGCCCCACTCGGGGGCCACTCCGGAGGGCGCCGTCCGGGGCAGAGCTACGCTTTCCCGGTTCCAGAAACCGCTCACGCTCAGCGTGTCGGTGCCCGACATTCCGACATCGACTCGCGTGACGGCATCGGCATACCGCTGCGGGAACGAACCGTCCACGAACGCCCCCGAGCCGCCGCCGTGCAGGCTGCGGGCGGAGAACGACGCGCGAGCCGTCCCCCCTCCTGTACGGAACGTCGCTCCGGCCGATACGAGGTCCACGAAGGCGGCCGCGGTGGGCGGTCCCTCCGGACTCCCTCCGGTCTCCAGCGTCAGGACCTCGGACAGGCCGCCGTCGAAGCGGGCAGGAGCCCCGCCATGCCACCGGGTGGCGCTCGCAACCGTCGCCGGAAGGCCCGGATCGAGCAGCCCTCCGAGCTGCAGCGGCGAGTGAACGGGGGCCCCGTCCATCAACACGAAGTCCAGCGCCGTGCCGGAGCCCCGGACGAACAGGATGTTGTCCGGCGAGGGACGGCTCGACGCCAGCAGGGCCAGCGCCGTCGCTGCGATTCCAGTCTCCGACACACCGGGAGAGGAATCCAGGATCCGGACCACGGCGGTTCCGGTCGCTGGGGCCAGATCGGGTGAAAGGTCCGTCGGATCTCGGACCCCGTCCGGAACCCCCTCGGCCGTGACCGGCGGCAGCTCGACGGGCTGGACCGTGAGGATGAAGTCGACGGCCAGGTGCGCCTCGGCCGGTACGCTGAGCACGACCTCGAGAGAAGAATAGCCGATGATGGAGGCGCGAATGCGGTGCTCGCCCGGTGGCACGCCGTGAATGACGTAGTCACCCCGGCCGTCGGTCACCACCGCGCGGTCGAGGTCGAGGATCCTGACCGCGGCTCCCGCGAGCGGCCGTTCATCGGCTGCGGCCCGAACCTGGCCTCGAACCGAGGCTTGCGGGGCCGATTGAACGGCGAGGCCGATTCCGGCGACGAGCGCGAGAAGGCCGCTCATCTCACCCTTCGCCCCCCGTCCGGCCGGTCAGTCGCCGATCCGGAACACCGCTTCCCCACGTGGTGAATCCGCTTCGGGCCACAGGATCACCATCCGGCCGCCCTCCAGGCGCACCGCCGGCTCCCCATCCACGAGGACGGCACCCTCGCTGGCCGATCGAGGCAGCTCCACCCATATCTCGCCCTCCCCCGAACCGATCACTTCGAGCGTCCCCGGGCCGGTGACGAAACGGGGACTGACCGCGGCGCCTTCCACTCGCACGGAGGCACGCCGCTCACCGCTGAGCCTCACATGTACATTACTGCTGTGGCCGAAGCCGCGCAGATTCACGGTCAGCTCGCCGCGGGGAAGCTCGACCGAGATAGCCGTCGGCCCCGCGGTCTCCAGCTCACCCGTGGCGTCTTCCGGCACCGCGGACTCGACGCTTCCGGTCGGGGTTGCCGGAGCCGTGACGAACGTGCTCTCGATCCAGTCCCTGAACGGCGATCCCGGAACCAGCGCCGCCGCGGCACCGGCGGCCACGAGCACCAGGCCGGCGGCCCGCGCGAGCGACCAGCCCGTCCGTCTCAGCCGGTGCGAGCCCGGATGCGAAAGCGCAGCTGCCACGGGGATCGGGCCCGGATCCGAAAGTCCCGGAGCCTCCACGTCCAGGGCCAGAACCGCGTGCGAGAAGGCCTGGGACTCGAGGCGCATCGCTTCCGCACGCCCGCTGCACCGGGCGCAGGACTCCACGTGCCGGGATACACCGCTCTCGTCTGCGGGCTCCAGCTCGCCGTCGATCCAGGCCAGCAGCTGCCCGTCATCGGGATGCGGCATCGGTCTCTCCCACGGCCACATAGGCCGCGCTGAATCGCTTGAGCGCCCGGGCCACCAGCGCTCCAACGGAGGTCGATCGAACGCCGACCGCGGCGGCGATCTCCTTGTATCGAAA
>JAMJQR010000247.1 GCA_023554335.1 Candidatus Benthicola marisminoris
GTCGTCCACCTGCTGCGCGGCGTATGCCACTCGCTCGGCGAAGCGCACGACCGCGGCATGATCCACCGGGACGTGAAGCCTGCCAACATCTTCACGTGCCGGCTGGGCCCGGACCTCGACTTCGTGAAGGTGCTGGACTTCGGGCTCGTGAAGTCCGCTCGCAAGGAGGCAGGAGGTGCGACGGCTCTCACGCAGGAGGGCTCGGTCGCCGGCACGCCCGCCTTCATGTCGCCCGAGATGGCGCTGGGCGAGAAGGACGTGGACGGGCGGACCGACCTCTACGCCGTAGGCTGCGTCGCGTACTGGCTTCTGACCGGACAGCCGGTCTTCGCGGCGGACACTCCCGTCGCCATCCTGCTGAAGCACGTGCAGGAGGAACCGCTGCCTCCCTCCCGTCGCACCGAGCTGGATATCCCGGAGGATCTCGACGAGGTGATCCTGTCCTGCCTCGCCAAGGATCCCAATGAGCGGCCGCAGACCGCAGGGGAGCTGGAGGCGCGACTGAAAGCGTGCTCGGTCGGCGAATGGACGACGGACATGGCGGAAGAGTGGTGGAGACTGCACGGCGGCGCTTTCAGTCACTCCGGCGGCGCGATCCCGGTCTCGTAGTTCGTCAGGTTCAGGGCCACCGCTCCCACCGCCGCTGATGTCTGCACCTTCACGATGATCCGCCTCTCGTCGTCCGTGATCCACACGCGCGGCTTCTTCTTCGCCTGGAACGCTCCGACCTCCGGGATGATCGGCTCCACAACGATCGTCTGGAAACGTCCCGCCGGAACGCGGACTTCATCGCGTTTCAGGACACGGATCACGATGGGGTTCGATCGTGGCTTGAAGTACCGCTCCATGCGATACTCGTCGCCGACTTCGAGCGGCAACGTTCTCACCAGGTACAGGACGGCGATCTCGTCAATCGCGTCGGCGGGCATGGCTCCGCTCGTTTCCGCGGTCGAAGGCTCGAACGACTTCAGGTCCTCGGACCAGCGCTCCGCCGTGTAGGTTCCGCTTTCCTGGTTCAGCACGTAGCGATCCCGGTATCTCTTCGGGCCCTCCCGGATGTTCCGCTCGAACCGATGGGACCGCATCGACCCCGGCTCCGCCCAGCTCGAGACGTCCACCTCGACCCGGAAGAACGGAGGCCCACCTTCGACGTCGAGGCTGGTTTTGACGACGTCGACGTTGCCGATCGTTTCCAGACCCTCGACCGAGAGACGGGCCTCGCCAATCCGGAAACGACCGATCGCGACACTGTAGGTGGCCGTTTCACCCGGAGCGAACCTCAGGGCCGCAGGTTCTGCCGCCACGGCGATCTCTGCGTCCGGAGCCGAGCCCTGGCCGAAGGCCGAGGACGGCATGGAGGCAGCCAGAAGCGTGGCGAGCGCGACGGGTGCAGGGAGACACCGTCCCTTCGTGAACCGAATCATCGAGTTTCCTGAAGAAGGACGGCGTGCGTGCCAGCATCGCGAACCCCAGTATACCTAATTGCAGAGGCCCCCGAGTGCGCGAGGCGCGCGAACAAACCTTTTTCCGGCTCGCGACACTCAATATCGAGATGAGAGCGCAAGCGGTGGTACCCACGAGCGACCAGGACCTGGCGGGTCGAATCGTCGGCTCGGGCGACGAGTCGGCGTTCCGCGAGCTGTACCGTCGGCACACCCCCCGCCTGTACCAGTTCGTGCTGCGCGTGATGGGCGGCGACGAGCTGGAAGCGGAGGACGTCGTGCAGGAGGCATGGATCCGCGCCACCCGCAACCTGTCCGCCTTCCGGTGGGAGTCGAGATTCGGCACGTGGCTCACCGGAATCGGGCTCAACCTGTGCCGCAACCGCCTGCGCACGAGCGGCCGGTGGACGGACCTGGCTGAAGACGCGGCCGGACCGGCTCTCCCGGACTCCCGGGAAGCGCGCATCGATCTCGAGCGGGCCATCGCGATGCTGGCGCCGGGCCACCGCACCGTTCTGATCCTGCACGACATCGAGGGATTCAAGCACGCCGAGATCGCCGAGACGCTCGGCGTGAGCGAAGGGACGTCCAAGAGCCAGTTGTTTTCGGCCCGGCGCGCGATGCGCCGCCTGCTGAATCCGCCTGGTTCCGCGTTGGGAGAAGTGAGATGACTGAGACACGGAACGAAGACCTGAGTAGGGCCGAGCGCGAGGCTCTCGACGCGCTTCCGCGGGAGGCGAACCCGGGCGAGCTGCTCGAGGAGCGGACGGTGAAGGCCCTTCGCGAGGAAGGGCTGCTGGCGGCGGGCGCCGCGCCCGTCGGTCAGGCGCCTTCTCGCGAGGCCGCCGTTCCACGCCCATGGTGGCAGCTGGTCGCGGCGATCGCTGCTTCGATCGCCCTGTTCGCGGGAGGCGTGTCGGTGGGACAGGTGCTGGGAGCGCGGCAGACCGCCGACGCCTTCCAGACGGTGTTCGAGGATGGCGACGCGCTGCTGGCGGCACAGGTGCAGAGGACCGGATCGGACTACGTGGCGGCCCTGGCCGCACTCGCGGAGACCAGCGGTGCCGTGGCGGACAGTAGCCAGGCTCTCGAGGTCGCATTGACGGCTCTGTGGGCCGCCGCGAACGAGATCGTCCGCCTCGCGCCGGACGACGTTCTGACGGCTCGCATCCTACAGGGATTCGAGGCGCAGGCGCGGGAATCATCGGACTACGGGGCGGAATCACAGCTCCTGGTCGAGTTTTGAGACGTGGGGAGGACGGGATGAACGGGAAAAGGAACGGCAGCGTGATTCTGGGTCTGGTACTGGTGCTGGTACTCACATCGGCCGCGCGGCTCGACGGCCAGGTCGGCGTCTCAAGCGCCGTGTGCCCCGATGGTCTACCGCCACGCGGCGCTCTTGGGATCTCCAGCTTCGAATGCACGAATTGCCAGATGTCCATGTCCGACGGTGAACGGGTCTGGAATTTCAGCTCGGAGCCGATCGTTCGGACCGTGAGGCCGGGCTCTCCGGTGGACGGCAAGCTCCGGGAAGGGGACGCCATCGTCGCGGTGGACGGGCACCTGATCACTACGGGCGAGGGGGGACGCAGGTTCGGCAACCTGGCTCCGGGTGTGGCCGTGTCAGTGGTGGTGCGCAGCGGAAACCGCGAGCGGACCCTCGTGGTGGTACCCGAGCCCGAGTGCTCCCGCCGCGGGACGCATGCGGACGCTCCCGCTCTGGCCGATGTGCCGCCGACACCTGAGACGCCCGGCACCGGCGTGGCCGTCGGTGTCCCGCGGGCCGCCGTGGCCCCGCAGGCCCCACCCACCCCTGCGACGGGCGTGGCCGTCGCCGTGGGCCCGGTACCGAGGCCCACGTACACGCTGCTGCCGCGCGGCTGGTTCGGAATCGGGATTCAGTGCACCAACTGCCGTTGGAGCATAGACGAAGAGACGGGCGAGTCCGAGTGGGAGTTCAGCTCTCCGCCCGAGATCAGCTCCGTGGAGGAGGGAAGCCCGGCGGCTGCCGCCGGCCTGCGGCGCGGCGACGTACTCCTGGAAATCGACGGCCACACGCTGGTGGACAGCGAGGGCGGGAGCCGTTTCGGGTCCGTGAAGCCCGGGGAGACCGTGCGCTGGACGTACCGCCGCGGGGGAGAGACCCGGACGACCACCGCCACCGCCGGAGAACGCCCCGACATGCCTCCGCCACCCCCGGTGGCGGGCACGATCGCGAGGGCAACCAGCGGGGAGCTGGCTCGGGTGTACGCTCGCGGAGGTACGAGCAAGCTCCGGTATTCAGGTCTCGTCGGCGACGCGAGCGTGGAGGTGCGCGGCGCGGGCTCGGTCGTGGTCAACATCATCGAGCCCGGGCGTGAGATCGAGATCGTGACCTCGGACTCGCGCACCCGGATCCGGCTCGACGAGCAGAAGTAGGGTCCCCGGGGATGTGACACCCTGTCACCCGCGGGCTCTCAGGCGTCGACAACATGACGCTCCAGGGGGCCCGCGGGAGGGTGCATCCAGGCCTGCCGCGCGCGCGCCACGCAGCTGTTCATCGGCGCAACTCCGGGTATTGCTGCGCTTGCCGCGTCTCTTGCTCCGGGCGTCGCCTGGACGCGGGACAGCCGCACGAGTCTTGCCTCCCAAACCTCCGTCGACGTGCCCCGCGGCGGACCGGGTGGGGCCTGGACCTGCAGACGGAGCTTCTCATGCGATACCCAGCGCGCCGGCTCGCCGGCCTCCTGTTCGCCCTGTTTCTCGTTCCTTCGGCCCTACAGGGCCAGGCGCGCCCCGAGGCGCAGGAGCGAGAGGCCTTCTTCGACGACATCCAGGCGCCCAACTGGCTGGGCACCGACATCGACCACACGCCGATCAAGCGGCAGAGAGGGGGAAGCTGCTGGAGCTTCTCCACCGTCGCGTTCTTCGAGTCCGAGGTGCTGCGGACCAACGAAGAGGTCGCAAACGAGCTGGAAGAGGCGAGGGAAGACCTCGACCTCTCCGAGTACTACGTCGTGTACTGGGCCTACGTCGAGAAGGCCCGCGAATACGCGCGGCGCAAGGGCGAGAACGCTCGCTTTACCGATGGCGGCCTGAGTCACGACGTCACCTGGCTTGTTGCGGAGTACGGGATCGTTCCCGAAGCCGACTTCGCGGTGGTCGAGGACTACGGCGCCATGCGAACCGAGCTGAACGCGGTCCTCGAGGCGCACGAGGAGAGCGGTGACTGGAACGAAGAAGCCGTCGTGGCCGAGATCCGGGAAGTCCTGGACCGGCACCTCGCGCCGCCTCCGGAGACGATCACCGTCGCGGGACAGACGATGACCCCCGTCGAGTACGCGACGGACTATCTGGGCCTCGATCCCGAGGTCTACTGGGAGATCACGTCCTACACCGACATGCCGTTCTTCGGACGCGGCGAGCTCGACGTCCCGGACAACTGGTGGGACTTCGACGGGTACTACAACCTGCCGCTGGACGACTACATGCAGACGATCAACCAGGCGCTCGACGCAGGGTATCCCGTGGTGATCGACACGGACTGGGGCGACAAGGGCGCGTCCTGGAATGGCGCGGGTCTCGCAGTGGTGCACCCCGACTTGCTCACCGACGGCGTGATCAGCCAGGAATCCCGGCAGGTGGACTTCGAGGAAGGACGCACCACGGACGACCACCTCGTGCTCGCGGTAGACCATAGGGTCGTGGACGGCCAGGACTGGTACCTGATCAAGAACTCGCACGGGACGAGCTCGGGACGCCGCGGCTACGTTTGGATCCGGGGCGACTGGATGGCCATGCGGGTGCTCGCCTACATGGTCCACCCGGACGCGATCGACGACGGCCTCGTGGAGCGATTCGGCGACGACCTCTAGTCGCGGGTGGCACGGGCGGGACCGCGGCTGCAGATTCAGGGTAGGAACTAGTGGAGGCCAAGCCTCTGGGAGGTTGCCATGTTCCAGCTGATCGGAGTCTCTCTGATCGTCGCCGTGTGGGCCGTTCCCATCCTCTTCGTCCTCACCCTGGGCTTTCTGTTCAGCTTCGCCGTCTTCCGGCCGCTGTTCCTCGCGTGGGCGCACGCCTGGGACACGACCGCGGCGTGGATGAACCGCCAGGTGCAGGGCATGGCGGAACGGGTGCTGTCCCGTACGTACGTCTACGCGGTGCGGCACGCGCGTAACGACTGAGCAGCGCACAACCCCCCAGTGCGCTGGGTACTTACGTACGATTGTCGCCTATCCGGATATCCGTATCTTTTCCTTGTGAAATAATTCACGAATGACGCCGTCCGGTTCTACGGAGCCCGACGGCTTCTCAAGCGCCCGAAATATCCGGTTTTCCGGTTACCTGGAAACGAGTGAGGCGACATGCCGACCGACGCACAGGACATCCATCGCGCGGCCCGGATCTTCAAGTCCCTGGCTCACCCGGGGCGTCTCCAGATCGCGTGCATGCTCGGGTCCGGTCTGTATCCCACCCAGCGCGACCTGATCGAGAAGCTCGGCTGGCCCCAGTCCACGGTGGCCCGCCACGTCGCGGGTCTGCGAGCGGCCGGCCTGGTGATCGCCCGGCGGCAGGGGACCGAGGTCCACCTGGAGCTCGTGGAGCCGGTCGCCCACCACCTGATGGACGCAGTGTGTGAATGGGTGCATCCGGAGACCGGTGAGCGCTTCAACCACAAAATCGGCCTGGTCTCGGGAGCAGCGAGCCATGAAGCGTAGGCAATTCATCCGCATCGGCTCGTACGGCGCCGCCGGCGCTGCCGTAGCCGGCGGATTGACGACCGACTGGTACGGTCGATACGGGAATCCGATCAAGAACCCGGGCACGGACGGCGATCGCGTAGTGCCCTCGTTCTGCGAGCTGTGCTTCTGGAAGTGCGGTATCCTGGCGCACGTGAAGGACGGCCGGGTCACCAAGATCCAGGGGAACCCCAAGGATCCGCTCTCGAACGGGCACCT
This sequence comes from Candidatus Benthicola marisminoris, assembly GCA_023554335.1. GTDB lineage: Bacteria > Gemmatimonadota > Gemmatimonadetes > Palauibacterales > Palauibacteraceae > Benthicola > Benthicola marisminoris. Next base: position 6,383 of record JAMJQR010000247.1, read on the forward strand.
GTGTCCGCGCGGTACCGGCGGTACCGGCCTCCTGTACGACCCGGACCGACTCAAGCAGCCGATGATCCGCCGCGACGAGCGGGGGTCGCAGGTATTCGAGGAAGTCTCCTGGGACGCCGCCCTGAACGAGGTGGGCGAGAACTTCGAGCGGATCAAGGCCCGCTACGGCGCCGGAGCCCTCGCGCTGTTCTCGCACGGGTACGGCGGAAGCTGGATGAAGCACCTGTTCAAGGCGTACGGCTCTCCGAACATCGCGGCGCCCTCCTACGCCCAGTGTCGCGGTCCGCGCGAGGTCGGTTTCGATCTCACGTTCGGGTCCGGGGTCGGCTCTCCGGAGAACACGGACATCCGGAACGCACGGTGCCTGGTCCTGATCGGCAGCCACCTGGGCGAGAACATGCACAACACCCAGGTACAGGACTTCGCGGACGCGATCCGAAACGGCGCGGACATCATCACGGTGGACCCGCGTCACTCGGTCGCCGCCTCCAAGTCGCGCTGGTGGCTCCCGATCAAGCCGGGAACCGATACGGCCCTGCTGCTGGCGTGGATGAACGTCATCATCGGAGAGGGCCTGTACGACCGCGATTACATCGAGACGTACGCCTACGGATTCGAACAGCTCTCGGAGCATGTGAAGGCGTTTACGCCGGAGTGGGCGTATCCGAGAACGGGAATCGAGCCCGACGTCATCCGGCGCACGGCCCGAGCGATGGGCGCCGCCCGGCCGGCGACCCTGGTCCACCCCGGCCGGCACGTCACCTGGTACGGAGACGACACCCAGCGGTCGCGGGCCATCGCGATCCTGAACGCGCTGCTCGGCTCGTGGGGCCGCAAGGGCGGTTTCTTCGTCCCGTCCCACCTTCCGATCCCGCCGTACGAGTATCCCGGCTACCTGCCGCACGACGAGCAGGCCGCCGACCGGCCGGCGGCCAGCGACTACCCGCTCGCCGACCAGGTGCTGGCGCAGGGCGTGTGCGACGCGACGATCCCGGGCGTGGTCGGGGACTCCCGGATCAAGGCGTGGATGGTGTATGGCTCGAACCTGCCTACCACGCTTCCGGATCCGGAGAACACGTATAAGGCGATCCAGGAGCTGGAGTTCCTGGTCACGGTGGACGTCCTGCCGGCCGAGATCGTCGGGTGGTCGGACGTGGTGCTCCCCGAGGCCACGTACCTGGAGCGGTGCGACGAGCTGTACTCGCCCTGGTGGCGCGAGCCGTACGTGGCGGTGCGCCAGGAAGTCGTGCCGCCGATGTACGACAGCAAGCCGGGCTGGTGGATCGCCCGCGAGCTCGGCCAGCGGATCGGGCTGCCGGAGTTCTTCCCGTGGAAGGACTCGGAGGAGTACGCGAAGACCCGCCTCGAAGCCGCCGGACTGGACTGCGACGTGATGCGGAGAGACGGGGTGATTCGGGCGAAGCCGGGTCCGCTCTATTTCGAGGAGGGCGCGGTACCCGAGTTCTGGACCGACTCGGGCAAGATCGAGCTGTACTCGCAGCGGCTGGCTTCGCTGGGGTTCGACCCGATGCCGACCTACGACCATTCGGCCCTCGAGGAGCCGCCGGAGGGCTACTACCGCCTTCTGTTCGGGCGCGCCCCCGTACACACCTTCGGGCGTACCACCAACAACCGCCTGCTCTCGGAAGTCTACCGCGAGAACGAGGTGTGGGTGAACCGGGACGTGGCTCGGCGCTGGGGCCTCGAGGACGGCGAGCGCGTGTACCTGCAGAACCAGGACGGAAAGCGCTCGAGCTTCTCGGCCCCGGTCAAGGTGACCGGCCGCATCCGGCCCGACGCGATCTACGTGGTGCACGGGTACGGACGGCGGGCGCCGAAGCTCCGGTTCGTGCACGGGAAGGGGATCGACGACAACGAGCTGATCACGCGCTACAAGGTCGATCCGATCATGGGCGGTACGGGGATGAACGTGAACTTCGTCACCTTCCTGCGCGCGGCTGACGTGAGTGAGTCCGAGCCCGTAGCAGAGGAGGTGGTCGCATGAGCGCCCCGAGCTACGGAATGGCCGTCGATACGCGCACCTGCGTGGCCTGCGCCGCCTGCGTGATCTCGTGCAAGACCGAGAACGACGTGGCCGAGGGCTTCTCTCGCGACTGGATCTTCACGGCGACTTCGGGCTCGTTCCCGAACCTCGAGATGGAGATCCGCTCCGAACGCTGCAACCACTGCGAGGACGCGCCCTGCGTGTCCGTGTGCCCGACCGGCGCCTCCCACTACGGGCCCGGGGGCACGGTGCAGGTCACCGACTCCAAGTGCACCGGGTGCAAGGCCTGCATCGCGGCCTGCCCGTACGACGCACGGTTCATCGATCCGCGCAGCGGGGCGATCGACAAGTGCACGTTCTGCGCGCACCGCATGGAGGACGAGAGCTACACGACCGCGTGCCAGGACGTGTGTCCCACGAAGAGCATCTACTTCGGGGACCTGAACGATCCTGAGAGCGAGATCTCCAGGCTGGTGAGGACGCGCCAGGCGTACGCGCTCCTGCCCGACGCCGGGACGCGACCGAAACACTTCTTCCTGAAGTGACCGAGCCATGCAAGAGACGACCACGACGCGCGCAAACGCGCTCATAGATCCGGGCCTGCACATCTGGCACTACGAGGT
>JAMJQR010000248.1 GCA_023554335.1 Candidatus Benthicola marisminoris
CTGGTCGACCATGGGCGAGAAGACCTGGACGTCGCCAGCCGGTGCACCAATTCCAACCAGCAGATCCAGGAGTCCCTCAAGGCCGCGCTTCGTACCGCCCGTGAGCGGGGGGAAATCTCCTCCGACGTTCCGATCGAGGCAACGGCGACGGCGCTGACCGCCCAGCTTTCCGGTCTGTCGGTGCTGGCTCGGGGTGACGCGACGAAAGCGGAACTGAGGGCTGCAGTGGACGCGCTACTGGATCGACTCTAACCCCGCACATGCCGGCGAGAGGCCGCAGAGCGGGTCTTCGTTTCGTGTCGTTTTTGATCATTCAGTCAAGAAAGGTGGACATTATGTCAGTCGAGAAAATTGCGGGTTCGGTTGCCGTCGTTTCCGGTGCGAACCGGGGTATCGGACGAGCGCTGGTGGAGGAGCTGCTGACGGCAGGCGCTTCGAAGGTTTACGCCGGTGCGCGGAATCCGGATTCGCTGGACGATCTGAGGGAGACGTGGGGGAGTCGCGTTGTCGCACTGAAGCTCGATGTCACCGAGCCCGAGGATGTAGGGAGAGCTGCGACATCCGCCGCCGATGCCACGATTCTCTTCAATAACGCAGGCGTCGCCGGGACCGTGGGCACATCGATCACCGATCCCGATGCCCTCGCCCACGCACGCCACGAGATGGAAGTCAACTACTTTGGCGTCCTCGCCCTCAGCAGTGCCTTTGCTCCAGTTCTGGCGCGGAACGGCGGCGGCGCGGTTGTGAACGTGGCCTCCGTGGCCGGCCTGGTGAATTTCCCCCTCTTCCAGACGTACAGCGCCAGCAAGGCGGCCGTGCATTCCGTGACGCAGGCGCTGCGCACCGGCCTCAGCAGTCAGGGCACCTTCGTGGCAGGAGTCTATCCGGGACCGGTGGACACCGAGATGGCGCGCGACGTGCCCATGGAGAAGACTTCGGCCCGCGACGTGGCACGGGCGATTCTCCGATCCCTTGAAGCGGGCGAAGAGGAGATCTTCCCGGATCCCGTCTCTCAGCAGATGGGCGCGATGTTCCTTGAAGACCCCAAGGGTCTGGAGCAGGCGACGGCCGCAATGGCGGCTGGCGAGGAAGCAGCCTGAGTCCTCGCGACGGCAGTTGCGACCCCGCCCCCTGCTCCGACGGGGAGGGGGCGGGCGCAGATCGGGCGGCTACTCAGAGACCTGTCAGTCGCGCCTGAAAGCGTTGCCACGCCGTGGTCATGGGTCTGGGGATGGCATCTGCAGGACGCGATCGCTCATCCACGACACGGTGAGAAGGAACGTGTTCGCGAATCTGCAGGCAGACGTGGCGGCCGTCGCGCCAGAGCGTGGGTTCGATCAGAACCGTCGCAGCATCGTGGCCGACCAGAGCCACGGCTCCATCGTCGTAGTACAGGGCAGCCGCCAGTTCACTGTATCGCACGGTGCAGTGCGAGCCATCAGGAAACAGCACGCTGACTCCTTCCGGCCCGTATGCAAGCCGTTCCGGGTTCACCGGTGCATCGACGCTTCGAACCACGCGTCCCTGTACCTCGGCGCCCAGCGAGGCCAGCGCCCGGTCGCCGAAGCAAGGCTGCAGAGGCACGCCCCGGGGCAGCGCGAAGATCGCGGTCGGCTCCAACCCCCGGCCGAACGCCGTAACGTCTTCCCTCGAAACGGTGAGCGCTTCCTCTGCGAGCGATTCAACCGTCTCGAATTTGCGCCCGAGGATCCAGTCCATTGCTGCGCGCTGCACGTCGTCGATCATTCGATCCGCCGCAGGCGGTGCGAGGTCTCCAGTCCAATTATCCCGAATCAGGTCTCGTGCCATCTCGACCTCCGATTCCTCCACCTCGCCGAGCCCTACGAAGAACTGGGCGAATGCATCGACCAATTCCTCCCGGCGGTCGGAATCGGAATCCGCGTACAGAACGAGGTGCGCCGTGTCGGCCGTCAGGTGATCGTAAAACACCGAGGGCGCATAGCTGATGGCCTTGGAGGTCCGCAGCTGCATGTTGATCCGCTTCGATGCGATCAAGAGGAATGGCATGGAGGCCGCGACTCTCGGTACGATAGTTCCCACAGCCATGCCCCTGCAGTCATCGTCCACGAACCAGCATGGGAATTCCTCCTGAACGCAGGCCAGGGGAGGAAGAGGCTGCTTCTCTCCCTTCGGCAGATCGAGTTGAAGATTGGCAGGCGGCGGGCCAGACAACCAGAGAACGGCATTCTCTCTCGTAAATCGCTGAGAAGCATATTCCTGCAGTTGCTCTGGCTCCGCCCGCGGAATGCCGAGTTCGGCCATACCTAGCTGGCCGTATCCCGTCGCTCCGAATCTCCAGGTCAGGAGGCGTGACTGAAAGTCGTAAGGCCGCGCCGCCTCTTCGGCGGCCAGCACCTGCTTTTCGCCGTCGAGGCGGTCAAAGGGCGGGGATGAAAGGGCACGGCAGACCCCCGACAGGAACTCTACCACACGGTCAGATTGCCCCATCGTCAGAAAGCCGGTGGCAGCGCCGCCGACGAATCCGTTTTGCGGCTGAGTACTTGAGCCCACGGACGGAAGCGCCAGGTGTTCGATGAGATGGGTGTGTCCAGCTGTGAGCAGGGTCTCATCGATCCGCCCGGTTCGAAACAACAGTCCAGCCCGGAGCGGTGGAGGGGCGTCGGCCCAGACGGTCTTGACCCGATCGATCTCGGTCCAGTGCAATTCTGACATGGCCTCCCCATCGTTTGGCTACCGGATGGCCCGTGTCCCTGCGGAGCGGCAAGGCCGCCTCCTGGACATTCTGCCGGCCCGGAATCAAGAACGCGTCAGGCGGAGCGTCGGGTGCAGTCCGGTCAGGGATCGCGCCGTGTTTTGGACGGGGATCTGACGCCTCGAACACCATAGTGATCGAGAACCTGCATGAGGTAGTCGAGACTGGAAACGACCCCGAGCCTTCCCACTGCACCCGAGACAAGCCCGATCAAGAACCCACCGCCGTCGATGACAGGTGAACCACTCGTCCCGGCGGGATCCGCTCCGGGATTGAGCGACTGTACATGGTAGTATGGCCCCAAAGCCTGATAGACGCGCAACGGAAAAATAGTCGGGTCCGGGCTCTGCCGATTCGCCTGGCTCCGACCGACGGCATAGACGGTATCCCCCTTCTCCACGGGAACAGATCGGAGGCGCAAAGGATGCACGTCGATTCCCGTGGCGTCCACGTCGAATACGAGCCAGTCCCGAACCTTCAGACTGTTGAAGTCCCCAATCGGCTCCTGCGGATCCCGGTTGATCAGCGTCACGGCCTCCAAACCCTGCGTCCCGGGCTTCAGCGATCGGAGGTCCCACTGCATGAAGCCCGATCCAGGGTCAATCGAGGTCAGTCCACGTCGCTCGCCCAGAATCATGAAGATGTGCTTTGCGGTAACACCGACGGTGTCATTACCAAGATCCACCAGGAATGCATTGGCCAATCCATGGAACGTGGTATCCGCGAAATGCACATCGTTGGTCAGCACAAAGTCCGGCCAATCCGAGACCGGCAGCGTGGCCCAGGGCTCGGGCTTCTGCGCGGTCTCAACACGGCAGCCAAGGAGACAGAGGCAGACTAAGGGAATCGCTAGTTTCATTAGAGCCTCTATCCTGGAGCGAATCAGACACGTGTCAGGCTGATCGCTGCTCAAGGACCTCGTAATGGGAAGCAGTTGTGTCCCATCTCTTGAGGACCGCGCGCGCAACGTCGGGAACGTAAGCCCGTTCGTAGTCCTCACCCTGGAAGTCGACGACGCTTTGAAGAGAGTCGAAGGTCATGATCGTGACGAACTCCACCTCGGACTCCTCGTCACGACGTAGAACCTCGATCCTTCGGAAACCTCCGATTTCCTTCGCCTCGATACCAGGGATGACCGTCCTGCTCAGAACCCTCCAGTAGCTATCCGCGTTCTCAACCGTGGTCCAGCCGTGCCATATGCGCTTGATGGACATCAATACCTCTCCCGGCTGGGATCTCATTCAGGCAAAACTCGATATGCCTCGCCAGCAAGATTCGTCGGCTCAGAAGATGGCTATGGGATTAAGGGCCGATCCGGTCGCGCCGCGCACGTTGATCGGCGCCATGACAAGGAGGAATGTCCATCGGTTCTGTGCCGCTGCCTCGCTCGCAAGGCGTTCGAGGTCAAGATTCTCGATCAGCGGCATGCCCATTCCTACCAGCGCCAGTACGTGCAGCGGCGAGTTGATGCCTGCGACCGCGGTGGGCGTGGTGTCGGTGCCGCCCTCATCGCCCAGGGCGGCTACGCCGCGCGCGTGGAGCCACGCGGCGGCGCCAGGGTGAATCCCCGCCGATCCGGCGACGTTCGCCGCGCTTGCCGCCTCCGACCAGCGGCCGCTGCGAACGAGTAAGATGTCGCCCTGGCGCACGCGCAAACCAGTACGCTCTTCCCACGCTTCGAAATCATCTGCCGTAATCGCACCTCCCGGCGCGACGTACGGCACGCCCTTCAATGCGGGCAGGTCGATCAGCACCCCTCGCGAGAAGATGCCGCCACGCATAGCCGCTACGGAATTGCGCGTCTGGCCAACCGGTGGCGCATGTGCGGACGGCACATTGTTGTAACCACGGCCGCGATACGCCAGGTGCGACAGCGCGTCAATATGCGTGTAGCTCCAGCCGTGGTAGAACAGGGTCGTCTGTTCGGCAGCCCAGACAACCGAGCCGTCGCTGGGACCGAGGATGCTGTCGGACAGAACCGTCACGTCCACGGTGATCGGGCCGAAGCCCCCTGGTGGTTCGCCGTGAACCATCTCGCGCGCGAGTGACACCGTTATGCCGGTCTGCACCTCCGACGATGCCGCACGCCGCACATCGGGCGTGATCAGATTCAAGGTGCCGCGCTCATCCTGATCGCCCCATCGTCCGGCATTATTGACGCTTGTAAGCAGCGCATCGAACTCCGCACGCGCCATCGGCCGTACGTCTTGCGCGGAGGCAGTGTGAGGGTAGACCATCGCTGCGAGCACGACGATCGTCATCGGTCGAGGGGGCTGCATCGAAAAGGCTCCTGTGCATAGGTAGCGCCACCCCGGGTCCCGTAGCTCGGCACCCTGCCCATACGGGGCAGTCTGCGCGTAATTCCATCCGTCTAAGGCTCGGAATTCTGCTGCCGCAGCTCCAACTCCGCCAGCGAGCGATAGCGAGGTGCCCGCCCAGCTTATGCGGACAGCAGCAATTCCTTGTTAGGCATCAGCCCCACATAAGGGAGTGAACCACGCTCCCCATGGGCCGGTCGTCGCGACGAGGCTCGGGGCGAAATGTTGAGCAGTCTCGGCGGTAATCATCCTCACCGTGCCTGCGACACGATCTCCCCGTTCTTAATGACCACCGCTGGGCTCCGGAGGGCGCGGATGTCCGACAATGGATCAGCTTCGAGGACCACAAGGTCCGCCCTCATCCCCGGTTGAATCATACCCCGACGCCGTTCCTCACCAATCGCCCGGGCTGCCGTTGCCGTCGCGGCTACCAGGGCCTCCCACGGAGAGAGGCCCGCCTCGGACACGAGGAGTTCGAGTTCGCGATTCAGGAGCGGAAACTCTTGGTCGTCGGGGTTATCGGGAATGTCGGGACCCGCCATAATTGGGACACCCATCTCGATCGCTAGGCTCGTCACCTCTGCGGCGAATCGCAGCCAGTAGGCTTCGTCGTTTGCGACCTCTGCGTTCACCAGCGTGGGGTCCAGGATCGTACCCCGATCGGCCATGTCCTGGAGCACGGCCCGGATCGCCGGGTGGTCTGGTGGGACCGTGGCCACTGCACGACCTCGTTCCTCTCCACTCCTGCAGGGCTGGACCTCGCAAGCGAAATGTCCGGCGTGTGACAGAACGAGCGCGCCAGCCTGGACCACCTGACTAGGTCGGGTAGCCCATATATCTGAACCGTTGTGCCCCCGAATACGTGCGTGGCTCCACACCAACAAGCCCTCCGCGTGGGCGGCCTCGGCTACCTTCAACGTCAGTTCCGGCGAGAGGTACCGATACATTTTGATACCCCGGGCGCCCACCGCCCGGGCCTCGATCATGACGCGCTCCAGATCCGTCGTATCCCCGACTTCGCGCACCCAGGGCGCCAGGCCGGGAGTGTAGCCATCACTTATCGCGGCGACCGGGCCGTACTCGGAGAACCCCGGTCCACCGATCAGAGCCGCGTAGAAAATCTCAGGCGCCAGGATCTCGCCTCTTTCGGCCTGAAGGCCCAGGTACCCCAGGACTCTGGCATCGCCCGAGGGGTCGCGGACGGTTGTGATCCCCGCCCGAAGCAGGAATCGGAGGCGGGCCATTCTCCGCTCTGTAGAGCCCAGCGAGAAATGCTGGTGCCCGTCGATCAGGCCTGGTACTACAAATCGTCCGGGCAAGTCCAACAGTTCCGCATCAGCCGGAACGTCTTTGGCCCCCGTCTCGAACACATCCTCGATCGTGCCCCCAGCGATCACGATGGTCCGGTTCGGCCGGGAGGAGGCTTCCAGCGAAGCGTCGACCACACTGACCCCCTGCAGGACCAGTCGCCTGACGACGGCCTCCGACTGGCCAAGAAGGGGGCTCGGCAGAAGCGCGAATGCCAACGCGATGGACCTTAGGTTGTTCATTTCTCCAAAGCGCATTCCGACAGTAAATGCTGATGCCTAACGTCTCGGAATTCTGCTGCGCGGCCTGTCCGCTAACAAGCGAAACCTACCTGCCAGACAGCCCGCGACTGCAGCAATTCCTTGTTAGAACAATGTCACCTACCGGCCCATAGCTGCCTGCTCCGCCCGCCGCAGGAGGCCATCCAGTGCCTCTCGATCGAATAGCCTCCCCCGAGCAAGAACCGCTCGAATTCGTCGGGTGTTGCCGATGTCCTCAAGTGGGTTGCCATCGAGTAGAACCAGATCGGCCACCTTGCCGGGCACCACAGAACCCAGAGTGTCAGTAGCGGTCAGGTACCGTGCTGGCTCGACGGTCGCCGCCACAAGTGCCTCGGCAGGGGTCAGGCCAGCATCGACCAACAACTCCAGCTCATCATGCAGGCCGAAGCCGGGAAAGACCCCTGTCGCTAGAGCATCCGAGCCAGCGAGCAGGGAGGCCCCTGCGCGGTGAAGATCCCATGCGATCAGTGCAATCCGATACTGCACGTAGTCCCAGTGCGAGAGTCCGCCCGGGAGTCCAATCATTCCCCCGACCGCTCCCATCCAGTACTCGAGTTCGTTGCGCGGCAGGTACCGGATGCCCGGGTGCCGGCGCCAGGCCCTTACGTCGCCAGGCGCACGATGGACGACAAGCGTGGGAACAACCCACGTCTCAGCTTCGGCAAGTGACTGATAGACCGGCTGGCACTTCTCCAGGCTGAAGTTCTCGAAACTCGTGAGAAGGTTTGCGAAGACCCTCTCGAAGTCTCCCTTTCCCCGAGCCTCGACCACGGCAGTCCGTTGCTCGCCCTCGGTGGCCGAACACTGGTCAACAACGGCGAAAAGGTGTTCCATGCTTCGCATCCCTGCCGATGCTGCCTCCGTGACAGGAACCGCCAGCGGGACATGCCCGACAACTGGCAACCCGAGAGCGCCGCCAACCTCCAGAAGGCCGTAGAAGGCCTCCGCGGGGATCCCGTCATACACCTTGATTTCGTCGACCCCGCGGGCCGCGAGCTCTCGTGCCAGGGCTCGCCCTTGCTCCCTCGTTACGGGCGCCTCGACACTCGACGAATCCCCGGGCTCCGGGGGACCAATGATCTGACTGGATGCGACGATCCGGGGACCAACGAGCGAACCCGCCGCAATGTCTCGTGCCCAAGCCCGCACGGTATCGATCGGATTCTCGAACGGGCCGCAGGGGTCAAAGCAATCGCCGTTCAGGTCGCGAACGCCTGTGACGCCGTTCGCAATGAAGAGTGGAAGGAAGACCTGCCGCTGGTTGTAGTCCGTCGAAGAGTGGACATGCATGTCCCAAAGCCCGGGGATCACGAAGCGCCCCTCGCCACTCACCAGGGTCGCACCTTCAGGAACCGGGACGGATTCGCGAATCCCGACGTCTGTGATCCGTCCGTCAACGACGACTACGGTCATCCCCGGCTCGATCATATCGTGCTCAGGCCGCACCACCGCCACATCCGTGATGGCGATCGTCTGTGCGTGCGCCGGGCCACCAAACACCAGAACGATCGACACCAAACCCAACCAGATCGCTCTTGAGGCCACGGATTCCTGCTCCACGCTCGGAGGTGTTCTAACGGTCGGCGCTTGAGCTGCGCCAAGGTCGTCTGTTGTCCGCACGTTGAACCTAACGCGTCAGCTCGAGGCGTGAGTCAGGTCTCGGACACTCATTGTCGTAGGTACGCCAATGGCGTATAATCAAAAAGTGCTGTATCAGGAGACGGTGGTCTTCTCCCGACGGGTGCAGCAGCTTCTTGATCCGGAGAGCTACCGGCTTCTGCAATTGCGTCTCGCGGCCGATCCGAAAGCAGGGAATCTGATTTCCGGAACCGGCGGCCTGCGGAAGATCCGCTGGCGAACCCTTAGCGGGGGCAAGCGCGGCGGGGTACGAGTCATCTACTACTGGGCCGGCGCTCACGAGACGATCCTCATGCTCATGGTCTTCGCCAAGAACGAGCGGAGCGATCTGAGCCCGGAGCAGAAGGCGGTCCTGCGCCAGATCGTCGAGGAGGAATACCGGTGAAGAATGACCTGTTCGCCGAGCTCGAGACAAGCGTTCGCCAGGGCGGCCGAATCCTGAGCAAGTCGGAGGAGGCAGCGCGGAGCTTCGAGCTTCCGGAGAAGGACGTAGCTGCGATCCGGGAGGCGTACGGCCTCTCGCAGGACAAATTCGCTTCGCTGCTAGGAATCAGCGTCCGCACGCTCCAGAACTGGGAGCAGGGCCGGCGAACTCCCCGAGGACCGGCGCGTGTGCTGCTGCGCATCGCGGCGCTACATCCTGATGCCGTCCTCGACGCCGTAAGGCCTCGTCGCAAACCCTCGCGCAGAGTCTCGGCCAAGTAGTCTTCTCCTCCCCGTAGACCTAACGG
>JAMJQR010000249.1 GCA_023554335.1 Candidatus Benthicola marisminoris
CCGGACGAGTACATCGTGCTCTCCGCCCACCTCGATTCCTGGCACGCGGGCACGGGGGCCACCGACAACGGAACGGGCACGATCATGATGCTCGAGGCCATGCGCCTCCTGAAGGAAGCCTACCCCGAGCCGAGGCGGACCATCCTCGTGGGTCATTGGGGGGCCGAGGAGATGGGGCTCATCGGGTCCCGGTCTTTCGTGGAAGATCACCCCGAGGTCCTGGAGGGCCTTCAGGTTGCGTTCAACCAGGACAATGGAACCTGGAGAGTCGAACGGATCGAGGGCCAGGGGTTCCTGCTGGCGGGCGCACACATCGCCGACTGGATGGCGCGGGTACCGTCGGAGATCAGCGGACACGTGACGCTGGAGTTCCCGGGGGCCCAGAACAACCGCGGCAGCGACCATGCCTCGTTCGTCTGTCACGGCGTCCCGGCGTTCCGGCTCCAGTCGAGCTACGAAGAGTACCGGCAGTACACCTGGCACACGAACCGCGACACATACGACAAGATCGTGTTCGACGACCTGAAAGAGAACGCGACGCTGGCCGCCATGCTGGCCTACGCGGCCTCGGAGGATCCCGAGCGCGTGCCGACAGACAAGGCCGTGCTGCCGGCCGACCCGAATTCGGGCCGCGTGAAGACCTGGATGCGCTGCGGCACGGCCCGCAGGAGCCCGATGTGAGCCCCGACTCGAGGAGAGACGACATGTACGAAGACGGAATCCGGATCGCGGTGCTTCTTGGCTCGGTGCGTAACGGCAACTACACGGGCAAGGCTGCCGCCCTGCTGGTCGACGAGTTTCGGTCCCGGGACGTGCACGTGGACGTGATCGACCCGGCGGACATGGAGCTTCCGCCCCCGGGAACCGGGAGTTCCCCAGATGCCGAGCGTATGCAGGAAATTGTGGGCCAGGCCACCGCGCTGGTCTTCTGCACGCCAGAGTATCACGGAGGCCTGTCCAGCGTGATCAAGCTCATGATCGAGAACATGGGTTTCCCATCGGCCATGAGCGGCAAGCCGGTGGCCCTGCTGGGCGTAGCCGCGGGACAGATCGGAGCCATCAAGTCCCTCGAGATGCTCCGGTCCATCTGCTCACACGTCGGGTGTCTCGTGCTTCCTGGACCCATCTCCGTGGCGGGAGTGCAGCAGGCGTTCGCGGAGGACGGGACGGCGCTGGAGGAAGGCGTGGAGAAGAATGTCCGCGGGCTGGCGGACACGGTCATGAACTACCTGGACCGCCACGTCTGTCCCCGAATGGCCCTCGAGGCCATGGTGCGGGAGGGCGCCGCGCTTTGACTACCGCGTCGTCCCAGCGTCAACGCGCGCCGCGGCCGGTGGACGGTCGCCCCGTGATCGTCGTGCTCGGCGCGGGCTTCGGGGGTCTGGAGTTCTGCAAGCGGTTCCGGGGCGACGCCCAGGTCGTTCTGATCGACCGACAGAACCACCACCTGTTTCAACCCCTGCTCTACCAGGTGGCGATGGCCGGGCTCTCCGCCCCGGACGTCGCGGCCCCGATTCGCAGCGTGCTCTCCCGGTATGCGAGGGTACGGACGCACATGGCGGAGGTGACCGCCGTCGACCTCGAGGCCCGCACGGTAGCTGCTTCCGACGTCGAGATCGAGTGGGACTGGCTCGTCCTGGCCCCGGGAGGCGTGACCACGTACTTCGGCCGCGATGAATGGTCGGAGCATGCACTCGGGCTGAAGACGCTCGATGACGCCCTCCGCGTCCGAAGCCACATCCTCACTTCCTACGAACGCGCCGAGAACGAGACGGACGACGAGGAGCGTCGGCGACTCATGACCATCGTCGTGGTGGGCGGCGGCCCGACGGGCGTGGAGCTCGCCGGGGCGATGGCGGAGCTTGCGCACCGGGTCTTCCGAAGAGACTTCCGACGCATCGATCCCGCCGAGTCGCGCGTGGTGCTGGTCGAAGCCGAGGACCGGATCCTCGGTGCATACACTCCTGCGCTGTCGGATAGCGCGAAGCGTCAGCTTGAGGACTTGGGCGTCGAGGTCCGCCTCGAGTCGCGGGTGCTCGACGTGCGCGAAGACGGCGTGCGCATCGCCGGGCCCCTCGGAGTGGAGACGGTCGAGACCCGAAACGTCCTGTGGGGGGCCGGAGTCGCGGGTCACCCGCTGCTGAGGGCTGTGAGGCCAGCCATCGAGCTGGATCGGGACGGACGTGCCATCGTTGGCGACGACCTCAGTCTGCCCGGACATTCGAGGGCCTTCGTAATCGGGGACGCCGCCCGGTCGGAGTCCAGCGGCGAGGCCGTGCCCGGCGTGGCGCCCGCGGCCATCCAGATGGGACGGCATGTCGCGAAGATCATCGGACGCGAGTGCGGCAAGGATGCAGACGACGCAGAGCGACCGGCATTCCGATACGTAGACAAGGGAATCATGGCGACGATCGGCCGAAGGCGAGCCATCGCGATGTCAGGTCCGATCCGCGCCTCCGGCTTGATCGCCTGGCTCATGTGGCTGTTCGTGCACCTGATGACGCTGGTGGGCTTCCGCAACCGGGTCGCGGTGTTCTTCGAGTGGATGTGGCAGTACGCGACCTACCAGCGAGGGGCCCGGATCATCCCGAGACCTGAAGTCCGAGACTGAAGCACGCCCGGAGGGACTCACCGCTGCTGCAGGCAGCATTCCGAGCATGCCGAAGGCAAGCGCAGGACCTGCTGCGAAGCAGCATTCCGAGCATTGCCGAAGGCAAGCGCAGGACAACCCCTCGACCATCTTCTGTGAGCCAGGAGACTGAGTTGGTGCGATACGCCCGGAGGGACTCGAACCCCCAGCCTTCTGGTCCGAAGCCAGACGCTCTATCCAATTGAGCTACGGGCGCATGAGGGTGACGAGATGCTACGTTCGGTCCGAGGCTCGCACAAGTTCTGAAACCGCGCCTCCGGGGCCGGCGTAGGTAAGTGGGCAATGCCCACTCACGGGCACAGCCGAGGAGAGACCCATGCCGTACGCGATCGCCGAGCTACTGGCCATCCTCACGATGGTGTTCCTGATCGGAACCTTCATCCTGCTGTTTCCCATCAGTCGCCGACTGGGCAAGGCCATTGAAGAGTGGGTGAGGATCCGGCACGAGAGCACGCCCGATCGAGAACTCCTGGCGAGGATCGAGGTCGAGCTGATGGAAATGCGGAACCAGTTCGAGGGACTGGATCAGAGGCTTGACTTCCTGGCCGAGCGCCAGGAGTTCACGGAGTCCCTGATCGACCAGAAGCGGCGCACGGCCCTGCCCCCGGACGCCGAGGCCTGACCCGGCACCAACGGCACCGGGCTCTTTCTTCAGCGGGACGGGCCGCGCCCTACTCGAACGCGGGAAGCCCCGTGATCTCCATCCCCAGAATCAGCCCGTGAATGTCGTGCGTCCCCTCGTACGTGTAAACGGACTCGAGGTTCGCCATGTGACGCATCGACTGGTACTCGACCAGGATTCCGTTGCCCCCGAGCAGCCGCCTCGCCTCGCGCGCGCACTCGCACGCCATGTCCACGTTGTTCCGCTTCGCCATCGACACCTGCTGCGGCGTGAACTTGCCCGCGTCCTTGAGCCGTCCGAGCTGCAGCGCCATGAGCTGCGCCTTGGTGATTTCGGTGAGCATCTCGGCGAGCCGTACCTGCTGAATCTGAGTGGCGCCGATCGGCTTGTCCCCGAACTGCACCCGGTTTTTCGCGTAGTCGACGGCTTCCCGGTAGCAGGCCATCGCGGCGCCGACCGCGCCCCAGGCGATCCCGTACCGGGCCTGGGTGAGGCACATCAGGGGGCTCTTCAGGCCTCCGCTCTCGGGAAGTAGCGCCGAATCGGGAACCCTTACGTCCTGAAGCACCAGCTCGCTCGTGTCCGACGCGAGCAGGGACAGCTTGCCCTCCTGGTCCTTGGCGCTGAATCCGTCCCGGTCCGTCTCGACGATGAACCCGCGGATGGACGAGACGTCGTCGATGTCACCCGTCTTGGCCCAGATGATCGCCACATCCGCCATCGAGCCGTTGGTGATCCACATCTTGGCGCCATTCAGGACCCACTCGTCTCCGTCCTTCACCGCGCGGGTCAGCATGCCGCCAGGATTGGATCCGAAGTCCGGCTCGGTGAGGCCGAAGCAGCCGATCTTCTCGCCCGTCGCCAGCTTCGGCAGCCACTCCTGGCGCTGCTCCTCGGAGCCGAAGGCGTAGATGGGATACATGACCAGGGCGCCCTGCACGGACGAGAACGAGCGCAGGCCCGAATCGCCCCGCTCCAGCTCCTGATTGATGATGCCGTAGGCCACGTTGTTCAGGCCGGCGCACCCGTATTCCTCCGGGAGGTTGGCGCCGAAGAAGCCCAGCTCGCCCATCTTGGGGATCAGGTCGGTGGGGAAGCTGTGCTCCATGTAGTGGTGGTTGATGACCGGCATCACTTCCTCGTCCACCCAGTCACGAACCATGTCCCGAACCGCCCGCTCCTCTTCCGTCAGCAGGCCGTCGATATCGTAGAAATCCACGCCTTCGAAGCTCATGTCACCTCGTCACGTCCGTTGCTGAATGACTGCGAATTCTCAGTGGCGGGGATGCTATCGCCTGCGGCTCCCGGAAGCCAGCCGGAGCGCTCCGGCTACGCGCCCGGTTGGGCCCTCAGGTAGTTCCGCACCACGACCCGGCCGATGCGAGACCCCAGGTACCACGCGGCAAGCAGAGGAAGAGCCCACGCGTACGTGGGCAGCACGGACCCCGTGCCCCCGACCAGGATCCAGATGAGAAACGGAAGCGTGATGGCGGCCGCCACCACGTACTGGCCCGTGCGCACCTTGCGGTCGAGCATGGCGCGGCAGGACTTGCACCAGTTCCAACGGTCCAGCGTGCTTCCCGCCACCTCCCGGCCACAGCGCTCGCAGATCGCGGTGCCCGCCTCCTCGTCGGCATCGGGCGCGGGCCCGCTCGTGACGTCAAACGTCCTCGGCATCGCCCTTCATCTCCCGTATGACCGCGTCAGCGAACTCCGTGGTTGTGGCGGTTCCGCCGAGATCGCGCGTCACCTTCTCACCCCGATGCACGACGGACTTGACCGCGTCGCGGATCCGGGAGCCCGTCTCCACCAGACCCAGGTGGTCGAGCAGCAGACAGGCGGCCAGCAGAAGCGCCGTCGGATTCGCGATGTTGCGTCCCGCGATGTCGGGCGCCGACCCGTGCACCGCCTCGAACATCGCGACGTCCTTGCCGATGTTCACGCCGGGAGCGAAGCCCAGGCCGCCCACCAGACCGGACGCCTGGTCCGAGAGGATGTCCCCGAACATGTTCTCGGTCACGATGACGTCGAACTGATACGGATCGAGCACCAGCTGCATGGCGGTGGCGTCCACGATCCGGTCCTCGAACTCGATCGCCCCCGCGTAGTTCTTGGCCACGTCCTGTCCGACCTCGAGGAACAGCCCCTGTGTGTACTTGAGGATGTTCGCCTTGTGGACGAGCGTCACCTTCTTGCGGCCATGCTGGAGCGCATACTCGAACGCGTAACGCACGATCCGATCCGACCCGTAGCGGGTGATCAGCATCACGGACTCGGCCACGGCGCGCGGGTCCTGGCGCATGCCGATGTAGTGCTCGATTCCGGCGTACAGTCCCTCGGTGTTCTCGCGCACGATCACCAGGTCGACGTCCGTGTAGCGCCCCCCGGGAGCGATGCTCTTCGTGGGACGCACGTTCGCGTAGAGGTCGAAGTGCTTGCGCAGCGCGACGTTGATGGACCGGAAGCCCGCTCCGATCGGTGTCGTCAGAGGCCCTTTGAGGCAGAACCGGTTCCGCTCAATGGAGTCCAGGGTCTCCTGCGGGAGGAGATCGTGGCCGTGCTCCGCCGCCGTGAGGCCGGCTTCCTGCCGGTCCCATTCGATCGGGGCGCCCGCCGCCGTCAGGATCTGGAGCGTGGCCTCGGTGATGGCCGGTCCGATCCCGTCACCGGGAATGAGCGTCACGGTGTGCGTCATCAGGACCCGCCCTTCACGTACCGGTCACTGTATTCGAATTCGGCGGTTTCCTCACCGTACTCGATGAGGTCCAGGATGTAGCTGGGACGGCTCGTGCCCTCGAGACGGGCTTTCCCCACCAGATTCAAGGCCCGCGGCCAGGTGAGGCTGTTCAGGGCCCCGCGAGGCAGCATCGCTCGGGCTACCATGCGATCCCGCCCGTCCGTCGTGGTCACCCTCACCCCTCCGATACCGGAGAAGGACTCGAACAGCTCCTTGGTCTGGGGCGAGAACAGGTAGATGAACGGGCCGACCCTGGCCCAGGTGGCTCCTCCGCGTCGAAGCTGGTCAGCCGGCTGGTAGACCTCGACATCCACCACGTTGCCGTTCAGCGTGACCGTGGGTCCGTCGCCATACAGGCCGACCAGGTCCTCGGCGGTCGGCAGCGTGAGCTCCTCCGGCCGGTCGCATCCGGCGGTGGCGGCCAGGGCCAGGGCTAGCGCGCCCGTCAGCGCCGCCCGGCGCACGCGGCTCACGGAGCGAGCTGCGCGGCGACCTGGCTGGCCAGGGTCGCCAGCAGGGCCCCGGAATCAGCCGCCCCCGGCTCGCCCACGAACTCACCGAGCCACAGGACATCCGAGCGCCGGATGTCGATCATGGCAGTGAGCAGATAGGCTCGCTGCGCAGGAGCCACCGCATCGCCTCCCGAGTATGCGACGGCCGAACCCGAGCGGGCGCCATCCGTCGATTCCGTCTCCACCGTCAGGCGGACGGGCACCACCACGTACCGAGTGTCGAAGAAAGCGGCCAGCGTCCTCAGCTGCGTGTGCAGGGGCTCCGGGATGTACTTGCGGTCCTCGATCGGCACGAGAAGCGGGCTGTACGCCATGCGCTCCGGCTTGATATCCAAGGTCGGATTCCGCTCAACCACGCGGCTTAGCTCGGAAGGGAGCACCCAGTCTTCCGCGGAGCGCCGCTCGCCGAACGCGAACTCGAGCTCCGCATCCATGGTCCGGAGCGCGTCCTCCTCGGTACGCGAAAGGCCCGGCCAGCTGCCGTCCTCCAGCGGTAGAGTGGACTGAACGGGCACGAGCACCACCGTCGTGCCGTTGGGGAAGTGCGGCATGGCCGATTCCTGCGCGCTCAGGAACGCGGGCGTGGAAAGAGCGAGCGCGAGTGACGCGGCCGCCGTACCGGCGAGCCGCCGCCGATGTATGGATCCATTTGGTTTCATGATACGCGTGACTACACCTGGAGACGTGAAAAGGTACCACCAGAGGCCGGGAGAGGGAGTCTCACTCGGCCTCACTTCGAACGCTGCCGGGGAGGATTCGAAGCCCGAGCAGCACGAGAGCCACGCCGCCGATCGCGAAGGTCGCCGCGAGTCCGCCGCGTGAGACCGCCACCAGCGTGAGCGATGCGAACACGCCGATCAGGCCCAGGAAGACGGTGGTCAGCCCCCCCAGGCGCCGGCCGTGCATGATCTCACGCATCGGCACCTCCCGTCAGCGCAGCGATCTCGTCCTCGATCTCCTGCCGCGTCAGCGTGTGATCGCTTCTCTTGGCCAGGGCGAACACGGCGTCGCACAGGCGGTCGTCTTCGGAATCGTACCCGTGCTCCCGGAGCCAGAAACGCACGTTGCTCAGGCCCGACACCGGGGACACCTCGATCCTCTGCTCCAGTCCGAACAGTGAAGCCGGTACTCCGCTGTACACCCGGTCCACCAGCCACTCGTCGCCCATGTTCATGGCCTTTATGATGGCGGATGCGTGCACTCCGGTGCCCGTGCGAAAAGCGTCGCTGCCCATGACCGGATAGGAATGCGGAATCTCGATTCCGCAGATCTCCGCGGCCACCCGGCAGTACTCGGGCAGGCGCGTGAGATCCACGTCGTGCATCCCGAGCAGCTTCAGGTTTACGAGCAGGAGATCCATGGCCGTGTTGCCCACCCGCTCGCCGATCCCCAGCGCCGTCCCGTGAATGCGCTCGGCGCCCTCCTCGATCGCGGCCAGCGCGTTGGGCATCGCCAGTCCCCGGTCCCGGTGCCCGTGCCAGTCGATCTTCACGTCCTCGCCCGAGTCGTAGATCACCTTGCGGACGAATCGCACCAGCTGCCGCACGCCGAACGGGGTGGCGTGTCCGACCGTGTCCGCCAGGCAGATCCTGCGGGCGCCGCACTCGATGGCCGTGGTGTAGAGCTGCTTGAGCGTCTCGGGGCGCGACCGGGTGGTGTCCTCGGTCACGTACATGACGTCGAGGCCCTCTTCGGCCGCGAACGTGACCGCTTCGGCGGTGGTGCGAAGCAGCATGTCGAGCCCCCAGCCCTCGGCATACTGGCGGATGGGCGAGCAGCCGATGAACGCGCCCACCTCCATGCGCAGTCCCGTGGCCTGGGCTACATCCACGATCGGCGCGATGTCGGCCTTCACCGTGCGCGCAGCGCAGTTCGGAGCGATGGGCATGCGCTCGTCGGCGATCTCGCGCGCTAGGGCCATGACGGCCTCCCGCGCCCGGGGACCGGCACCCGGTAGACCGATGTCCGCCGCCTGAATCCCCATTTCGGCGATCAGGTGCAGCATCTCGATCTTCCGCTCGATGGGCGGGTCCATCACGGTCGGATTCTGGAGGCCGTCCCGGAGCGTCTCGTCATCGAGCTCGACGTCCACGCCCGCATAGGCGAAGCTGCCGGGCAAACGGTTCCAGTCGTATATCAGCTCGTTTGGATCCACGCCTTACCTCCGGGGTCCCTGGACAACCGGTGCGCCATCTCAGCCACCGTCGATCAGCCCGTGGTCTCCCACGGAGGCGGTCCCGACGAGGCGCGCAGCCCGGACGTGGTCGCCGATCAGGCTGTCGTGCAGGTCGCAGTTCTCGAGCACGCTGCCCTCGCCCACGATGCTGTCACGAAGGCTTCCTCCCCGCACCGTCGACCCCGCCGCGATGCTGACGTTGGGGCCGATCTCCGTGTTCTCGAGAACGACGTCCGGGGCCACGCATACCGGAGGGTTCACGCGAACTCCATTCGTCACCTCGGGCTCGCGGTCACCGCCCGACCGCAGCACCTCGTGGTTCGTTTCCAGCAGCGTCTCCTGCTTCCCGCAATCCCACCAGTGCTCGACTTCGGCCGTGAGCAGCCGGGAGCCGTGTTCGATCATGTACTGAAACGCGTCCGTGAGGAAATACTCGCCCAGCTTGGGCGGCTGGTCCATCACGTGAGCGATGCCCTCGAACATCAGCTTCCAGTCGCGAAGGTAGTACAGCCCGATGTTGGCGAGTCTGGAGATCGGCTCCGACGGCTTCTCCACGATCCGGACCATGTGATCCTGCTCGTCGGTCACGATCACCCCGAACCTCTGGTAATCCTCGACCTCCTTCGCCCAGATGATCCCGTCCACGTCCGGCCTCGACTGGATCAGCCCCAGGTCGGCGTCGAACAGGGTGTCCACGAACACGATGAGGACCGGACCCTCTACGTAGGGCTCGGCCAGTCGGATCGCGTCGGCCGTCCCCAGCTGTCGCTCCTGCGGGACGGGACGGAAACGCAGGCCGGGGTGCTCCGCCGCCAGCCACGCCTCGATCGTGGGCGCCAGGTGGCCGGTGATCCCGATGATCTCGTCGACACCGATCTCCTCGAGCTGGCGCAGCACGTAGTCGAGCACGGGTCGGTTCGCCACCCTGAGCAGCGGCTTGGGGCGCGTATGCGTGTGCGGGCGGAGCCGTGTGCCCTTGCCCGCCAGGGGAAGAATGGCTTGCATACAACCTTCTCAGAGGTTCTCATCCACGTGTGAAATCACCGGAACGTAAAGGGATTTCCACGAAGCGGGCAACACGTGGCGACGCCATTTCGACGTCGTCCCCGATGGGAGCGGCATGACGATCCCCCACTCCGACCGAACGGGCCGAGTCGCTGGCGGCGAATCGGTGGACACGCGGGCTCCGGGCGGCCCCGAGGGGCGCCTCTACACGGCCTCGTTCGCCGAGGTGTGGGATGCCGTGCTGAAAGAGGTGAGATCGCGCAGTCGGTGGGAGCTCGTGCACCACGACGAAGAGCTCGGCCTGGTCACGGTGAGCTGCCGTGGAGTCCTCGGAACCGGATCCGGCCTCCTGACCGTGTGGCTGAGCCTCGACCCCAACGGGTTGACTCGGCTGGACCTTCGTTCCGTCCCGGAAGGGCGCCGGGACCTGGGCGCGGGAGAGCGCCGGGTGCGCGACCTGCTGGAGCGCATGGACCGGCTTCTCGGCCCCGGGGCTCGGGTGACCGCCAGGAGCTAGCGGTCTCCCCCCCGCAGAGCGTGCTCGTACTCGGATCTCTCGATCACGGCTGCCGCCGTCAGGTCCCCGGTCACGTTCACGGCGGTGCGGCACATGTCCAGGATCCGATCCACCCCGAGGATCAGCGCAATCCCGGCCGCCGGATCCACGCCTGAGCCCGCCAGGACCCCTTCCAGCACCACCACCAGGATGATGATGCCCGCGGACGGCACACCCGCGGCTCCGATCGAGGCGAGCGTCGCCGTGAGCACGATCCCGAACTGGACGGTCAGCGAGATGTCGCCGATCAGCACCTGGGCAATGAACATGGTGGCCACTGCCTGGTAGAGCGCCGTGCCGTCCATGTTGATCGTCGCCCCCAGAGGCAGAACGAAGCTCGAGACCTCCTTCTCGATGCCCAGCTCGTCTTCCGCCGTCTCCATCGTGAGGGGGAGCGTGGCGTTGGAGCTCGACGTCGAGAAGGCGATCAACTGCACGCCCCGAACCTTGCGATAGAAGGCGAGCGGCGCTCGCCGGGCGAGGAACTTGAGGGCCGCCGTGTACGTGAGGATCACGTGCAGCAGGAGCCCGACGAGGACTGTGACCACGTAGACCATGAGGCTGCCCAGCACGTCCAGGCCGAAGCGGGCGATGACCGCCCCGATCAGGGCGAATACGGCGTACGGGGCCAGCTTCATGATCCAGTGGATCATCACCATGCAAGCCTCGTTGAGCCCCTCGAAGAACCCCACGATGTGGGTGCGCCGCTCCATGGGGAGCGCCGAGACCGCGGCCCCGAGGAAGATCGCGAAGAAGATGATCGGGAGCATGTCGCCCCCGGCCAGCGCCTCGACAGGGTTGCGCGGGATCATGTTGAGGAAGACGTCCACCAGGCTCGGGGCCTCCTGCGCCAGCTCCACCCGGCTCGCCCCCTCGGCCATGTAGCTGGAGCGCAACCCTTCGAGCGCCTCCGCGCTCATTCCGGCTCCCGGGCGCACGATGTTGGACAGAAGCAGCCCGATGCTCACGGCGATCGCCGTGGTCGTCAGGTAGTAGACGACCGTCTTGCTCCCGATGCGGCCCAGCTTCGTGATGTCCCCCAGACTCGCCGTCCCGACGATCAGGCTGGCGAACACCAGCGGCACCACGACCATCGTGATGAGCCGGATCCACGCCGTGCCGATGGGCTCGATCGCGATGAGAAGACGCGTCAGGGGATCCAGTTCCAGGGCGTTCGCCACCAGACCGGCGACCACACCGAGAATCAAGGCGATGGTGATCTTCGTATAGAGCTGCATGGCGAACGTTGTATGGGTAGCCCTGGGTCCGCCCGTGCGGCGGGGTAGCCCAAGATAGAAGGGCCCGGTGAACGGTGACAGGTCTGGCCCTCGCGGGTACTTTGAGCGCCGTATGGAGGGTTCCAGCGACTTGAGAGAAGATAAGGGTCCTCCCGGCATCGGGATCGGCCGGCTGGCCGCACTCGGGGTGCTGCTGGTTGCGGCCTGCGGCGAGCCGGAGACGCCCGCGCCGGCCGAAGAGCCCGCGCGGCTGGAGCAGCCGTCCCCGGCGGAGCCCCTGCCCGGGGCTGTATACCGCACGTCCCTGACCTTCGTGGGCCAGGCCCGCGACCCCTCTCTGCTTCAGCTTCGGTTCGACAGCCGCACGGACTCCGTCTCGATCGCTCTGCGCTATCGGGGGTGGTTCGGGGGAAGCGAATGGCGGCCGATACTGGACCACTCCGATACGCTCCCGGTCCCTCGGGCAGCGTGGCGCGTTCTCCCCACCGGACCGGTTCGGATCCTCGCGGGAGAGGGCGGAGAGGTGTCCTCGGTGATCCTGGACCTGCCCGAGGGCAGCCTGCGCCTCGATTCCCGCGGCGCCATCGGGTCCTGGAACAGCCGCACGGGGCAGCGGGAATCGCTTCGCCTCGCCGAGCTGCTCGATGACTCGGGAGCCGAATCGGGCCTTCTTCTGGCCCGGCAGAGCGCCCACGGGGTCGACGACGCGCTCGCCGAACGCACCGGACAGGCGTTTCTCGTGTCGGACACGGCGGGCAACGCGATCCTCCTGATGCGCGACAGCGCCGCCCCAGACGCGCCGGTCACCGCGTGGACCTGGTTCGAGGACACGGAGACGGAGTGGAACGACGCCCTGATTCTGACCCTGGCCGCGACGGGCGAGTCTCCGGGACGCTGGTCGTTCGAGCTCCCCGAAGCAGGTCTCCTCGGTGAGCTTCGCGGTCTGCCGGGCGGTCCCATGGTCGGTGCCGAGGACGGGGCCGGATTCCAGACCTTCCGGGTGGAAGCCTCCCTGGTGCTCGATGGCCAGTCCTGGACGATGAACGGCATCGGTCTGCTGGAGCGGGTACGGTGAGCGAGGTAGCCATGCAGTGGCTGAGAGACGCCCTGACCGTGCTGTTCGGAGCGCTGGCAGGAGGCCTGACGAACCGGGTGGCCATCACCATGCTCTTCCACCCGTATCAGCCGCCGCGCGTCCTCGGCCGGACCATCCACTGGCTCCAGGGGGCGGTACCCAAGAACCAGACGCGCATGGCGCGGACCATCGGTAACACCGTGGGCGACACCCTGCTTACCCCGGGTGACGTGGCCGCGGAGCTCCAGGACGAGCGATTGCGAGAAGCGTTCGAGGCGCAGCTGCAGGGGCTCGTGCAGGGACTGCTCGAAGGCGAGAAGCCGGCCATCGGCGAGCTTCTTCCCGAATCCGCCGTCTCCGAAGTAAGGCGCATCCTCGATTCCCTGCTCGACTCCGTGCGGGACCGGGTCGTCGAGGCCCTCTCCTCCGAGGAGTTCGCGGACGACGCAGCCCGGATCCTGGGCACGCTCGCCGAATCGCTGGAGAACGAGTCACTCGCGGAGTCACTCGGAGAGGAGAGGATCCAGGCCCTCCGGGACCAGGCGGGTGATTGGGTCGCCCGTCTCGTCGAATCCGACTCCTTCGCGTCGATCGTGCGAGGTCACCTGGAGCGCGCGTCCGTTCGCCTGCTCCGCCCCGGTCGGTCCTTCGAAGAGCTCCTGCCCCTCGGACTCGTCGCGGCGCTGGAGCACGCGATCAGCGACTACCTGCCCATCGCCATGGAGCGCCTGGGGCGCCTGCTGGAGGACCCCGAAGCCAGGGCCCGGGTCGAGGGAGCCATTCACGACCTGCTGGATCGCTTCATGAAGGACCTGCGATTCCATCAGCGGGTGGTGGCGAAGCTGATCATCACGGAAGAGACGGTGGACAAGGTCATCGACACCCTCGAGGCGGAGGGCGCCGACCGTCTCGGAGACCTGCTCCGCGAGGGCGAGGTGCAGGACGCGATGGCCCGCAGCATCAACGAGGCGATCGTGGATTTCCTCCGGCGGCCCATCGTGGATGTGCTCGGAAACCCGGGCGATCCGCAGGTAGAGAGTGCCCTGGACTCGATCACCGAATGGGTGGTCGACGCGACTCGGGATCCCGAGGTCCGCGACTTCCTGCTCGACCGGGCCGAAGCGGCCGTCCTCAAGGCCGGCGAGCGGAGCTGGGCGGACGTGGTGCGCCTCGTGCCCGCGCGCCGCGCCGGCGGCTGGATCGCCTCGGGCCTGCGCTCGGAGGCCGGCACTGGACTTTTCGGAAGATTCAAGGAGTGGCTCATGGATCGGGTCCTGAGCCAGCCGATCGGATCACTCGAGCGATACGGCCGCGAGGGGGCGGCCCGCCGCCTCACCGAATCTCTCGCGGAGCCCGTCTGGGAGTGGATCGCAGGGAAGGTGCCGGAGGTGGCGGCCAACGTCCGCGTCGCGGACCGGGTCGAGAGCAAGATCCTCGAGTTCCCGATTCCGGAGCTCGAGCGACTTGTCCGCTCCATCACGGAGAAGGAGCTCAACCTGATCGTGCGCCTCGGCTACTTCCTCGGGGCCGGGATCGGCCTGCTGCTGGTCGTGATCCGGCGCTTCACGGGCTGACGACGGTCCTTCAAGCGTCCAGGATCTCGCGCGCCCTGCGGTAGGCCTCGGTCGCCCTCTCCGGTTCACGCTTGCGGTCGAACAGGATTCCCATCGTGTACCAGGCCCGTCCGTTCCCGGGCTGAATCTCCACCGCCCGTTCCAGCGCCTCGAGCGCCAGGTCGATGTGACCCAACCGGTTGCAGGCCTCGCCCAGATAGAAGTAGGCCGACTCGGACTCCGGGTCGTAGCCGATGGCCCGCTCCAGAGACTCACGTGCCGCCGTATACAGACCCTTCCGGAAGAAGACGAGACCCAGGTTCAGGTGAACGTCGGCGGCCTCGGGGGCGAGCTGCTGCGCCGTGCGCAGGGTCTCCTCCGCCTCGCCGTATCGGCCGAGGATGCCCAGTACGGCGCCCACGTTGTTGAGGAGCTGCACGTTCTCCGGCTCCAGCTCCAGGGCCGCCTGGTACTCCTCGAGTGCCCGTGAGGGCTCGCCGAGGCTGTCATAGACGTAGCCCAGGTTGTTCCGGGCCTTGAGGTGGTGCGGATCGCGGTAGAGCAGCTCGCGGTACCCTTTCTCGGCCTCCACGAGCCGGCCCTCCTCCGCCGCCCTGCGCGCCTTGCGGTAGAGCTGTTCGATTTCAGCCCTGTCGCTGGAAGAGAGGCGGTCGAGAGTGGCATCGGGGATCTCGTCCTCGGGGCTATCGGCGTCCCGGGGCTCCTCGGTCTCCTCGGGTTGCTCCAGATCCTCGAGGTCCTCCAGATCCTCGAGGTCCTCCGCGACCTCGGATTCGTCCTGATCCCCGGCCTCTTCTGGCCCCGGATCCGGCTCGTCCGCACCCGTTTCCGGCGAGGTCTCCTCGGTTACCGCATCGTCATCGGGAGGCACATCCGGCTTCTCGGAAGCCTCCGACAGAGCGAGCTGCTCGTCCTCTGAGGCCGCGCTCTCTTCGGTGTCCGCCGGGCCGGGATCGGACCCCTGCGCGCCCGATCGTGCCTGCCCGCCACTTCGCTTCCTACGCCTCGACATCCCCGTGTCCCTTCGTTACGGACTCCCGCACCCACTGCAGGTACGCCGGCGAACCCTCGGCGACTTCCACAGCGATGAACTCCGGCACGTCGTACGGATGCATCTCCGCCACCCTGAGTCGCACGGCGTGAACGCAGTCCTCCGTCGTCTTGATGATGGCCAGCGCCTCGGGGTCCGCGCGCGTCTCGCCCTCCCAGTGGTAGACCGAGGTGATCCCGGGAATGACGCTGACGCAGGCGGCGAAGCCCTCGTCGACCAGCGCACGTCCGATCGATTCCAGCGTCTCGGAGTCGGGTCCCGAGACGAAGACGGCGCGTACCTCGCGCTCAGTCACAGGGCTCCGCCTCGGCCTCGACGCGCTGGTACACATTCTCGATACGATCGGCATAGCGCTTCTCGATGACCCGGCGTTTCACCTTCAGGGTGGGCGTGAGCTCGCCGCCCTCTACCGAGAACTGCCGCCCCACGAGCAGGACCCGCTTCGGACGTTCGTACCGGGCGCAGGGCTCCACCCGCGCCAGCACTTCCTCGTCCAGGAGGCCCTGGAGACTGGAATGCTCGGCGAGCTCTTCCATGACCGCCTCATCGATCGGGCGCCCGGGAAAGGCCGTCCTGTAGGCCTGGAAGCTGGGCACCACCAGCGCGAGCGGGAACTTCCGCCGATCACCGAGCAGAACGACCTGCTCCACGTACGGAGACCGCGCGATCAGCTCCTCGATCGGCTGTGGGGCGATGTTCTTGCCGGCCGCGGTCACCAGGAGGTTCTTCTTTCGGTCCGTGATCTTCAGATAGCCGTCGGAATCCAGCTCACCGATATCACCGGTGTGGAACCAGCCATCCGGCGTCACGGCCTCGGCGGTAGCCTCCGGACGCCCGAAATAGCCCTTCATGATCTGGGGACCCCGAACGAGGATCTCCCCGTCGTCGGCAATGCGGATCTCGGTGCCGAGGAGCGGCGGTCCGACCTTGCCGAAGCGGATGTCCCCCGGAGGATTCACGTTGGTGACGGGCGACGTCTCTGTGAGGCCGTAGCCCTCGAGAACGACCAATCCCCCGGCATAGAAGAAACGTGCGATTTCGGCAGACAGCGGGGCGGCCCCGCTCACGAAATAGCGCACCGCGCCACCCGTCCGCTCGTGAAGCTTCGTGAACACGAGCCGCTCCGCGATGCCATACGCTCCTTCCAGCAGGCGGCCAACGGGCTTGCCGGCGAGCATGCGGTCGGCCCGGCGGTCGCCGATCTTCTTGGCCAGGCCGAATATGGCCTTCTTCGGGGCGCCACCCGCGCGCACCGACTCCATCACCGCATCGTAGAACTTCTCGTACAGACGCGGCACGCCAATCACGAACGTCGGACTCTTCTCCACCATGTCACGCGCGACCGTGGTCACGGATCCGGCGTAGGCGATCTCCGCGCCCGAATACCACATGAGGAAGTGACCGGCCAGCCGTTCGAACGCATGTGACAGTGGAAGCCAGCTCAGCACGCGGTCGGCGTCGGTGATGGGCAGCACCCGGGAGGCGCCGACCGTATTCGTGAACAGGTTGTGGTGGGTGAGCATCACGCCCTTGGGCTCGGCCGTCGTGCCCGACGTGTAGATGACGGTGGCCGTGTCCTCCGGCTTCACGCGGGACGCCGACTCCGCCCAGTCCGGCGGCGAGCGCGGCGTCGAACGCCCCGAAGCTTCCATCCGATTCAGCGAGCGCACACGAATGCCCTCGTGATCCGCGCCACCATCGTCTTCCGGCGGATCGAACACGAATACGCTGGTCAGGTCCGGCAGCTGATCGTGCACCTGCAGGACCTTCGCGAGCTGATCGCCGTCTTCGACGAAGATGGCCCGCGCTCCCGAGTCCTTCAGAATGTAGAGGACCTGGTCGGAAGGAAGCGTGGGGTAGACCGTGACCACGACGAGACCTGAGACGATGCAGGCCCAGTCGGCCAGCGCCCATTCCATTCGCGTGTTCGAGAGAATGGCAACACGATCGCCCGGCTCGAGGCCCGCGTCGGTGAGAGCGGCAGAGATGTGCTGAATGCGCTCGGCGGCCTCGGCCGCGGTCCACGAGCGCCACTCTCCGTCCTCCTGGCGGACCGAAAACGCCGTTCGCTCGCGGTTGATGCCGAGACCGTGGAGGAACACGTCGACCAGGGTGCCGGGACCGAACTCGTAGGGTGCCCCGGCCTCGCGGATTGTGGGCACGACGCTATCCGGCATCGGGTGAAGGCGCGGGCTCCTCCGCTTGTGCCGGCGGCGGATTCGCGTCCTTCTCACGCAGTCGATCGAGCGTCTCGCGGGCGTGGCTGGCGTGCTTTTCCGAGCCCGGAATGTCGGCGCCCGAGCGCAGGAACGCGTCCAGGTGCACGGCAGCCTCGGTATCGCGGCCACGGTTCAGATAGAGGAAGGCGATGCCGTAGTGGGCTCCGGCGCTCCCGGGGTCCTTCTCCAGCGCCCTCTGGTACATCTTGATGGCCTCGTCGGTCATCCCCATCCGAGTATACACGATGGCCATCTGCTCCAGAGTGGCCACGTCTCCAGGCCGCTCGCGCAGCGCCAGGCGCAGCGACGTCAGGGCCTCGTGATACCGTTCCTCGTTCGCCAGTTCGAGGCCCTCACGGTAATAGTCGAGCCGCTCCTCCTCCTTCGCGCCGGCTCCGGTCAGAAAGCTCCACCACGGCATGGTCAGCTCTCCTCTCCCGCGTCCGCCCGGTCCCATTCGACCAGGGGCGGCGCCGGGGGAATGACGGCGATGTTGTACGTGAACGCGAATGCCGCGCCGATGAGAAAGCCGTACGCGTAGCCCCACATGGCCCCGATGAACGCTCCCTCCACGCTCACCGAGTATCCGAAGAGAACTCCCGCGACGAGGCCGGCAGGGGCGCCCCGGCCGTAGACCGCCAGCGCCAGCAACGTCGCCATGAAGACGGCAGCGCTGGTTAGCGCACCAGTCGCCATGGCGAACGCTCTCGTCTGGAGGCGCATTGCGGTCGTCCTCGGTTCCGGGCCACAGCGGCTCCGCCGGATAGCGGAGGCGCTCGGAAAACTAGACGCGGAGATTTGCTGAAGCAACGAGACGGCGCGCAGTCAGGAGGGCCGCGACGCGACGGCGACCCGCGCATCTGAGGCGACGAGCTCCAGGCCCGCCTCCCGAAGGGTCTCCGGAGCGATGGCTCCGGGCGCCAGCACACCCAGCCGACCGAGGGGGGCCAGCGCCCACGCGTACTGCGTAAGCCGTTCCGGACCCGGGCTGCCGCTCAGCGCCACCGCCTGGAATCGACCGCCGAGCACCGGCACGCGACCGTCATCCGGCAGTACGATCCGCGTGAGGCGCTCGTGAAGCTCCTCCTCCGCGGGAGCGGCATGTACCAGGGACACCACCTCCCACCGGTCGACCAGCTCGGCAAGTTCGCGCCCGATTCCGGCCAGCGCCGGTGAAAGCAGGAGACGTCCGGAACCGACCCCGAGGCTCAGGACGGCGCCGAGCAGCGAAGCCGGCGAGTCTGGGAGATCCGGATGGGACACGCTCTCGCCGCGCTCGGCATCTCCCCCCTCCCTCAGGTGTACCGTCCCGTGCCGGATCGGGAAGCGCGAATCACACGCGGGACAGCCCAGAAAACCGTGAATCACTCGGGTCCCATGGCCTTCGGCGACCACCGCCACCATGACCTGGGGCGGACCGCAGGCGGGGCACGCCAGGACCTCGGAGAGTTCGAGATGCATGCCGGTCAAGCCGCTCAGGAGATGAACTGCGGCGCGGTCACCAGTCGCAGGAATTCCTCGCGGGTGCGGTTGTCCGCACGGAACCGCCCACGCACGGCGCTGGTGATCGTCTTGCTGTTCTGCTTCTCCACGCCGCGCATCATCATGCACAGGTGGTAGGCCTCGACCACCACACCGACTCCGGCCGGCTCGGCCGCTTCCTGAACGGCGTCGGCGATCTCGTCCGTGAGTCTCTCCTGCACCTGCAGGCGCCGTGCGAACACTTCCACCAGGCGCGGGATCTTGCTGA
This sequence comes from Candidatus Benthicola marisminoris, assembly GCA_023554335.1. Lineage (GTDB taxonomy): Bacteria > Gemmatimonadota > Gemmatimonadetes > Palauibacterales > Palauibacteraceae > Benthicola > Benthicola marisminoris. Next base: position 19,166 of record JAMJQR010000249.1, read on the forward strand.
GGCCCAGGAGTCGACCGTCGGGGATGTAGGCCACGTGGACCTTGCCGAAGAATGGCAGCATGTGATGTTCGCACAGTGAGTACAGTTCGATGTCCTTGACCAGCACCATGTTGTCATGCCGTTCGGTGAACACCCCGTTCCCCAGGGCATCCGCCACGCTCGAGCGGTATCCGCGCGTGAGCCACTTCATCGCCTTCTCGACCCGCTCGGGGGTACCGAGGAGACTGGGACGGTCAGGGTCCTCTCCGAGCCGCCTCAGCTGCTCGCGGACCAGGTCGGCGTATGGCACATCGCTGAGATCGAGTCCCCGTGCGCTCCCGCTTTCGTCACTCATGATCTGCCCTCCACCGGATCATCCTCCGCGGTACTCCACCGAATTGCGCTCCGTCTCCCAGATCCTCACCGAGACCAGCCTGACATCCGACATGCCGGACTCGATCCGCCCCCAGATGGCCACCGCGAGGTTTTCTGTCGTCGGAACCAGTCCGGACAGCCAGTCCACATCCACGTTCAGGTTCGCGTGGTCCACATCGCCCAGGACCCGGCTCTCGAGCAAGGCCTTGAGACGCTTCAGGTCCATGACGTAACCCGTCACCGGATCGACCTCGCCCTCGACCGTGACTTCGAGGTCGTAGTTGTGGCCGTGACCGGAGGGGTTATTGCACAGGCCGTAGGTATCCCGGTTCACGTCGTCGGGCAGGTCCGGGTTGTGCAAACGGTGACCGGCGCAGAAGTGCACCCGCCGGGTGACGCGGGCGATCGGCATGTTCCATTCCTTTCCAACGTAGGTAGACAAAAAAGGGGCGACCCGCGGATCGCCCCTATAAGGTTGACATGAGGGGGTTTTTGTGAGACCCGTTCGCTACGGTTGACCACCGCCGCCGGTTCTTCGCCGTCCCTCAGGGGCCTGGCGTCCGCCGGAAGACAATGGTTCTCACACCCATGTGTTGGCTCAAAAAACACTCCTCACATCCGCCCTCCAGAAACCTAACGACCGCATGTATGGCGGTCAATCGCCAGCCATCGGCTTCACAGCGACAGCCAGGCGCCGGTCAGCGCGAAGCCGGCGATCGCCGCCGTTCCGGCGATCAGGGCGTATGGAATCTGCGTCCGCACGTGCTCGATGTGGTCGGAGGCCGAGGCGAGCGACGACACGATGGTGGTATCGCTGATCGGACTCGCGTGGTCGCCGAAGATTCCGCCCGAGAGCACCGCCGCGATGAACGGCGTCGCAGGCAGGCCGAGGGTCACGGCCACAGGAACGGCCATCGGCAGCATGATGCCGAACGTCCCCCAGCTGCTCCCCGTGGCGAAGGCGATTCCGCCGGCGACCAGGAACAGTGTGGGCAGAAGCAGGGGGAGCGGTATCCGTCCTCCTACGATGCCCGCCACGTACTCGCCCGTTCCCATCTCGACCGTGACGGCGGCCAGGGTGATGGCGAGAAGCAGGACCAGGGCCATGCCCGTCAACGCCCCGGCCCCCTGGAGGCTGGCCCGGCTGAGCGCCTCGAGGTCCAGTAAACGCTGCCCCAACGACAACACCCACGCGACCCCGATCGCGGTCACGACGGCCCACAGGACGGAGGTCGACCCCGAACCTGCCATGATGTCGCCTTCTCCGGTCACGTACATCGAGATCGGCATCATCAGAACCATCACCACGATCGGGACGATCATGTTCACCGGGCGCAGGGGCATGCCCTCCCGCGGCGGCGGCGCCATGTCCTCGGGATCGGCCAGCGCCACGGAGTGCTCCCAGTGCAACTCGCCCTCCTCCGTGCGCCGCTGGGCGGCCTTCATGGGCCCGATGTCCACCTGCCTGAATGCCGCGACCGCCGCTACGATGAGCGCCGCGATGGCGTAGAAGTTCAGGGGAATCGAGGCCACGAGCACGGGGACCGGGTCCGCGACGCCCAGCGTGGCCAGGACACCGAGGATGTAGGCCCCCCAGGCGTTGAAGGGAATGAGTACGCACACCGGGGCCGAAGTCGAGTCGATGAGATACGCCAGCTTCTCCCGCGAGACCCTGTACCGGTCGAACAGGGGCCGGCTGATCGACCCTGCCACGAGCACGGTGACGTTCGACTCGATGAAGATGATGACGCCCAGGAACCAGGCCAGGATCTGAGCCTTGCGGCCGTCGTCCACCCAGTGGCGCTCCTCCACCCAGCGGACGAAACCGCGCACTCCCCCGTTGGCCTCGACCAGCGCGATCAGAGCCCCGATGGCGAAGGTGAACATGATCACGCGCGCGTTGCCCGGATCGG
>JAMJQR010000250.1 GCA_023554335.1 Candidatus Benthicola marisminoris
TACTGGCCGGGCGAGATCTACCACCAGGACTACTACCGCAGGAACCCGGGACAGGGCTACTGCCAGGTGGTGATCGCGCCCAAGCTGGCCAAGTTCCGGGCCAGGTACGCTTCGCGCCTGAAGGACGGAGCCGGCGGATGAAGCAACCGACGTTCGTGATGGAGCGCTGGCAATCGCACCACGAGAACGCGGTGGACTACAACCTCGCCGAGAGCGGCGTGCAACCGATCACGCTGGCGGAGCTCACGGAGCTGGCCCGGATCGACCCCGCCGACACGCTTCTCGGGTACGGGCACACGGATGGCAGTCCCCTCCTGCGCGAGCGCATCGCGGCCATGTATCGGGGAGCCAGTGCCGCCAACGTGGTGGCCACGGTCGGCAGCGCGGAGGCCAACTTTCTGGCCATGTGGAGACTGGTGGAGCCCGGCGACCGGGTGGTGATCGTCCGTCCCACGTACGAACAGACGACGGGGCTCGCGATCGGCCTCGGAGCGCACCTCGAGAGCGTATGGCTGGAGGAGGAACGGGACTGGCAGCCAGAGCCCGGCTCCGTGAGCGCGGCGATCCGGCCGGGAACCCGGCTCGTGGTCGTCACCCACCCGAACAACCCGACGGGCCATCCGCTTGGCGAAGCGGCGGTCGAGGAGATCGTGGGCGCTGCCGAAGCCGCAGGCGCCTGGATTCTCTCCGACGAGGTGTACGCGGGAGGCGAGCTCTCCGGTGAGCCGACGCCCTCCCTGTGGTCGCGAACGGCCCGCGTGCTGGTCAGCGCCTCGCTGTCCAAGGCGTATGGGCTTCCAGGCCTGCGGCTGGGCTGGCTCGTGGCGCCCGAGGAGTTCCGCGAGGAGCTCTGGGCCCGAAAGGACTACACCACCATCGCCCCGTCTCCCCTGAGCGATCGGCTGGGCGCGGCCGCTCTGGAGAGGAGCGTGCAGGCGGCCCTCCTGGAGAGGGGACGACGGATCCTGCGCGGCAACCTGGCCATTTTGAGGGACTGGGCCCAGGAGCACGCGGATGTCCTGACCTTCCGGCCGCCGACGGCGGGCGCCATCGCCTTCTTCCGCTACGATCTCCCGATCGGCTCGTCCGAGCTGGCCGAGCGCCTGCTGGCAGAACACAGCGTTCTGATCGTGCCGGGCGACCAGTTCGGGATGGATCGCCATCTCCGGATCGGCTACGGCTACACGGATCCGGCCCTGGAGCCCGGCCTGGAGCGTCTCTCCGGATTGCTCCGGAGCCTGGCCACGGTGCGGGCCGGATGAACGCGGAGGGCGCCCGGTGCTGAGGCTGCACCCGTATACGTATCACCGGCCGGCGACGGTCGAGGAGGCGGTGGCCCTGCTGGCGGAGCACGCGGGCGACGTCATGCCGATCGCGGGGGGGACCGACCTGGTCCCGAACATGAAGCACAAGCTCTTCACGCCGGGTCATCTGGTGTCACTGCGAGGCATCGAGGCCATGCGCGGCGTGGTCGAAGACGCGGCAGGCTACACCATCGGCGCGGCCACCTCGCTCGACGCCGTGGCCGGGCACCCGGCCATCGCCGTGGGCCTTCCCTCGCTGGCTCGCGCCTGTTCCCTGGTATCCGGGCCGCAGCTTCGGCGCATGGGCACCCTCGGCGGAAACGTGTGCCTGGACACGCGGTGCACCTACTACAACCAGACCCACTTCTGGCGGCAGTCGCTGGGGTACTGCCTGAAGAAGGACGGTACGGCCTGTCACGTGGTGAAGGGCGGTACGCGTTGTGTGGCGGCCCACTCGGCCGACGCCGCCACGGCGCTGCTTCCTCTCGAGGCAGAGCTGAGAATCGCCGGGCCGGAGGGGGAGCGTACGTTGCCGATCGGCCGATTCTTCACCTCAGACGGAGTGTGGAACCGGCGCATGGAACCAGGCGAGCTGCTGGTGTCGCTCCACGTACCCCGCCTGCCGGCCGGGTCGCGGCACAGCTACCAGAAGCTCAGGGCCCGGGGTTCGATCGACTTCCCGATGCTGAATCTCGCCGTGCGCGCGGACCTGGCGCCGGACGGGGAAGTGGAGGGCCTGCAGATGGCGGTCTCGGCGATGGGCAGCTACCCGAGGAAGCTCGGCAAGCTGGAGCCGATCGCGATCGGGAAGCACCTGACTCCGTCCGTCGTCGAGGAGCTGGCGGCACAGGCGTTCAGGCAGAGCCATCCGCTGCAGAACATGCCCGTCGATTCGGAGTGGCGCCGGGCGATGGTACCCGTCCTGGTGCGGCGGGCGCTGGCCGAGATCACGGCCTGAGCGCCCCGTTCGGGCGCCGGCGTACGGGTCAGACGGATGCACGAAGGGCCGGGATCTCTCCCGGCCCTTCGGACTGCAGCCTTCCGAACCCGACCGTTAGAGGTCGAACCCTCCGAACGGCTCGAAGATGTCCTCCACCATGTCGAACACGTCGTCGATCATGTTGAACAGCTCGAGCAGGGCGGCCACTTCCTCCGGCGTCAGCTGCTCGCCGGTCGCGCTCGTGAACACCGGGTCCGCCTCGGTGCCACTGATGTTCACCACCGGTGTGCCGTTGTACTTGATCACGCCGGTGAGACTGTTGTCCGACGCCAGTGTCATCTCGAAGTCCACGAACTCGGTGCCGTTCTGCACGCGCAGCTCGACATCGGCCGTCTCGATCGGGTTGTCACCGGCGAAATCGAACTCACCGTTCATCTCGACGGTCACGCTGGCGTTCTGGCCCAGCAGCGACAGCGAGTAGACGATGTTCATCTCGATCGTCTCGGTGGAGCCGAGGAGAGTGGCGCTCTGCGTGAGCACGAAGTCGAGCTGGTCGACGCCGTCCGAGATGTAGCCCTGGGCCGTGACCGACACGCTGATGTCGTTCTCGCCCAGCAGCGCGTACGAGAGGCTGATGAAGTAGTCGACCAGCGTCTCGCCGCCGCTTACCGCCTCGATCCCGAGCTGCGTGGTGTTCGCGCCACCCTCGTCCTTCAGGTCGAGGTAGCCGGTCTCCACCAGGGGATCGACCGGGACGCGCGTGACCGGGTCAATGGCGTACAGGATGAAGCGCACGCCGTTCGTCGGAGCGCCCGTGCGCTCGGTGGGCACGTAATGGCCCTCGAGGAAGTTCCACTCGAAGGTCGTGCCGAGGAGCTCGGGCGGAAACACGGGCTCCGCGGCCGCCCCGGACATGGAGTAGCTTCGGACGACCTGGGCGGAGAAAGGCGCAGGAGCCCGGTCGAGCTCTACGGGCAGGGCCCGCGAGACGGCAGCCTGCATGTTCAGACCTTCGGCCGCGAGGCCGAGGCTGACCATGATGTCGCTGTCGTCGTCCAGCTGGTTCTGCAGGCTCTCGACGGCCTGCTCAGTGGCCACCGGGTCGAAATCGGCGGGGTCGCCGAGATCCGTACCGGTGTCACTGCACGCGCCCGCCGTCATCGCGAGGACCGCGACCATGGGCATCCACCTCAGGTTCCGAAACATGAGTCAACCTCCGTTACGTCCGGGATTACGTGCGCGATCGCCGCGCTTCCTGCCTTCGTCCGCCGGATCCGGTGGTTCGCGGGACCGACGGGCGCAATGATCCAGCGCCCGATTTGAGCAAGGCGCGTGCCCACGAGAGCGAATAGCCGCTTATGCCCTATACGACGGGAGATTCCCGGAGTTCCAGGGTTCCGTCCGGGCACCCCGGCGACGCAAAACCTTGCAGTATTCCGACGGTGCATGGCGATCATCCCGGGGGTTTCCTTGACTGGGAGGAAGGCGGATGGGAACATCTCCGCCCAAGGGCACGGCATTCACGGCGAGAGAGATAGATGGAAGACATGAGCAGGCGGCGGATCGGGATCCTCGTGGGCGGAGGTCCGGCCCCCGGAATCAACAGCGCGATCAGCGCAGCCGCCATGAAGGCGATCGACGAAGGGTGCGACGTCATCGGGATCCTGGAGGGCTGGGAGCATCTGATCGCGGGCCGCACGGACATGACCCGCCAGCTGCATGTGGCCGACGTGTCGCGGATCCATACCGAAGGCGGATCCATCCTGCGGACTTCGCGGGCCAACCCGACCAAGACACGTGAGAGCCTGGAGCGCACGGTCAAGGCGCTCCGG
>JAMJQR010000032.1 GCA_023554335.1 Candidatus Benthicola marisminoris
AGCCACTCGTGGCGCCCGTTGCTGAGGGCCACGCGCGTGCCATCGAGAACCTCGGCCGTGATCTCAGCCATAGTCCGTCCTCCGTGTCCGGGCGCCGGCTACCGGCTGGGCAGCCGGGCCGGCTCATCATCCGATCCCGATCGCATCTTCCGGCGCGACCCCGCGGTCGACCGCGTCGTAGTCGAGCTGGCTGCCCGCCATGCTGTGCGGAATCAGATACACAGCCACCGTCACGATCGCGGCGACCACGACCGCCAGGCGGGCCTTACGCTCCCCGGCCGAGCCTCCCTCGGCCGCGTCCTGCCTCGTCCCGCGTCCAATCACGATCAGTGCGAAGAGCCACGCCAGCCACATCACGAGAGTCTTGTTGTCGGTCAGGTCCCAGCCGAAAGGTATACCGGTCCACCAGTCGTCGAACGCGTACTTCTGGACCCACGGCCCGAGCAGAAGCCCGCCCACGGTAAAGAGTCCGAGGGCCGTCCAGCTCAGCCTTCGGATCCCCTGCCCGGAGAACAGCGCCCCCAGTCCGACGCGCCACGCCACCAGCACCCCGAAGAACATGAACGCGACGTGCAGGATGAGCACCCACGCAGGGACCTCGCCCTTGAACCGTATGACCGCGTTCTCTCCCGTATCCGGTGCCACGATGCCGCCCGTGGGCGTCATGAGCTCGAGATGGTACTCCAGCTTCCCGGCCGGGGGCTGAGCGGGGAGAGTCCCGGCCAGTTCTCCGTCTCTGCGGACGAGTGGAACACGCGTGAACTCATCATCGGTCGGGTAGCGGCGGTAGACGAGGGTACCCTCCGCGCCCGCGGGGGCCGGGATCACTACGGCCGTGTCACTCGTCGAATAGGCGGATCGGACGAGCCGATACTTCACAACCTCGCCGGCCGTCTGGTACGAACCGCGAAGCTCATACGTCGGGCCGGTCAGTCGCTGATACACGCCGGCTGAGAGCATCAGAACAAACGCGAGAGCCCATAGCCCGATGCTGCGTCCCCTTCCAGGTACCTTCTCCGTGCCTCTCATCGATCCTCCGAGGGGGTCCTCAGGATCCAGCGAACACCGTCACAACCGCCTTCAGGGCGGGATTTCAGCACTCCCGCCGGCGATGCGAAAACTATGCCGCAGGGAGACTTACGGTATCCGTATTTGTGCGGTGCGCGGGCCGATTGGAAACCCCTCGACGCGGCCAAATCTGGTTCACGGGCCTCGGGCGCAGTACCGTTGGATTCCCATGCCGATCGGGAGGAAACATTCGCACGGGCCGGGAACCCACCGCGGAGGAGTCCTGAGTGGACAACTCTCTTAACGAGATGGCACGTCGAGCGGAGGCCGGGGCGCATGCGGGCTGGGACCTCCGCGACTCGGCCCATCTCGATTTCGCCAGGCGCACGGCGGAGGAACTCCTGGAGGCCTCGCGTTCGTCCACCGAACTCGACCGCCTCGAGAGCGCCCTCTTGAGGCGCCAGGCTGAAGTACCGCTTGGCGTGCACCTGGCCGCCAAGCTCGCCAGATCGCGCCGGAGACTAGAGGAGATCGCTTCGCACAGGCCCTCAGGCCCGTCGAAGTCCGCTTCCCTTCACGTCAGCGTGGTCTTCGCCATGTACCGAGAGCACGAGCGCATCCTTCCGCCGGAGGAACACGCGCACGGCGAGGACTTTCTTGTACGCAAGATCGCCCAACTGGACTGGCTGTTCAGCGGCCTCCCAACGTTCACCTGGCAACTGGTCGCGGTGGATGATGGCTGTCCGGACGGTAGCGGAATGGCAGCGGAGCGGATCCTCCGGGAGCGGGCGCCCCATGCGCCAGCCCGAGTCCTCTTCCTGAAGGATGCGATCGAGGTGGGCTCGCCGGTCGCGCGAGGTCTCAGTTCGACGGATGACAGCCGGAAGGGAGGCTCGATCCATTACGGCCTCTGGACGGCCGCGGTGGAGCGCGATCCGGCCGACCACGTGGTCGCGTACACAGATGCCGATCTCTCCACGCATCTCGGGCAGCTCGGACTCCTCATCGACCCCATCGTCAGGGGTGGCAGCGATGCGGCGATCGGCTCCCGACGGGAGCCGCAGTCCGTGGTGGTGAAGGGTGGCGCCCGAAGCGAGCGAGGCAGGAAGTTCATCGCCCTGTGGAAGCAGATGCTGCCACTCCTCGCCGACATCACTGATACCCAATGCGGCTTCAAGGCGTGGCGGGCGAGCACTGCGCTGGACATCCTGCCGGACCTGATCGAGCGCCAGTTCGCCTTCGACGTCGAGCTCCTGATCAAGACGGAGCTTCGGAGGCCGGGGTCGATCGCGCGCGTCCCGATCGCGTGGATCGACTCGGAAGCTGCATCCACGACTCCGGAATTCGATCCCTATCTCGGAATGCTCAAGAGCATCGCGGCCATGTACCGGCGCTACCTCCCGCCCGAGGCGACTGCGGATGACGTTGCAGCCAGGGTCGCCGCGGCGCGGCGGCCGGAAGACCTGTTTGGATAGGCAGCCGATCTCGCCCCGATCCCCTTCCCCGCGTTACGGACTGGTGACACCTCCCTGCCCGTGCCGTGACATATCGACCCCAGATTGGACCTCGGTGTGGGACGGAATGTCGGAATCCTGACGGCCGGGTGACGCCGTCCGGCAAGGGTCAGGAGACGCGTGGCCGGGAGCCGCGCGCCCGATTCCGGCAGATCCAACAAGGCGAGGGTAACCATGCTGCGTCGACTCTGGGCGGCCTTCGGGCTGCCCCTCGTGGTGCTCGAGGCGCTTCTCGACGGGCGATCGCGCTGACTCATCGCTGGCCCGCCCAGGTCAGCGAGCCAGGGCAGACCCAAACTCCCGGCAGCCCCGGCCGAGGCGAGCGTCACGGGATCTGTGCCCATGATTTCGCCCGTGGCCCCATGTCTGCGTAGTTTACCGGCCCTGTTTGACGATTCAGGCGCTTGTCCCGCCCCATCCGGAGAGGTCTAATGCGGCTCCACGCTCGCACGGCCGTTCGTCCCGGCCGTCTCGTCCTGTTCGCGCTCAGCATCCTCTTTGCCCTCGTTCTGGCCCGGGTCGCCCAGGCTCAGTCCACCACAGACGCCACATACCGGCTCCCGGACCCGGCCATAGTGGACGTGGTGGACGTGCTGCCGACGCCAGGCGTGCGGCTGGGACCCGATCGCGACTGGATGCTGTTCGTCCAGTACCCCAGCTATCCTTCGATCGCCGAACTGGCCGAGCGTGAGCTGAGGCTGGCTGGCATGCGGATCAAGCCGTCCACCGACGGCCGCAGCCGCACCACCGGGGCGATCGGGCTTTCCGTGCGAAGGATGGAGGATGCTGCCGCCACGCCCGTTACCGGGCTACCGGACGACCCCCGCATGGGGAACCTCTCCTGGTCTCCGGACGGCAAGAAGGTCTCGTTCACGCACACCACCTCCGAGGGAATCGAGCTGTGGTTGCTAGACGTGGAGAGCGCAGCGGCCCGGAAGCTCACGGGCCCCGTCCTCAGCCTGACGGCGGGCAATCCCCCCACCTGGCTGTCTGACAGCGAAAGCCTCGTCGCGGCGTTCGTCGCGCCAGACAGGGGCGCGGAGCCCGAGGAGCCCAGAGTTCCGACCGGTCCCGTGATCGAGGAGAGCATCGGGCGCAAGGCGCCGGCGCGCACGTATCAGGATCTCCTTGAAAACTCATATGACGAGGCCCTGTTCGACTACTACTTCACCACGCAGCTCTCTCGCGTCAGCTTGTCGGGAGCGGTGCAGCCGCTGGCCGAACCGGGAATCCTGTGGGATTACAGTCCGTCCCCGGATGGCCGCTACCTGCTCGTTCACTGGATTCACCGGCCCTACTCCTACCGCGTGCCGGCGTATCGCTTCCCGCAGCTCGTCGAAATCCATGACCTCCTCACCGGAGATGTCGAAGAGATCATCGACGTACCGTTGCAGGACGCGATCCCGATTGCGTTCGGCAGCGTGCGGACCGGCCCCAGGAGCTTCGGCTGGAGGGCCGACGCAGCGGCGACGCTGGTGTGGGCTGAGGCCCAGGATGGAGGCGATGCGGGCGCCGAGGCCGAGATCCGAGACAAGATCTTCATGCAGGAAGTACCTCGCCGTGGAGACCCCGTCGAGCTCGCAGCGCTGGGATATCGCTACGCGGGAATCAGCTGGGGCTCGGACGACCTCGCCATGCTCCAAGAGATGTGGTGGAAGACGCGGCAGATTCGGGTCTGGAGTCTCCGCCCGGGAGATCCGGGCTCTGAGCCCGTCCTGCTCCAGGAGCGGTCGATGCAGGACCGGTACGCGGATCCCGGCAACCCGATCATGGAGCCAAACGAGTACGGCCGCTACGTAATCCGGACGGTGGACGGTGGGCGCTCGACGTTCCTCATCGGTAGCGGGGCCTCTCCCGAGGGAGACCGTCCCTTCATCGACCGCTTCGACTTCGACACCGGAGAGACGACGCGGCTGTTCCGCTCGGAGGCTCCCTACTACGAGCGTCCCCTCGATATTCTCGATGACCAGGGCCGGCTGTTGCTCACCCGGCGCGAAGCGGTGGATATCCAGCCCAACTACTTCGTGCGCGACCTGACCAGCGACGAGCTGACGCAGGTCACGGCCTTCGAGCACCCGACACCCCAGCTGAAAGGGATCCAGAAGGAGCTCGTGGTCTATGAGCGCGAGGACGGGGT
>JAMJQR010000251.1 GCA_023554335.1 Candidatus Benthicola marisminoris
CCTCGAAAGAGAGGGCCTGCCGTGGCCGGAGACCGGCGAGCGCCTGGAGCTCGCAGAGCTTCCGGGGGCGGTCCCGGCGCTGCTCGCGCTCACCCTCCACGCCCAGTCCGGGAGGCATGTCGTCCTGGTGACGGACACGCCGGGCGAGGCCGAACTGCGGTTCGCGGATCTGGAGGCTCTCGGGGTCGGTGCCCTGGGCCGATACCTGCCCCAGCGCGAGACGCTTCCTTACGAGGAAGCCGACCCGCACGTGGAGATCTCGAGCCGGAGGGCCGATGCGATCACCGCACTCCTCGAGGGCACGGCCGAGGTCTTCGTGACCACCTCCAGGGGTCTGGTGGAACGGACGCCTGTGAGCGCCGCGGGCAGCTTCGCGCTCGACGTGAAGGTTGGAGACCTCCTGGACCGGAATGAGCTGGCGGCGCGCCTGGAATCGATGGGCTTCGAGGCTACCACGGGCGTACGGGAGCTCGGTGACTACGTGGTACGCGGAGGCATCGTCGACGTCTTTCCGTTCCGAGCCGACGAGCCGCTTCGCATCGAGCTGTGGGATGACCGCGTGGAGTCGTTGCGCCGGTTCGATCTGCTCTCGCAGCGGTCCACCGCCCGGATCGAGCAGTGTGCGATCCTCCCCGTGGCTCTGTCCCCGGAGCTCTTCGAGTCGGCGGGAGACGACATGGAGCGCAGAAGCCTTCTCGAGCTCCTTCCCCCGGATACGACGCTCCTGCTCGAGGGGAAGGCAACGGAGGGCTCCCGACGCGTGCGGCTGTGGGAGGAGGTGACGCAGGCGCGCGAAGACCTCGGAGACCCCGGCGCCCTGCCGGCGGAGGCACTCGTGCTGCCACCGCACGACGCAGCGGATCGACTTCGGCGCCTCGCCACCGTCACCTCTGGAGAGACCGGGCAGCTCACCGCACGATCGCTGGGCGTGGAGTCCCCCCCACCCATCGAGCGCCGCATGTCCCTGCTCGTGGACGAGATCGGAGTGGCGCTGGATCGCGGGGACCGTGTGCTGATCCTGTGCGACAGCAGCGGGCAGCTGGAGCGGATGCAGGAGATCCTGGCCGACGCTGCGGGAGCCCGTTTCGCGTCGCGTGTGGACATCGCCATCGGAGGGCTGAGCGGCGGATTCCGGATCCCCGGACCCGATGCGCTTCTCGTGTTCACGGACCACGAGATCTTCGCGCGCTCACGGCGGGTGAGACGACACCGGAGGCTGCACGGCGTGGCCCCCCTCGAGTCGATCGCCTCTCTGGCTCCCGGCGACTACGTGGTGCATCTGGATCACGGGGTCGGACGGTTCGCCGGACTCGATCGCGTCCAGGTCGCCGGCGAGACCGTGGAGACGCTCACGATCGAGTACGCCGATGGTGAGCTGCTTCGGGTACCGCACTACCGGCTCGACCTGATCGAGAAGTGGACGGGGGTGGGCGGTCCAGATGAAGCCGCGAGACCGCCGGCCGTTCACAAACTGGGCGGCAAGAAGTGGAAGAAGCTCCGCAGTCGCACCGAGGAGTCGATCCGGGCGATGGCCACGGAGCTGCTCGACCTCTATGCCCACCGCAGCGTGACCGACGGCTTCGCCTTCAGCTCCGACACGAGGTGGCAACGCGAGATGGAATCCTCGTTCCTGTACGAGGACACGCCGGACCAGCGGGCCGCGTGGCTGGACGTGAGGAAGGACATGGAATCCGACACGATCATGGACCGCCTGGTGTGCGGAGACGTGGGGTACGGCAAGACGGAAGTCGCCATCCGGGCGGCGTTCAAGGCCATACAGGATGGCAAGCAGGTCGCGGTCCTGGCACCGACCACGATCCTGGTGGAACAGCACCTTCACACTTTCGCGGAAAGGCTCGCCGGCTTTCCCGTTCGAGTCGCGGCGTTCTCGCGACTCCGCACCCCGGCAGAGCAGAAGGCCGCCCTCGTCGACCTCGTGGAGGGCCGGATCGACGTGGCGATCGGCACCCACCGGCTCCTTTCGGCCGACGTGGTCTTCAAGGAGCTCGGGCTCCTCGTGGTCGACGAGGAGCAGCGCTTCGGAGTGCGCCACAAGGAGCGACTCAAGGAGCTCAAGCGTTCGGTCGACGTGCTGACTCTGACGGCCACGCCCATCCCGAGGACCTTGCAGCTTGCCCTCGGCGGGCTGCGGGATCTGTCGCTCATCGAGACCGCGCCTCGTGACCGCATGCCGGTCATCACGCACGTCCTTCCGTGGAGCGACAGCGTCATCCAGGATGCCATGCGTCGGGAGCTCGATCGGGCCGGCCAGGTGTTCTTCGTTCACGATCGTATCGAGACGATCGACGCACTGGCGCAGCGGGTGCGGCGACTCGCCCCGGAAGCCCGGCTCGCGGTCGCGCACGGCAGGATGCGCGAGCGGGACCTCGAGGAAACGATGGCCGCATTGATGGACCGGGAGATCGACATCCTCGTGTCCACTTCCATCATCGAGAATGGCCTGGACGTGCCCACCGCGAACACGATGATCGTGCATCGGTCCGACCGCTTCGGCCTCGCCCAGCTGTATCAGCTCCGTGGGCGAGTGGGGCGATCGCACCACCGCGCCTACTGCTACCTGCTCGTGCCGGAGGGAGTCACACCGGAGGCGGTACAGCGGCTTCGAATCCTCGAGCACCATACGGAGCTGGGGTCGGGATACCGGGTCGCCCTGAAGGACCTGCAGCTGCGAGGTGCCGGAAACCTCCTCGGGGCAAGCCAGTCGGGCTTCGCGCAGGCTGTGGGCTTCGACACGTACCAGAGGCTCCTGGACCGCCAGGTACGTCGCATGCGCGGCGAGGAGGACGAATCCGCGGTACCGTCCACTCAGGTCAACGTGCAGGGCGAGGCGTTCCTTCCTGATGAGTACGTCGCCGGCTCCGATCAGAAGATGCACCTCTACCGGAAGATCTCCCGCCTCCAGAGCCCGGAAGACCTGGATGCCCTGGAGGACGAGATGCGGGACCGCTTCGGGGCTGTTCCCCCGCCGGCACTGAGGCTTCTCGCGTCCGTCCGACTGCGGCTGCTGGGAAGCCGCCTTGGAGTCGAGTGGCTGCGCGTGTCGGAAGGGGACGCGCGCATGAACTTCGCTCCGAATGCGATCCCACGGCTCTCGCTTCTCAGTGATGCCCTGGCGGACCGGCAGATCGCGGTTGAAGTGCGGCGCACGCAACCGTTATCCTTAAGGCTTGTCCGCGCCGGGGTGGAGCCCCTGCTCCCCACGTTGGTCGCGGCGCTGGAATTGCTTGAAGGCACCCCCGCCGCGTGACGCGGCGGACCGACTCT
>JAMJQR010000252.1 GCA_023554335.1 Candidatus Benthicola marisminoris
CCGATCATCCAGGACAAGCTGTTCTTCTTCTTCAGCGGCGAGCTGACGCAGAGGGACGATCCCGGATCCAATTTCGTGCCCTCCAGCGGTGGTACCCCGGCCTTCGGCGAGTCGCGCGTCGAGCAATCCGTCCTCGACCAGATCAGCGACCGGATGGCCACGGTCTACAACTACGACACCGGCCCGTACTCGGGCTTCGTTCACGAGACGAACAGCAACAAGGTGCTGCTGAAGGTGGACTGGAACGTGGGCGACAACCACAACGTCATGTTCCGGTACAACCGGCTGGACGCCGAGCGCGACCTGCCACCGCACCCGTTCGTCCTCAGCATCTTCGAGTCGGGCCGCGGGCCGAACTCCAGCAGCCTGCCGTCTCAGAACTCGGGATACCAGATCAACAACGAGCTGAACTCGTACGCGTTCGAGTGGAACGCCCGACAGGGCCAGGGAAAGTGGGCCAACCGGTTCTTCGCGAGCTACAATCGGTTCCGCGATTTCCGTAACGCGTTCAGCGAACCGTTCCCGACTCTCGAGATCGCCGAAGACGGAGTCACGTACACCACCGTCGGACACGAGCCGTTCTCGATCGAGAACAACCTCGACACCGACGTGTGGCAGTTCACCAACGACTTCACGTACTTCACGGGCCGGCACAGCCTGACGCTGGGCGCGAACTTCGAGAGGTTCGGCTTCTTCAATTCCTTCAACCTGTTTCGGTACGGGACCTTCGGGTTCCCGGGGGGAGCGGGGAACTTCACGAGCCTGGACGACTTCTTCACGCGGACGAACCCCGACCCGGCGGTCAACGGCGGCAACTTCTATGACGCAGAGTCGTTCATCGTGACGGGTGACTACAAAGGGGAGAAGTTCAGCATCGGCCAGCTAGGCGTATACCTGCAGGACAACTGGGCCATCAGCCAGACGTTCAGCCTGTCGGCGGGCGTGCGGGTCGACTTCCCGATGTACTTCACCGACCCGGTGGACAACCCCTTCTCGCGTAGCCTCACGGCGATCAACGGCGAGGGTCAGAACGTCGAGGTCGACCAGAGCAAGCTCGCCGGTACTCAGGCACTCTGGTCGCCGCGCGTGGGCTTCAACTGGGATGTGACGGGCGACCGTTCTACCCAGCTGCGCGGGGGCACCGGGATCTTCACGGGCCGCCTCCCGTTCGTGTGGGTCGGGAACGTGTTCTCCAACCCGAGCACGAACCCCAACATCTGGCCCGATGCGCCCAAGGTGGTCACGAGTGGCCCGAGACCGGGCTCCGGCGAGGACAGCTTCATACTCCAGCAGTCGTTCGACGGCGTAGCGGCCATGGATCCCGACTTCAAATGGCCGCAGATGTGGACGACCAATATCGCTATCGACCAGCGGCTGCCGTGGGACATGGTCGGGACGTTCGAGTTCATCTACGGCAAGGACATCAACAACATCTACATGCAGAACATGGACCTCCCCGTAGCGACGGCCACCCTCGCCGACGGAAGGCCCAACTACCAGGGGCAGCGCAACAACCCTGACCCGGCCTTCCTTGGGAGGTCGATATACGTGCTGAGCAACACGGATGAAGGCCGGAATTACAACATCACGCTGCAGCTCCGGAAGATGTTCGAGAGCGGCCTGGGGCTCGGCCTCTCGTACGCGTACCTGGACGCCACCAACACGCTCAAGTCGACGGAGATCGCGAGCGTCCTGTGGGGTGGTCAGCCGACGACCGGCAACCCGAACCTGCCGATCGCCGCGCCTTCCGAGTTCGGACAGCGGCACCGGATCGTGGCGACGGGAACCTATGGCAAGCGGTGGAGCGATCTGCTCCGCACGAGCTTCGGCCTGTTCTGGGAGGTCGCGGAAGGCAACTCCTTCCGGGGAGGAGGCGGAAACCGGTACTCTTTCCTCTACTCGGGTGACGTGAACGGAGACGGGGCGAACAACGATCTGATGTATATCCCCACCGGCCCGAGCGACGTCAACCTTGCGGATCCGTCGCAGTGGACCGCGCTCAACGCGTTCATCGAGCAGGATCCGTATCTCAGCAAGAACCGGGGCAAGATCGCGGAGCGCTTCGGGCTGCTGAACCCGTGGTATACGGACCTGTCCCTGAGGATTCTGCAGGACTTCATCTTCGGCGGCGGCGAGATGGACAACGTGCTGCAGCTGAGCTTCGACTTCGAGAACGTGCTGAACCTGATCAGCTCCAGCTGGGGCGTGCGCCAGGTGGCGAATGCCGCCGCGCTCAACCCGCTGGCGTGCACCACCTTCCCGTGCACCATCGAGAACGGGATGCCGGAGGTGTCGTTCAACGGAGTTCAGGAAACCTTCACCGACGACCTGAGCGAGTTTTCTCGCTGGCGGATCCAGGTCGGAATCCGCTACTTCATGGACTGATTCACCCGCGGTGGGCACCGAACGGGCGCCCACCCGACTTCTTCCCGGGCCGCTCGCCAGCCGGCGGGCGGCCCGGTCTACTTTGGAGCAGGCGTGGCAGGACATCTAAGTCACGATTTGACCGCCCTCGTGTGCGTGGTGGTCTTTGGTATGGCGCCAAACGCGCTGGCCCAGGGAAGCGCCGGACCCGAGGACGCACACGTGTCATCCGGGCCATTGTGTGAGATCGCGAGCGAGCAGGCCGCGCGATATCCGCGAATGACCGCAGGAGACCTTTACAAGTTCGCGCACCAGGCGGCGTTCGGGCCGGCGCACGCCATCCCCGATCCCGAGAGCGCGCGCGAGTGGATGGCGCGGGAAGTGGCGACGCTCGAAGATGTTTCGGGCGGACCCCAGCAGCGGATGTTCGAGTCCCTCCTGCCCGACAACAGCCTCGTCCGAGTGCACCTCCGGCCCTGGCTCGATGCCGGCCGCGACGCAGAAGAACTTCTCTTCGCGTTCGTTCATACAGCCAACAACTACCAGGGCTCTCCGGAGACCCTCGAGGCCTACTGGGCCTGCTTCCGTGAGCTGGCCAGCGCGGGGGTCCTCCCCCTCGAGGTAGACGCGCTGGACGCGTATCTCAGCCAAAGGGAGAGCGAGGGGTGGCCGGCGGTTCACCACTCCGAGGCCTTCGAGGCCGCGTACGCCCCGGCCTA
>JAMJQR010000033.1 GCA_023554335.1 Candidatus Benthicola marisminoris
AGGGAGGCCACCAACGAGACCGCTGCCGGGGGGGAAACGACGATGCCGCAGCCTGAGGTGAAGGGCCCGCGAGTGCTGCTGGAGACGAGCGAAGGGAACATCCTCTTGGGGTTCTACCCGGAGGAGGCGCCGCTCAGCGTGGAGAACTTCCTGGCCTACGTCGAGGGCGGGCACTATGACGGTCTGATCTTCCATCGGGTGATTCCTGATTTCATGATCCAGACGGGGGGACACGAGGCGGACCTCTCGATGCGCGAGCCGGGGCGAGCCTCGATCCGCAACGAATCGGACAACGGGGTCACGAACGCCCGGGGGACCATCGCGATGGCGCGCACCGGGGACCCTCACTCGGCGACCGCCCAGTTCTTCATCAATCACACGGACAACACCTTCCTGGATTACGGGGCCCGAACCCCGGGCGAGTGGGGGTACGCGGTGTTTGGCGAGGTGCTCGAGGGCATGGATGTCGTGGATGCCATCGCGGCCGTCGAGACCGGAGTCAGCGGCGGGATGGCAGACGTCCCAACAGAGACCGTCACCATCGTGTCGGCTCGGGCAGTGCAGCCCTAGATCACTCCGCCAGCCGAGGGCCGGCGCAGGAGTCCTCCCGCGACGGCCCTCGGACCCTTCAGACCGCTACGCCGGCCGCGAGCACTTCCTCGAATACGGGGAGTGCCGCTTCCAGGGCTTCCCGTTCGATCACGAGGGGGGGAGCGATGCGGATCGTGTGGTGGTGCGTATCGTTGCAGAGGATGCCGCGCTCTTTCAGCCCCTCGCAGAACGGCCGGGCCATCCCGGATTCGGGCTTGATCTCCACTCCGATCATCAGTCCGCGGCCGCGCACCTCCTTGACATGCGGAGAGTCCATTGCTCGCAGAGCGCCCATGAACCACTCCCCGAGCTCCTGCGCTCGGTCGGCAAGTCCCTCGTCGAGGATTACGTCGAGGGAAGCCTGGCCCACGGCCGCACCGAGCGGATTCCCTCCGAAGGTGGACCCGTGGTCGCCGGGGTGGAATACGTCCATCACCTCGTCGTTCGCCAGGATGGCAGACACGGGATAGACCCCTCCCCCCAGCGCCTTACCGACGATGAGGACGTCGCCGCGCGTGCCGTCCCAGTCACCGCAGAACAGCTTGCCGGTCCGGCCGAGACCGGTCTGGATCTCGTCATTGAGGAGCAGCACGTCGTGTGCAGAGCAGATCTCCTGGGCCCTTCCAAGATACCCATCCGGAGGCACGACGATGCCTCCCTCGCCCTGGATGGGCTCCACCAGGAAGCCGACCGTATCGGAGGTGATCGCGGCCTCGAGCGCGTCCAGGTCTCCGTGCGGCACGAACGTGAAACCCGGGGCGAAGGGACCGAAGCCGTCCCGGTACTGGTCTTCGGAGGAGAAGCCGACGATCGTGGTCGTACGGCCGTGGAAGTTGTTCTCGCAGACGATGATCTCGGCCCGGTCCTCCGAGACCCCCTTGACCTTGTAGCCCCACTTGCGGGCCGCCTTGATCGCCGTCTCGACGGCCTCTGCTCCCGTATTCATGGGCAGGGCCCGCGAGAAGCCGGCGGCTTCGGCCAGGGCCTTGAGGAAGGTCCCCATGCGGTCGTTGTGGAAAGCTCTCGAGGTGAGAGTCAACCGGTCAGCCTGCTCCTTGAGTGCTCCCACGATCCTGGGATGCCGGTGACCCTGGTTGAGGGCCGAGTAGGCGCTCAGCATGTCGAGGTACCGGTTCCCGTCCACGTCCCACACCCACCAACCATCGCCTCGCTCTATGACGACTGGGAGCGGCGCGTAGTTGTGAGCACTCCAGCGCTCCGCCTCCCGTACATAGCTCTCCGTCCGTTCCATTCTCGAACTCCTTGGATCTCTGAATCCGCATTGGCTGGAGGTCGATCGACCACCTCGCCGGCGGGAGGTTAGGCTGTTGTCGGTTGCGGAGCAACGGCTCGGCACGCCCGCCACGGCGCGGTCCCCCGCGAGGACTGGACAGGGGAGCCCGGGCCCTCCATAATCGGTGCCTCAGGACACGCTCGAGTGGCCCGAGGAACGAACGAAACCGGGGTACCCATGTACATCATGATCACCGCGATACTCGCCGTGTTGATCGCCGGAATCGGCGGCACGATCGCTTTCTTCTGCCGGCTCCCGGAGCTCGACGCTTCCGACGACGCGGCCTGATCCGACCGGCTGGCCTGCGGCCGGTCCGCTACCGGTCGGCCTCGATGATCCTCTCCACCATTTCCGCGTCGTCCGGGAGCAACTGCGCTCCCACGAGCCGGGGTACGAGCTCTCTCCATTCGGGATGCAATCGATAGGCCTCGGCGAAGAGGGGAAGGGACTCTTCGACTCGCCCGGCACTCGCCAGTGTCACGGCGTGCCAGAAGATGGGCTCGGACTCCCCCGGAAGCAGGCCCTCGGCTTTCCTGTATTCCTCGACCGCAGCATCGATGTTGCCCCGAGTGACCTGCTCGTCTCCCTCGTTCATGTGGCGGTATGCACGCGCCACCACGAGGAGGCGGCGGAGTTCCACCAGCGGCTCATCGTGATCGTCCACGCGCAGATCGAACTGCCGGTCCTGCCATTCTCGCCCCGACGGCCTGGCGGCTACGACGAGCAACGCAGCGGACTGCCGTCCGCGGATGTCGCCGCCCTCGGCCTCAGCCGCCTCCAGCGCTGACATCAATCGCTCGGCAAGGTCTCCCGCGTTGGACGAATAGGCCCGCACCATCGCGTCGCAGACCGTGGGGTGATGCATCAGGTTGGCCTGGACGGTGAACCCTTCTCCTTCGAAATGGCAGGCCTCCTCGATGGCCAGGGAGCCGGTATGCACCGCCGTGCCCCCGGCGGCGTCGACCATCCCCACCTGTCGGACCTCAGGGTGGGAATCCGCAGACACCAGGCCCCGGAGCGCCTGATCCGCCGTGCTGCCCGTGCCCATGAGCACCAGCCCGTTCGCTCCGTACGACGGATCGATAAACGACTGGGTGGCGATCGCCCCTACGCCGCTCTCCGCCCAGACGACGGACGAGCCCACGGAGAACCAGTGGGACTGAACGGCGACGCCGAGCTCACCGGTCTCCGCGTCGCGGGCAACGATGGAGTACGTGCTCACCGGGCGCAGCGGCCGATCCAGCCCCTGGGCCCACGCCATCGAGTCGGACGGTGAGATTGCCGCCGAGAACAGGATCACGGTGGACAGTCTGGCCAGCCATGCTGAGGGTGACGTCATGACAGTTCTCCCGTTGGGGTTCTGGGCTTACGCTCCCCGAATGCGGAGGAGTGTACGGCGGCGATCGACGGCGCGGAAGTTCGGCGGGTCTGGTTCGCGAGCGGCGTACGGAAACGGAAGCGCGTAAAACACAAACCAAGAGGCGTTTGAGGCGGGAATGTAATGTCGATTCTAGAGCTGTTCCGGCCTGTGGACAGTACCGGGGCGCGATGCTATATTTGACGGCCCTGCAGTTCTCGTCTGGACCCAACTACGAGGTATGCATGACAAAGCACTTCCGGGACGACAGTGGAAGAAGGTGGAAGGCGTGGCTTGCTTCGCGTGACGTCTTCTGGCCCGATCCTGACAAGACCGGAGCGAAGGACGATAACGAGTCGGTCATTTTCGTGTGCTTCTCCGACCCTGCCCAGCCGCAGCGTCGCATCCGACTGCCCGCCGGTTCGTTCGAGGCTCTCAGCGTCGAAGACCTGAAGAGCAGGTTCAGCGTCGCCGAGCCGGATCCAGCCATCCGCTAGCTCGACGGACGCTCGACCCGGATCGAGCGAGGGGCGTGACACCGGCAGGTTCCCGGCGTTGCGCCCCTTTCTTATGAATCTCCAACGACCCGACATAGCGGGAGCGCAGATGACCGACTCGAATACCAACAAGGGGCTTGCCGGCGTCGTGGCGGCGGAGTCCTCTCTGAGCTTCATCGACGGTGGGGAAGGCCGGCTCTGGTATCGCGGCTACGACGTTCACGCGCTGGCGAAGCACGCTTCCTACCTGGAGTCGGTGTATCTCCTCTGGTACGATGCGCTCCCCACGGCCGCAGAGCTGGCGGTTTTCGAGGGCCTCCTTGCCGCTGAGCGAGAATTGCCGCCTCCGGTTCTCGATGTGCTGGCCCGGCTTTCGGATTCGAAGTCTCCCATGGCGGCCCTGAGGACCGCGGTCTCAGTGCTGGGACAGGTAGACCCCGAAGCGGATGACATTACCCACGAGGCCGATCTTCGGAAGGCCGGCCGCCTGGTGGCGGGGATGCCGACGATCGTGGCGGCGTTCGATAGAATCCGGCGCGGTCTCGACCCATTGGACCCGGACGCCGACCTGCCGCATGCGGCCAACTTCCTCTACATGCTGACCGGAGAGAGGCCGAGCGAGACAGCGGCGCGGGCCCTGGATACCTCGTGGCTTCTGTACCTGGAGCATGGTCTCAACGCCTCGACCTTCACGGCGCGCGTGGTCGCCTCGACCCTCGCCGACATGCATTCCGCGGTCACGGCGGGCATCTCCGCGCTGAAGGGGCCGCTCCACGGCGGCGCGAACGAGAAGGCGATGCAAATGCTTCTCGAGATTGGCGCTACGGAGGCGGTCGGACCGTACGTGGACCGGGCTCTGGCCGAGAAGCGCAAGATCATGGGATTCGGTCACCGGGTCTACCGGGCCGAGGATCCGCGCGCGACACACCTGCGCAGGATGGCCGAAGCCCTGAGCGAAGATGCCGGCGAGCCCAGGTGGTTCGAGATCTCGAAGGCCCTCGAGGATACGTTGCTCGAACGCAAGGGCCTGCGCGCCAACGTCGACTTCTACTGCGCCACGGTGTATTACACTCTCGGCTTGCCCATCGACCTGTTCACGCCCCTCTTCGCCATCGGGCGAACGGCCGGGTGGGCGGCTCACGTGATGGAACAGCATATGCACAACCGGCTGATCAGACCTCGAGCGGAGTACACGGGCGAGTTGGATCGACCCTGGGTTCCCATCGACAGACGCTGACCTTTTCCTGCCCGGAGACTAGAGAGAATGAGTTCAGACTACCGCTACGCCAAAGTGCCCGACGGCCAGACCATCGAAATTGGCGCCGACGGACCTTCCGTTCCTGATCGTCCGATCCTGCCGTTCATCGAGGGAGACGGAATGGGCCCGGACATCTGGGCCGCAGCCGTCCGCGTCTTCGATGGGGCAGTCGCGGCGGCGTATGGATCAGACCGAAAGATCCAGTGGATGGAAGTGTATGCCGGAGAGAAGGCTCAGAAGCTGACGGGAGAGTGGCTCCCAGAAGAGACCTTGCAGGCCATTCGTCAGTTCGCGGTCGCCATCAAGGGACCCCTGACGACGCCGGTGGGTGGAGGAATCCGTTCGCTGAACGTGACGCTTCGCCAGAAGCTGGATCTGTACGCTTGCGTGCGGCCGAGCCGGTGGATCCAGGGTACTCCGTCCCCGGTCCGCTCTCCCGAGAAGCTCGATGTCGTCATCTACCGGGAAAACACGGAGGACGTGTATTCCGGCATCGAGTGGGAGGCCGGTACGGCCGAGGCCGAGAAGGTCCGGGCGTTCCTGAACGAGGAAATGGGTTGCTCGGTGCGGGAGCGCAGCGGAATCGGGGTTAAGCCGATCTCCGAGTTCGGCACCAAGAGGCTCGTCCGGATGTGTATTCGCGAGGCGATCCGTAACGGGCGCAAGTCGGTGACGCTGGTGCACAAGGGCAACATCATGAAGTTCACGGAGGGCGCCTTCCGCGAGTGGGGCTACGAAGTCGCCAGGGATGAGTTCGGAGACCAGACGATCACGGAAACGGAGCTGTGGAGCGCTCATGATGGGAAGCAGCCCGAAGGCAAGGTCGTGATCAAGGACCGGATCGCCGACGCGATGTTCCAGCAGATCCTGCTCCGCCCGGCCGAATACGACTACATCGCGCTGCCTAACCTGAACGGCGACTACCTGTCGGATGCATGTGCGGCCCAGGTCGGCGGACTCGGAATGGCGCCCGGCGCCAACATCGGCGATGGGGTGGCCTTGTTCGAGGCGACGCACGGAACGGCTCCGAAGTACGCGGGACTCGACAAGGTGAATCCGGCTTCGTTGATTCTCTCCGGTGTGATGATGTTCGAGTACATGCGCTGGGACGAGGCGGCCCGCGCGCTCGTGGAGGGAATCGAGCAGACGGTCGGGCAGAAGTACGTGACCTACGATCTTGAGCGCCAGATGGACGGTGCCACCCTTGCCAAGACGTCACAGTTCGGCGACCGGATCATCGAGAACATGCGAGCTGGCTGAGTTCGGCCGCAGGCGGCGTCGGACCCCGGTCCGACCCGGGGGAGAACAGCCAGATACGGAGGGACGTATCGGGTCACGGACGCCGACGCGAGTCGGGCTGCTGGTCGCGATCTGCCTTTGCTCGGCTTCGGGCCTGCGGGGCCAGGAGCCGGAGGGGCAGCCCCGGGAAGCAACTCCCGATTCTCTCGTCGGAGAGTTGCAGGGAGAGTTGACCGGTACGCTGGCGGACAGCGCAAGTGAGTCCGCGTTCCAACAGATCGTGGAAGAGTTGAGGCCCCCTGCCGAGGGGTGGTCGTGGTCAACGTACGAGTGGGATCGCGAGACGATCCTGCGATCGAACGCCATGACGCTGCAGGACCTCCTCGCTGAGATGGTCCCCGGATACACCACCCTGCGCACGACCTGGTTCGGAGGTCCTCACTACGCGCTGCAGGGGGCGATCGGGCCGGGGTTCCTCTCGGTCTCCATGGACGGCCGAGAGCTGACCACGCTGGATGCGGGCCAGGTTGACCTGACGCGCATCGCGCTGGCCGGAGTCGAGAGCGTCAGGGTTCGGCGCCGCGCCGATGGCTGGATCGCCGAAGTCACCACATTGCGGAGAGAGAAGCGAGAAGCGTACTCCCGGATCACAGGCGGAACGGGAGATCCGGGGCTGAGCCGCCTGCGCCTGCTGTTCGGCAACGGGCTGGGTCGCAACTTCAATCTCGGTACCGGGATCGACCTGCTCGATACAGGCGGAGAGACGCCCTCGAGCGACTTCAACTTCTGGGGCCGCGTGGAGTGGCTGCCGACCGGCGGGGACACAGGCCTCGAACTTCACTGGGTCACCGAGTCGATGGAGCGCACGGTGTACTCGGACGAAGAGCTGAATCGCACCGAGCTGTTCGCACGGGGCAGGGGAAACCTGGGCAAACATCTCCAGGTTGAAGCGTTCGCCGGCACTTCGGGGCTCAGCCTCGAGGGCGAGAGCGTGCGGACGGTGGCCAACGGCGGTTTCCGTCTCTCGGGGGAATCGAACGACGGGTGGTTCCGCTCGTCTTTCAGGCTCTGGGACGACCCCTCGTATCCGGTCGTCGATGCCGACCTCGAAGGTGGGTACCGGGCGCTTTCCTGGCTGTCGTTGAACGCGGGCGGACGCATCGGGTCGTGGAACGACTTCGGGACCTCGGAGCTCCGGGCCGGTCTGGCAGCGCAGGTTCGCCCCCTGCGCCTCACCCTCACAGCCGACGGTGCGACGGGTACGCGCGGTGTGTCGTACCCCACGCTCGGAAGGGCCGATTCCGTTTCGTTCGATCTCGCGGCGGGCGGGCTGGCGCTGCAGCTGGGCCCCTTCACTCTCTCCGGGCGCGGAGAGTATCAGAAGCTCAGCCGCCAGCTCCCGTTCGGTGCCGTGTTCGACCGGGAGCAGGAACCGCGAGGCGAAGTAGAGCTGGGTCTGGCCGAGGCCGGCGTGCAGGGACCGTTGATTCCCCTGGGACTCGTACTGGAGAACGTGTCCCCGATCGCGCTCCGCGGCTTCTTCCGATATGCGAACGTGCTCAGCGGCGAAGACCCTCTCTACGTTCCGGAGAGCGTCGCGCGAGCCGAGCTATTCTGGCACGACTCGTTCTTCGAGGAGGAGCTGGAGGTGAGCGCCACCTTCGGTCTCAACTACCGGGACGCGATGCTCACGGCGCCCTCACCGGCTGCCGGGGGCACGCTGCCCGTCGAGGTGCCTTCGTATGGCTTCATCGACTGGAACCTCATGATCCGGATCCTCGGCGTGCGCATATATTGGCGGTACGAAAACCTCACCGCCTCCAGCGGCGAGGACCTGCCCGGGCTCGCATTCCCGGTGCGTCGATCCGTCTTCGGAGTGAAATGGGAGTTCCTGAATTGAACCGAAAACGCTATACTCATCGGTTCCTATGATACGCAGCATGACGGGCTTCGGGTCGGCGTCCACGACGACGGGCGGGGTGAATCTGAGTCTCGAGCTCCGCTCGGTGAACTCGCGGCACCTGAAGATTCACTTCCGGTTGCCGCCGGGTGCGGAGCGACTGGAGGAGACGCTGCGCGAGGTACTCGGAGCGAGCGTAAGCAGGGGGCACGTCGATGTGACGCTTCGAGTCGGGGACTCGGGTGAATCCGGGGAGGGGGCGGCGAAACCGGCCTATCGCCTGGACGAGGCCCGTGCCCGCGCGTACCTGGAAGCGCTTGCCACCCTCAAGGAGCAGTGGGACCTGCCCGGAGAAGTAGATGTGGGCCTTCTAGCTCGTTGCGACCGGTTGCTCGAGGAAGTCGCGACCGACCCGGTCGAGGCGGTGACGGATGAGTCGGTCCGCGGGCTGGCCGGCGAGGCGGCCGCGCAGCTCGTGGAGATGAGACTCCGCGAGGGAGAGCGCCTGGCGACTGACCTGCTCGGACGCGTCGAGGCGCTGGATGCGGGGTTGAGCGCCGTCGAAGAGCTGACGCCGGCAAGGCTCGAGCGTGAGACCGATCGCCTGCGCCGCTCCATCCGGGAGCTGACGGGAGACGTGGAGGTCGACCCGGACCGGATCGCTCGCGAGATCGCGTTCATAGCGGACAAGTGGGACATATCGGAAGAGCTGGTGCGGGCGCGCGCGCACTTGGAGGCGTATCGGGAGCTGGTGGACGCCCCGGAAGAGGAGCCGGTGGGGAAGCGGCTGAGCTTCCTGGGACAGGAGCTTCTTCGCGAGGTCAACACCATCGGATCGAAGGCGAACGATGCGACGATCGCGCGAATCGTGGTCGAGATGAAGAACGAGCTCGAGTCGCTGCGGGAACAGAACGAGAACGTGGAATGAGTCGACTGTCGTGAGACCGGCCCCTGCTCACCTGTTTCCGATCGTCCTCGCGGGTCCGTCGGGAGGCGGGAAGACCACGGTCCGTCGGGCGCTTCTCGGTCGCCGCTCGGATCTACGGTTCTCGGTCTCGGCGACGACCAGGGCACCCCGACCGGGCGAGGTGGACGGACGCGACTACCAGTACATGGACCGAGCGACCTTCGAGCGCCTCATCGAGGCGGAGGAGCTGCTGGAGTGGGCGCAGGTGCACGGTGACCTGTACGGCACGCCGCGTAGCAATCTGCGTAGTGCCTGGGACGAAGGTCTTCACTTGCTGCTCGACATCGACGTTCAGGGGGCGCGGCAGCTGCGCGCAGTGCAGCCGGATGCGGTGACGATCTTTCTGCTGCCGCCCAGCTACGAGCGTCTGGTGGACCGATTGCGCAACCGGGGCAGCGAGGATCGAAGCTCCTTTCGGAAGCGAATGCGTTCGGCACTGGCGGAACTGGCCGAAGTCGAACGTTTCGACTACGTGGTGGTGAACGATGATCTCGAAGATGCAGTGCGCGCCGTGGAGTCCGTGATCGCGGCTGAGCGCCACAAGTTGAGACGGCTGACCCCGGACGTGATGCAGGTCGTCAGGGATCTCAGCGATTCTTTGAACGGGATGCTGTTGGCATCCGATGAACAGGAAGCGAGAAACGCATGAAGGTGTTCACTCCCGATGACCTGGTCCCGGCCGCGTCGGACAAGTACCTGGGGGTACTCGTCGCGGCCAAGTACGCGCGCGAGCTGAACGCGCTGCCGCTGGAGCGCTCGCCGTATGGCGCGGACAAGCTAACCACGATGGCTTTGGCAGCCATTTCGTCGGGTCAGCTGGAGTATCGGCTGGTTCGGAAGCGCGGAGCCACGTCCGAGTAATGAGCTCGTTGGGCGGGCGCCGCGTTCTGCTGGTGGTCTCGGGAGGGATCGCCGCATACAAGAGCGTGATGCTCGTCCGGCTGCTCCGTCGCGCCGGTGCCCGGGTTGACGTCGTGATGACATCATCCGCCGAGAGGATGGTGGGCGTGGCGACGTTCGAGGCGCTGACCGGGCGACCGGTGTTCACGGATCTTTGGACCGAGCCGCTGGCCCACATCGAACTGGGCCGGGAGGCGGACCTCGCCGTCGTTGCGCCCGCCACTGCGAACATACTTGCCCGGATGGCGCATGGGTTGGCGGATGACATGGCGACCTCGACACTCCTCGCGGCCGCGTGCCCCATCCTGGTGTGCCCGGCGATGAACCTCCGAATGTGGGCGAACCCGGCAACGCGGGAAAACATGCGCACCCTCCGCTCGAACGGCGTCCACGTCGTGGGTCCGGAGGAAGGAGAGCTAGCGGAAGGCGAGGAGGGGCCCGGCCGGATGTCGGAGCCCGACGACATCTTCCAGGTCGCGGCCCGGCTCCTGGTCGGCAAGTCCGGCCTGGCAGGACGAAAGGTCGTGGTCACGGCGGGCCCGACGCTGGCCCCGCTCGACCCGGTACGTTTCGTGGGCAATCGCTCATCGGGACGAATGGGCATCGCGCTCGCGATGGCGGCCTGGACGAGAGGCGCGGAGGTCACGCTGATCGCGGGGCCGACCTCGGTGCAGCCGCCGCACGGCCCGAAGGTGGTCCGGGTGGAGACCAGCGAGGACATGGGCAGGGCGCTGGAAACGGAGCTGGACGATGCATCGGTGTTGATCATGGCCGCGGCCGTATCCGATTTTGTCGTCGACCATCCGTCGGAGACGAAGATCAAGAAAGCGGGTGCCGAGGGGTTGGAACTCCGGCTCGAGCCGGGTCCGGATCTGCTGGCCGAAACCCGGAAGCAGCGCGCGTCCAGGGGAATCCTGACGCTCGGCTTCGCACTGGAGACCGACGACCCTATTGGAAACGCCATGAAGAAGCTGTCCGCGAAGGGTCTCGATCTCATCGCCGTGAACGAGGCCGGTCGGCCGGACAGGGGAGTCGATGCCGAAACGAACCAGGTCACCCTGATCGATTCGGAGGGCGTAGTCGTCGAGTTTCCGCTGATGCAGAAGACGGAAGTCGCGGAGAGACTGTTGGACCACCTGGAGGAACGCCTTTCGTGACCGACCCGAGAGAGCAAGTCGCGCGGTACCTGCGGGGCCGAGAAGTCCTCGCTGAGCCCGAGTATTTCCTGACGGGGGAGCGCAACAGACTGCTCGAGACCATGCGGACCGGGCAGGGAGGGGGTTCTGCCTCGAGCGCGGGAACCGGGGGGGCGGGTCAGCTGGCGCGTTCAGGCAGCCGAGACGACATCCTCGCGATCGAGGACATGGAGACCCTCAACAACGTGGCCGGTGCGTGCACGCGCTGCTCCCTTCACGAGACGCGTACGAAAGTCGTCTTCGCGGACGGCACGGCAGCGGCCCGCGTGCTGTGCGTTGGAGAAGCGCCGGGCGCGAACGAAGATCGAACGGGGGTGCCGTTCGTCGGGCGCGCGGGGCAGTTGCTGGACCGGCTTCTTCGGAGCGTGGGCTTCCCGCGAAGCGAGGTGTTCATCTGCAACGTCCTGAAGTGCCGACCACCGGGGAATCGAAATCCGCTGCCCGAGGAGATCGAGAGATGTTCGCCGTTCATGCTCCGACAGGTTGAGCTGGTCAGTCCGGCCGTGATCATCGCCCTCGGGACGTTTGCCGCGCAGACACTGATCGGCACCAAGGACTCGCTGCGCCACCTGCGGGGCAGGACTCATCTCTACGAAGGCTTCCCCCTCGTGGTCACGTACCATCCGGCGGCCCTGCTGAGGAATCCCGGCTGGACGAGGCCATCGTGGCTGGACCTCCAGCTGGCCCGGCGGATCGCTGACGGAGACCACGCTCCGCGCGCGGTACGCTCGCGAGACGAGGCCGGGGCCCGGGGGGCAGGGGAGACGTCGGAGCCAACCGCACAAGCGCTCGATCAACTGAGTTTCGGAGGCCGGGATGTCTGAGCCTTCTGTGATCTCACTCGACAGCTCCGCCGGCGGCCGGCAGATCCCGTGGTCCGAGGAAGCGGAGATCTCTGTTCTCTCGGCCATGCTGATCGAGGGAGACGCGGTGGCCCGCGCCATCGAAATGGTCGGGGATGGATCATTCTATCGGGAGGCCAACCGGCGCGTGTTCCGGGCGATGGTGCGCCTGTACTCACGTGGCGAAGTCGTTGACGTGGTCACGCTGTCCGATGAGCTCAAGTCAGCCGGTGAGCTCGAAGGCGCCGGCGGCATGGCCTACCTGGCCCGGCTCGTGGACGCCGTTCCGACCGCCGCGAACATCGAGTATCACTGCCGGATTCTCAAGGACAAGGCCGTACTCAGGCAGCTGATCGAGTCGGCCACCGACATCGTGCGGGAAGCGTACGACGCACCGGCGGGCGAGGTCGATGACACGCTGGACCGCGCAGAGCAACGGATCTTCCAGATCGCGCAGTCCTCGCAGCGCCAGGGATTCGTCTGGATCAAGGAGATCCTGTGGCCGACGTTCGAGCGTATCGAGGAGCTGCAGAGCAGTCCGGGTTCCGTGACGGGCGTGGCGAGCGGATTCGCCGATCTGGACAACCTGACCGCCGGCTTCCAGAAGGGCGACTTGATCATCGTGGCCGGCCGACCCTCGATGGGGAAGACGGCGCTGGCCATGAACTTCGCGCAGCACGCGGCGATCGATAAGGAAGTCCCCGTGGCCGTGTTCTCGCTCGAGATGTCGAAGGAGTCGATCGTACAGCGCCTCCTCTGTTCGGAGGGGCGCGTGGATGCCGGTCGGCTGCGGCGAGGCCGTCTCCAGGACGATGAGTATGCCCGGCTGGCTACCGCCGCTGGCCATCTCAATACGGCACCCATCTGGATCGACGACACGCCCGCCATCACGGTGCTGGAGCTGCGCGCCAAGGCTCGCCGGCTTGCCTCGGAGGTGGACCTCGGACTCATCATCGTGGACTACCTCCAGTTGATGAGCGGCCCAAGCAACGTCGACAATCGGCAGCAGGAGATCAGCGCGATCTCGCGTTCCATCAAGGCCGTGGCGAAAGAGCTCAACGTGCCGGTGGTCGCTCTATCTCAGCTGTCGCGCGCACCTGAGCAGCGCACCGACAAGCGTCCCGTGCTGGCTGATCTGCGTGAGTCGGGGGCCATCGAGCAGGACGCGGATGTCGTGCTGTTCGTGTATCGGGAAGAGGTGTATCGGAGGCCGGAGGACCTGCTCGACGATTCTGGGGAATCTATCGAGGGGAAGGCCGAGCTCATCATCGGAAAGCAGCGGAACGGCCCCATTGGCTCGGTCGGACTGTACTTCCATAAGAATTACACGCTCTTCGAGTCGATCGCCCGCCAGTCGGATACGCACTGATCCCCGGGCGTGAGAAGATGTTGACGCTCGACCCGCAGGTTAGGGGGGAGCAGCCGTGACGATCCGCGGTTCCGGGAGATCATGAATCG
Source organism: Candidatus Benthicola marisminoris (assembly GCA_023554335.1). Lineage (GTDB taxonomy): Bacteria > Gemmatimonadota > Gemmatimonadetes > Palauibacterales > Palauibacteraceae > Benthicola > Benthicola marisminoris. The sequence continues at coordinate 13,500 of JAMJQR010000033.1, forward strand.
AGTCAAGACCCTGTTCGTCTGCCGGACGTGTGGAGCGGAGACGCTCCGCTGGGAGGGGCGTTGTCCCACCTGTGGAGAATGGAACTCCCTCGACGAGGACGTACGCGCCTCTGGGCGCGAGACCCGAAGAGCTGCCTCTCGAACCAGCCGGGTGACCACCCTCGGGGCTTCATCTCGCTCCGCGATCGATAGAATCGATACCGGATTCGGCGAGGTGGATCGCGTTCTGGGAGGTGGCGTGGTTCCCGGATCCGTGGTGCTCCTGGGGGGTGCCCCCGGAATCGGGAAGTCGACGCTGCTCCTTCAGATCGCTGGTCGGATCAGGGGCTCCGGACACGACGTGCTCTACGTGTCCGGAGAGGAGTCGGCCGAGCAGGTCGCATTGCGGGCTGCGCGGCTCGGAGGCTCCCCCGACGTCTCGTTCCTTGCGACCAACGACCTCGACGAGGCGATTCTCGCGATCCGTGCCACCGAGCCGGCGGTCGTGTGCGTGGATTCGGTTCAGACGCTCAGCTCCGCCAGCCTCGGGACGGTTCCCGGAGGGGTGGCCCAGGTGCGCGAGGCGGCAGCGGCTCTTCAAAGGGAGGTCAAAGCCTCAGGAGCCACCTGCTTCCTGGTCGGGCACGTCACCAAGGGCGGCGCCCTGGCGGGCCCGCGAACGCTGGAGCACCTGGTCGACGTCGTGCTGCATTTCGAGGGCCAGCGTTCCGGGGATCACAGGATCCTCCGAGGATCCAAGAACCGGTTCGGGAGCGTTGACGAGCTGGCGGCGTTCCGGATGGAGGCGGCCGGCCTGGTGCCGGTGCCCGATCCTTCTTCCCTCTTTCTAACCGCGGACGGAATGGAGAGCTCAGGTTCCGCCGTGGCCATACCCATGCATGGGAGCCGCCCCGTACTCGCCGAGGTGCAGGCGCTCGTGGCGCGCGCCCGCTTCAGCACTCCGCAGCGCGTCTGCACGGGTTTCCCGCCGCGGCGGCTTGCTATACTGCTGGCGGTGTTGGAGAAGAAGGCGGGCGTTGCGCTGGGAGATCAGGACGTATTCCTGAATGTGGTGGGCGGACTGCGGGTGGCGGATCCCGCGGCCGACCTCGCCGTCGTCGCGGCCCTTCTGTCGGCCGGGGCGGACCGTCCGTTTGAGACGGGCACCGCATTCTTCGGCGAGGTGGGCCTCGGCGGTGAGGTGAGGCCGGTGTCCCGGGCCGAGGCGAGACTGCGGGCGGCGGAGACATCCTCCATTCAGTCGGTCGTCGTTCCGGCAGGGCTGGAGGCGGGCTCGCAGCTTTCGTCGACTCGCGTGCACCCGGTGCGTCACGTTCGAGAATTGGCACCGTTGATGGCAACGGGGAACGGGCGGCCATGACGGTCGCGGCGGTGGTCGTGGCGGGTGGACGGGGAGAGCGACTTGGTGCGCCCAAGCAGTTTCTTCCGCTCGGCGGGGTCCCCCTGGTCATGTGGAGCGTGCTAGCGTTCGCGGAGCATCCGAGGGTGAAGGAAGTCATCGTGGTACTTCCAGAGGGTACAGAAGAGGCCCCCGAGTGGTTGACGGGCCGGAATGTATCCTGGTGCGCCGGCGGGGCCACTCGCCGGGAGAGCTCCGGTGCGGGCGTCGGTTCGGTCTTCTCCGACGCCTCCATCATCCTCATCCACGACGCGGCGCGGCCGTTCGTTAGCGCGGCCTTGATTGACCGGGTCATCGGCGCGGCGGAGCGCTCGCATGCCGCCCTACCGGTGCTCCCCGTGGTCGACACGATAAAGCGGAGCGAGGGGGGGCGCGTGCTGGAGACGCTCGACCGGGAGCCGCTCGGGCGGGCCCAGACGCCTCAGGGATTCGAGGCCGGTCTGATTCGCCGGCTTCACGCCGACGCGGAGCGCCATGGGCGGAACGCCTCGGACGACTCGGCGCTTGCCGAGCGGGCGGGCATCGATGTGGTGCCGGTCTCCGGCGAGCCCGACAACCTCAAGATCACGACGGCTGCGGACATGGCCTTCGCAGAATGGCTGGTCGACTCGGGCCGTGTATCTGCCGCGAGCAGCCTCCGGTAAGGTGGCGACCTACGAGAGGGTGGGTGTCATGGATCCGGCGGCCCTGGACGTCGCCGTCGCGCGGGCGGTTGAGGTCCTCGCGGAGGGCGGCTTGCTGGCACACCCCACGCAAACCGTGTATGGGATCGGGGGTGCCGTGAGCCCCGGGGTCGATCGGTGCGCCGCGCGCATGAAGGGAAGGGACCCGGACCTGTACCCTCTTCTCCGTATCGCCTCGGACCGGGCGGCCCTGCTGGCTGCGTTTCCAGGCCTCGCATGGACCGACGCGGCCTCCGCATTGGCCGATCGTTACTGGCCAGGGCCGTTGACTCTCATCCTCGACCACGATTCGAGTTCGACGGTGGCCGTGAGGGTCGAGGCACACCCGGTCACCCGACGTATTCTCGCTGCCTGGGGAGCTCCCATCGGGTCGACCAGCCTCAACGTCACGGGCACGCCGCCTGCAGCGAAGCTCGCGGAAGCGCGTCTGTGTCTCGAGCGAATGCCGGAGGCGGGAGTGCCCACCCTGCTCGTCGAGGCGGGCGACCTTCCGGGAGAGCCGGCGTCCACCATTGTATCTCTCGGGGCCGACGGTCCACGCGTCGTTAGAGAGGGCGCGATCACGGCGGCGGAGGTGCTGCAATGCGTCCGCTGAGGCATGGCCAGGTGACCTCGGTGCTGTTCGTTTGCACGGGCAATACGTGCCGCAGCCCGCTCGCCGAAGTGCTGGCAAGCCGGGAGATCGAACGCCGGGGGCTGGCGATCGAGGTGTCGTCGGCCGGGACGTTGGCCGGCGCGGGGTTCCCGGCGTCCGGTGGATCACGGATTGCGGCGTCCAGGCGTGACGCGGACCTCACGGACCACCGATCTCGACCGCTCGATCCATCGGCCGTGGACGCCGACCTCGTCGTGGCCATGACCCCGGGGCACCTGGCAGACCTGCGAAGGGCTCACGGGCGGGAGCTCGGGGTCGCACTGGCCACCGAGTTTCTGCCGGAGGAGCATCCGGCACACGGGATGCCGGTGGCCGATCCGTTTGGCGGCAGCGCGGAGGACTACGAGCGGGTTGCGGATCTTCTCGAGGAGTGCGTTGCCGCCCTGCTCGACTGGACTCAGACGTGATGACGGTTCGCTGGTTCGGCCTCCTGGGGGACCCGGTTTCCCACTCTCTCTCGCCCGCACTGTATCGGGCTGCGTTCGACTACCTCGGGGCCGCGGCGCACTACCGGGCGATCCGGGTTGAGGCCGGGGACCGGCCGGAGCTCGAAGCTCAGCTCAGGGACCTGTCCGCCACGGGTGGCGGCAACATCACCGTTCCCCACAAGGAGCTCGCGGCCGAGCTGGTGGATTGGCGGTCGGCCGCGGTTGAAGAAACCGGCGCGTGCAACTGTTTCTGGCTCGACACAGAGGGTCGGCTGGCGGGGGACAACACTGACGTCGCCGGCTTTCTTGCCGCTGCGGACGGGATCGACGGCCCGAGGCTGGAAGGCGCCCGCGTCCTCCTGCTCGGCGCGGGCGGGGCGGCCCGCGCTGTGGCGGTCGCCTGCGCGTCGGCTGGAGCCGCATCCCTCGGCGTCTGCAACCGTTCGGTGGAACGGGCGCGAGGCCTGATCGATGACCTGGGCCTCGGGGATCTGGCCACCCTTCATACGGCGGAATCCGAGCGAGCGCAGTCCTGGGACGTGGTGATCAACGCGACCAGCCTCGGACTCCGTTCGCAGGATCCACTCCCGCTGACGCTCGATGTCGAACGACACCGATTCGCTTTCGACCTCGTATACGGGCCCGGCGGTACGAACTGGACGCGCCATGCGGAGGGTGCAGGCATCCCGGCGATCGACGGCCTGACCATGCTCATCTCCCAGGCGGTGGAGAGCCTCTCCCGCTGGTTCGGGCAGCCTACCGACGTGGACGGCATCGCGCGGGTCATGCGTCAGGCCGTGACCTGACCGGGGTGCGGCCCCTCCAATCCATCCTGCGCCTGCTGGATGCCCTTCTGCCACCAGGCTGCGCGGTGTGCGGCGTTGCGGTGGAGCCCGGTCCCCCGATCTGTCCCCTGTGTGCAGCCAGGGTTCATACCGTTCCCCCTCCCGTTTGCGGCCGCTGCGGTCTCACCCGGGTCGTCCCCGGTCACGCAGCGGACACCTGCTCGGATTGCCAGTCGTGGCCCGCATCCCTCCGCCGGACCCGATCCGCGTCTCTGCATAGCGGGCCAGCGGCGGATCTGGTGCGGGGCCTCAAGTACCGGGGCTGGACCGCCCTGGCCGACTACATGGGCGGTCTCATGGTCCCTGCTGCGCAAGCCCTTGATCGCCCCGACGGAACTGTGCTCGTGCCGGTGCCGCTGGCCCGGTCCCGGCTGCGAGAGAGGGGGTTCAACCAGGCGGAGCTGCTGGCCCATGCGTTATCGGATCGTGTGGGCTGGCCGGTTCGGTGCCTGCTGCGTCGACGCGAGGGCGGGGGAGCTCTGGCTGGATTGGGTCGAGAGGAGCGAGCGCGGACCGCGTCCGCCGCGTTCGAGCTCGCTCCGAGCGTCGGCATTCGAGGCTTCCCGGTAGCCCGTGTCGTGCTCGTGGACGACGTGGTGACCACGGGAGCGACCGCGGCTGCGTGCGCGGAGGCGCTGACAGGGATCGGCGGGGGAGCCGTGGACGTGATCAGTTTCGCCCGGACGGACCCGCTTGGCGGCGAGTCCTGAGAAGAGGCGCGGAAGGGCTTGTGCCGGGCGCTGCCTTCCTGCAACCTATGCACTCCTCGACCTTGGAACCTCAGACGGGAGTCATTCATATGTCGGTCAAGATCGCGATCAACGGCTTCGGTCGAATCGGACGCAACATCCTTCGATCTGCGCTTCAGCAGGGCATGGGCGAGCTGGATCTCGTCGCCATCAACGACCTCACCGATGCGGCCACGCTGGGGCACCTGTTCAAGTACGACTCGGTGCACGGCGTGTATGAGGGGGATGTCCAGGTAGACGGAAACTCGCTGGTGATCGATGGCGAGCGCTTCGACGTTCTCTCCGAGCGGAATCCGGAGGAGCTTCCGTGGGCCGAGCTCGGGGTGGATATCGTGTTTGAGGCCACGGGGCTCTTTCGCAAACGGGCCGACGCAAACAAGCACCTGGAGGCGGGAGCCAGGAAGGTCGTGATCACGGCGCCGGCACCCGATCCCGACGTGAGCCTGGTCCTCGGCGTGAACACGGATGACTACGACCCGGCCAGCCACGACGTCATCTCGAACGCCAGCTGCACCACGAACTGCGTCGCGCCGGCGGTCAAGGTGCTGGTCGACAGCTTCGGTTTCGAGCGCGGGCTGATGACGACGGTTCACAGTTATACGAACGACCAGCGAATCCTAGACCTCCCCCACAAGGACCTCCGACGGGCACGGGCGGCCGCCGTGTCGATCATCCCGACGACCACAGGCGCCGCCAAGGCCACCGGTCTGGTGATCCCGGCCGTGAAGGGCAAGATCGACGGGATGGCGATGCGGGTACCCACCCCCAACGTGTCGATCGTGGACCTGGTGGCCACGGTCGGTCGCGACACGACGGTCGAGGAAGTGAACGCGGCCTACAAGTCGGCGGCCGAGGGCAGCCTCGCGGGTATCCTCGCCTACGAGGAGCGGCCGCTCGTGTCGATCGACTACGTCGGGAATCCCTTCAGCTCGACGATTGACGCGGCATCCACTTCGGTGGTCGACGGCCGGCTCGTCAAGGTCATCTCGTGGTACGACAACGAGTGGGCCTACTCGGTGCGCTGCGTCGACCTGGCTCGCCTGATCGGCCAGAGCCTCTGAGCGGGAGGCTCACGTGAAACGCAGGGATGTGACCGGCCTGGCTCCCACGCTGGACGGGAGCCGGGTCTTGATGCGCGTGGACTACAACGTTCCTCTCGAACCGGACGGCTCCGTCTCGGACACTGCTCGAATCGAGGCGACGCTGCCCACTTTGAGGGCCATTCTCGATCGGGGTGGTCGCCCCGTGCTCCTCTCGCACCTCGGCCGTCCAAAGGGCAAGGTCGTCCCTTCGATGTCCCTGGCGCCGGTCGCGCCGATCCTGGCGGACCGGCTCGGAGCGGTGGTGCGATTCGTTCCTTCGACGGACACGGATGAGGCGCTGGCGGCCAGCGAGGACCTGTCCCCGGGGGAGGTGCTGCTTCTCGAGAACACTCGGTTTCTTCCGGGAGAGACCGGCAATGATCCGGACCTGGCCGCCAGGCTTGCGCGCCTCGGCGATCTGTTCGTCAACGACGCGTTCGGAAGCACGCACCGGGCGCACGCCTCGGTGGTGGGCGTAGCAGACCACCTGCGGCCCGCGGTGGCCGGTCTGCTGGTCGCGAAGGAGATCGACGCTCTCTCCGGCATCCGTGAGGGATGCGAGTCACCGTTCGTCGTGATCCTCGGAGGAGCGAAAATCGGGGACAAGATAGGGCTTCTCGAGACTTTTCTGCGATTGGCAGACGTAGTCCTGATCGGCGGTGCCATGGCCAACACTTTTCTGCGGGCCCGTGGGCTGGACACCGGAAGGTCGCTGGTCGAGGCAGATGCGGTAGAGATTGCAGGACGGTTTCTCGAGAGCGGCGGTGACAGGCTCCGGTTGCCATCCGACCTGGTCGTGGCCGATCCCGCTGCTGCCGATGCGAGCAGCGCGCGGATCGTGGACGCTGCGGACATACCGCCGGATCTCGCGGCGCTGGACATCGGGCCCGCCACGCGTGAAGCGTTCGCGTCGATTGTCCGCGAGGCGAGGACCGTATTCTGGAACGGTCCCATGGGGCTCTTCGAGAAGAGCGGATTCGACGACGGCACCGTATCCGTAGCCCGTGCGGTAGCGGAGTGCACCGCTGCAGGCGGCTTCACGGTGATAGGCGGAGGGGACTCGGCGGCGGCGGTCCGGCAGGCCGGACTCGCTGACTCCGTGTCGCACGTATCGACCGGCGGGGGCGCCTCGCTGGAGTATCTGGCCCACGGGGCGCTCCCTGGACTCGAAGCCCTCGACCCCGCGTGAGGAAGCATGTCCGAAATCGATAAGCCGTTCTTCGCCGCGAACTGGAAGATGCATCTCGGCCCGGCCGAGACCAGCGAATTCGTCCGCCGGTTCCGTGAGCTGCACCCGCCGCGCGAGAGAGGGCGGGTGGTGTTCTTCCCTCCGACTCTCAGCGTTGCAGCCTTCAGGACCGCGGCGGAAGGTCGGCCGGATCTGGAAGTAGGGGTGCAGGACGTTCATCAGGATGCGGCCGGGGCTCACACCGGGTCCGTCTCGGCGGTGATGGCGGCTCAGGCAGGAGCCGTCTGGGCCCTCGCGGGGCACTCGGAACGACGCAGGGAGTTCGGCGACGGCGATGGGCTCGTGACCGCCAAGGTGAGTCGCCTGCTTGAAGCGGGCGTGAGACCGATCCTCTGCGTAGGCGAGACCCTCGAGGAGCGGGAGAACGGGCGGCTGGACGAGGTACTCGCGCGGCAGATCGGTGCGGTTCTGGACGCCGTCGACGCCGCGGAACTCGTGTACGCGTACGAGCCGGTGTGGGCGATCGGCACCGGTCGGACGGCCTCGCCCGACGACGCGGCCAACGCGCATGGAATAGTGAGAAGGGAGATCGAGGCTCACGGCGGGTTCGCCGCTGCGCCGATCCTGTATGGGGGAAGCGTGAAGCCGGCGAATATCGAGGAGCTGCTGGCAGCCCCGGGAGTGGATGGGGTGCTCGTGGGCGGGGCGAGTCTCGAGCCCGACAGCTTCGCAGCGATCTGCGCCGCAGGCTGAGAATCTTCAGGCCGGCGTTGACGGAACTCCGGCCCGCGTCTAGTTTCGGCGCCGGTGCGGGCCATACTCCGGGGCCCGCGCCTTTTTTGTCTTACGAGGAAGAGGACTGATGTTCAATCTACTGGTTGTGGTGATCAGCGTGGTGGCGATCCTGCTCATCCTGATCATCCTCCTTCAGTCGGGGAAAGGCGGAGGCCTCGCGGCCGAGTTCGGTGGCGCCTCGTCCTCCACGGACTCGTTCATGGGTGGGCGGCAGGCAGCCAACTTTCTGACGCGGGCCACTTGGGTCGGCGGCGGCGTCTACCTGCTTCTCGCGCTAATGCTGGCCGTGCTGTCAGCTCGGCAATCGGCTCCGCCGGAGTCCGTGCTCCGCTCGGAGTTCGGTCAACCTGCTGCGCCGCCCAGCTCCATTCTGGAGACCGAGGGACAGGAGCCTCAGGCGAATCCGGTGCCCGTTCAGACGCCCGAGGGGCAGGGATCGGGAGCGGAAGAGCCGCCGGACGGCGAGTAGCCTGGTAACGTCAGGATCCCGCGGGGGGCGCGGGGTCCGGAGCGAACGGCGCATCGGGAGGCAGATCCAGGTAGTCGAGGAAGTGACCTGCGTCCACCTGCTCCCCCAACCAGGCGTCGAAGCCCGAAGGCAAGAGATCTCTCGGCGCCTTCCCGGCCCTCGCGGTGCTCGTGGCCAGGAAGTTCGCGTATTCGTTCTTGGGGTGATCCGCGTGTCCGCGTACCCACCTCCACTCCACCTGGTGCCGGGCCGCGACCTCGACGAGTTCCCGCCACAGTGAGAGATTCTCGATCGGACCGCCCTTTCTGCGCCAGCCGCGGCGTGACCAGCCGTGCACCCACTCCTTCATGCCCCGAACCAGGTACTGGCTATCGGAGGTGAACACGACGTCACACGGCTTCCGAAGGGCGGAGAGCCCCAGGATCCCGGAGACGAGCGCCATGCGGTTGTTGGTCGTGTCCGGGTCGAACGCGGCGAAGTCCCTTCGATACCACCCCTTTCGCTCGTCGAATCGCTCGAGGAGGCCGGCGGCAGCCCCTGGCCGGGGAACGTCCTGGCGCTGGTTGCCGAGACATGATTCGTCGGCGTAGATATACACGAGTTGGCGGGGCATGGCGCTCCACATCCGGTGACGGGTGACTGGCGACCTCCAATTGGACTCTAACGTGACACTCACGCAAGATCTCGATGGCTACCTTCTCGTGGAGGACGGACGCTCCTGGACGGGTAAGCTGGCCGGGGCCCGGATGGAGGCAGCCGGCGAGGTCGTCTTCACGACGAATCTCACCGGGTACCAGGAAGTGCTCACCGACCCCTCGTTCGCGGGGCAGATCGTCGTCATGACGGCCCCGATGATCGGCAATTATGGCGTCAATCCCGGCGACGAGCAGGCGGGCAAGCCCTGGGTGTCCGGTTTCGTCGTTCGAGAGCTCTCGAGAATGACCACGGGGTGGCGGGCGCGGGGGTCGTTGGAGGACTATCTCGTCCGACATCAGATCGTGGTGCTGGACGGGGCCGACACGAGGGCCATCACGAGGCACGTAAGGGAGTGGGGTGCGATGCGCTCGATGATCGTGCCTTCGGCTGTCCCGGAAGAGGATGCGCTGCAGCGCCTTCTAGAGTCGCCCGGGATGGAGGGGCTCGATCTGGCCTCTACGGTATCGACCGTGAAAGCCTACGAGGTCCCCGCGCATGGGCCCGAGAAGGGTACGGTGGTCTGCCTGGACTACGGGGTGAAGCGCCGAAGCCTCGAGTTGATCGCAGCCGAGGGCTATCGCGTCACGGTCCTGCCTTCGACGGCCGACCTGGCCAACATCCTGCAGCGCAGCCCCGACGGCGTTTTCGTTTCCAATGGGCCCGGGGATCCGGCCGCAGTGCCCGCGGCGGCCGACGTGATACGCGCGGTTAGTGATGCCGGGATACCGGTGTTCGGCATCTGCCTCGGGTGCCAGCTGATCGCCAGGGCATTCGGAGGAAGAACGTTCAAGCTCCCCTATGGCCACAGGGGAGGGAACCACCCCGTGCGCAATCTCGAGACCGGGGCCGTTGAGATCACGTCGCAGAATCACGGATTTGCCATCGAAGCGAATGGGTCGTCCGCGGCGGGTGCGGACGACCTCAGGGTGACGCATCTCAACCTCAACGACGGCACCGTCGAGGGCCTCTCCCACGCGGCACGGCCGGTGTTTGCCGTTCAGTACCACCCTGAGGCGGCACCCGGCCCGCACGACAGTCGATACCTCTTCCGACGCTTCGTCGATGCGATGGACGCAACTTCCTTTGTTCCAACCGGTTGACACGGTTTCCACCGCGATACTAGTTTCATCCTGCCTGTAGCCGTCGGAGCAGGGTGGAGTCCACCCGTGATTCCGGCCGCTTCCAGTTCTAGGCAGCTTATCTCCGTACTCGGGAGCCACTTAGCGTGCAGCGCCGCACGACGGTTCTCAGCATTGTTCTTCTCCTAGCGTTCTTCGCTATCGGTTCCGCCGTCGTCCTGCGCCTCATTCTCGGAGGTTCCGCGCCTCTGATGTCGGGCGATCGCATCGCAGTGATACCCGTATATGGCCTGATCGAGTCGGACGCCTCCTTCAGTCGGAGTCTCAGCAGGTTCCGCGAGGACGCCACGGTTCGGGGGTTCGTGATCGAGATTCGATCCCCTGGGGGCACGGCGGGAACCGCGCAGAGCATGTATTCGGAGTTGGCACGGCTGCGAGACGATGATGACCGGCCGGTCGTGGCCTGGATCGGAGAGGTGGGAGCTTCAGGCGGATACTACATCGCACTGGGAGCAGACAGCATTCTGGCCCTGCCCAGCTCCATCACGGGCTCGATCGGGGTGATCATGCAGTTCCCCAACGCCGAGGAGTTTCTCCGCAAGGCGGGCGTCGGTCTCGAAGTCGTCAAGAGCGGCGAAATGAAGGATCTTGGCTCCCCGGTCCGGGACCTCACGGAGGACGAGCGGGCGATGGTCCAGGAGCTCGTGGACGACGTGTACGAGCAGTTTGTCTCGGCCGTCAGCACGAACCGTGCGCTCGATGCCGACAGCGTGCGCGTCCTTGCGGATGGTCGGGTGATGTCGGGCGCGCGGGCGGCGGAGGCGGGTCTCGTGGATCGAACGGCGACCCTCCAGGAAGCGCTCGACCTCGCGGGCGAGATGTCGGGCCTGGGAGAGCGCCCCCGTACCGTGAGGCCTTCCGAGCGAAGAGTCGGGCTCTGGGAGCTGCTGTGGGGAATCGAGGAGACCAGGCTGCATTCGGTGATCACGCGTGTCCTGGATCGATCGCTGATCGGTCCACGGCTCCGCTATCAGTGGCCGTGACGTACGTAAGGATGAAGAGGCTGGCCGGATCCACTACCACCGGCAAGGGAGATTCACATGACCAAAGCTGATCTCGTCGAACAGGTTCATGAGGCAATCGGGCCGGGTGTCACGAAGAAGGACTGCGCTGCCGTGATCGACGCCTTCCTCAACGCGGTGAAGAGGGCGATCGCCAACGGCGACCACATCGAGATCCGCGGTTTCGGTACGTTCAAGGTCCGAAATCGCAGGCCCAGAATCGCCCGTAACCCGCGGACGGGCGAATCTGTGACGGTCCCGGCGCGGGCGGTGCCGATCTTCAAGCCGTCCCGTCTGTTCAAGAAGGAAGTGGAAGAGGCTCTCTAGTAGGGCAGGGCTGCGGTCACGTCCCGCCGACGTGACCGCAGCGACCGGTCAGGAGAAGAAGGTCCGGATGCGGGCAAGACCCTCTTCGAGCTCCTCGTCTGAGACCGCGTAGTTGAGGCGAAGGAAGCCCGGAGTGCCGAATGGCTCGCCCGGAACGCTAGCCACGCCGCCCTTTACCAGCAGCTGCTCGGCCACGGTCATGGAGTCCGTGGTTCCGGTGAGGCGGACGAAGAGGTAGATGGCGCCGGACGGCGTCCGACACTCGATCCCCGGCACCCCCGTGAGAGACTCTACAGCGAGGTCCCGCCGCCGCCGGAGAACCTCCCGGAACTCCCCGACGATCTGATCCCGTTCCTCGGCTGCGATGACCCCGAGTGCGGCGTGCTGAGAGGGAGCCGCGGCGCCGGACGTGGTCTGACTCTGAAGCGCCGACATCTTGCCGATCACCGCTTCCGGGCCCACAGCGTATCCGATACGCCAGCCGGGCATGCTGAACGCCTTGGAGATCCCGTCCAGGTGGAGCACCCGGGACGCTTCGTGTGGCACGTCGAACGCGGACGTCGCCGAGTCCCCGCCATAGTAGAGGCGCCGGTAGATCTCGTCCGAAACCACCCAGAGGTCGCGCTCCCCCGCCCAGGTCAGGATCTCAGCCATCAGTTCCCGGCTGTACGTCTCACCATTCGGGTTGCCCGGCGAGTTCAGAAACAGGCCCCGCGTGGCCGGTGTCGCCAGTCGGTCCAGGTCGGTAACGTCAAGCTGGAAGCCAGTCTCCCAGGAGGTCGGAATCACGACCGGAGAGGCCCCGGCCAGCTTGAGGACCGCCAGGTACGTGGGCCAGTAAGGGGCGGGAACGAGTACCTCATCGCCCGGCTGGAACAGGCAGTACGTCGCATTGAATAGCGCCTGCTTTACCCCTGCCGAGATCAACACGTTCGGCGGTGCCGCGCTGCCGAGGCTCGTGCTCTGGTTCACGTATTCGGCCACGGCCGCGCGCAGGTCCGGGATGCCCGGTGTAGGAGGATACCCGGACTTACCGCTACCGACGAAATCGCTGCCGGCACGGATGCCGACCTGCGGGGTGGGGAACGATGGTTCCCCCGCGGACAGGTCGATGACGGACTCTCCGGCCGCCTTCATCTGCTTGGCCCGGGCGCTGATCGCGAGTGTGGCCGAGGGTACGAGGGAGGCGATGTTCTTGGAGAACCGCATGTGGAACTCCCCAAGTCGGGGTGATTGTTGGAGCTTCGCCCGCACACTACTTTCGACGCATCGTGCCGTTGGGGTGGCGTGACCAAGCTCCACGGACGCGGATGTTATTGGCGGCGCCCGGACGGCGTCAAGATTGGCAGATCGAGAGCGTTTGATGATTACGCAGACCACCACGCAGCTGGCTCCCGCACAGGTCCTGGAGGGCGCCCGACGCTTCTTCACCGCGCGCGACTCGCTCGATTCCGCGACGGTCGTGGACGAGAGCGATCGGCACGTGACGCTGGCCACATTCCGCAGCCGTCTGGCGATTTCCGCCTGGGTCGAAGAAGGGGCGGAGGAGACGCAGGTGAGGGTGAGCACTCTCAGGCGCAGCGATTCCGTAGGCAAGTTCCTTTCGTGGCTCCGAACCCAGGCTCCGGTCGGGTGACGGAGGGGTTCGAAGTCACCGTGCTCCTGTTCGGCCGGCACCGGGAACTGGCTGGCGAATCGGCTCTGAGCGTGTCTCTGGCGGAAGGCGCCACGGTCCGTCACATCCGGGAGGCGCTGGATGAACACCCGGCGCTCACTGGCCTGGCGGGAACTGCGGCCATCGCACTCAATCACCGATACGAGCCTGATGACTCGCCGGTGACCCGGGGCGACGAGATCGCCCTGATTCCACCCGTGGCGGGCGGGTGACAGTCGAACGCGGCGCAGCCGGCGGCGTGATCGTGGCGGACGTCACCGAGGAGCCACTCAATGGCGCCGACCTGCTGGGGCTCGTGGGGCGGGAGTCGGACGGGGCGGTGCTCCTGTTCGAGGGCAGGGTTCGGGACCACAACCACGGCCGTTCGGTCTCTTGCCTGCACTACGAGGCGTACCACGGCATGGCCGATCGCGTCCTGCGTGATATCGCCGGAGAGGCGCTGAGCCGGACGGGTGCTTCGGCGATCGGAGTGCGGCACCGGGTGGGCAGTCTCGAGCCGCCGACCGTCAGCCTCGTCGTGGCCGTGGCTGCGCCGCATCGGCGACCGGCCTATGACGCTTCGACCTACGTCATCGAGGAGCTGAAGAAACGGCTGCCCCTGTGGAAGCGAGAGGAGTACGCGGATGGTACGAGTCGTTGGCTGGGTGGACATTCGCCTTCGACCCCGGACGCGCCGGCTGCCGTGGACGAGTGAGGTCGCGTGAGCGATAGCGCCCCGGGGGCCGGAATGCGCGACCAGTTCGGGCGGACGATCGATTACCTGAGGATCTCCGTGACGGACAAGTGCAACCTTCGCTGCACCTATTGCATGCCGGTGGAGGGCCTCGACTGGATCCCCCGTGACGAGTTCCTCACCTACGAGGAAATTACGTCGGTGGTGCGACAGATGGCGGATGTCGGACTCCGTCGCATCCGCCTGACGGGCGGGGAGCCTCTCGTCCGGCGCGACCTCCCCGACCTCGTGCACTTGCTCGCGGGCGTACCGGGTATCGAGGACATCGCCTTATCCACCAACGCGATTCTGCTGCCGCAGTTCGGGCGCGAGCTCCGGGACGCGGGCGTGCGGCGGTTGAACGTCAGCCTGGACACGCTGCGTCGTGAACGCTTCCGTGACATGGCGAGACGTCCGGAGCGGTTCTTCGACGCGACGCTGGAGGGGATCGCCGAGGCGGAGCGGCTCGGATTCGCTCCACTGAAGATCAACACGGTCCTCATGCGCGGCCTGAACGACGACGAGGTGGAGAGCTTCGCCGAGATCACGAAGATGCGGCCCTGGCACGTGCGCTTCATCGAGCTGATGCCCACGGGCGACAACCTCCATCTCTCAGATCGGTTCCTTTCCACGGATTCGGTCCTCGAGCGGCTCCGCCGGATCGGCGATCTTCGACCGGCTCAGGGTCCTATGGGCAACGGACCGGCGACCTACTTCCGGTTCGATGGAGCGCCAGGCTCCGTGGGAGTGATCACGCCGCTGTCGCACAATTACTGTGACCGCTGCAACCGGATGCGGCTGACCGCCGAGGGCAAGCTCAGAACCTGCCTCTTCGGCACCCACGAGGTCGACCTCAAAGGTCCGCTCCGCTCGGGCGGCGACGTCATGCAGGCGGTCCGCCGGGCGCTGCGGGAGAAGCCCGAGAAGCACCTCCTGCAGATCGGAAGTGCGAAGGGAAGTGGTGGTTTGAGAGCCCTCAGCCAGGTCGGAGGCTGAGCCCGCAAGGGCCGGTTGCGCTTCGACGTAGGCGAAGTAGGTTGGGCCGGGGAGGACCGGGGGCGCGTCCCCCAGCGCGTCCGACCTTCCGCGACATTCTCCAATCCACCTCATCCACTCAAGGACGGCTCATCGTGGATAAGATCACCGTAGTAGGGGCCGGACACGTCGGTGCGACGGCGGCACAGCGGATCGCGGAACGCGAGCTAGCTCGCGAGGTCGTGCTCGTCGACATCCTGGAAGGCGTTCCGCAGGGCAAGGCACTGGATCAGTGGGAATCGGCTCCCGTCGAGGGATTCGACACCATGGTTACGGGTGCACAGGGCTACGAGGAGACGGCCGGTTCGGGCGTTTACGTGATCACGGCCGGACTCGCGCGCAAGCCCGGAATGAGCCGGGACGACCTGGTGCAGAAGAACACGGCCATCATCAGCAGCGTTGCCGAGCAGATCGCCCGCTACAGCCCTGACTCCATCATCGTGATGGTGACGAATCCTCTCGATGTCATGGCGTACGTGGCCAAGGCCGTGACAGGCTTTCCGCGCGAGCGCGTCCTGGGCATGGCCGGGATCCTCGACACGGCGCGCTTCAGGAGCTTCATCGCCATGGAGCTCGGCGTCAGCGTGGAGGACATTCAGGCCCTGGTGCTGGGAGGCCATGGGGACAGCATGGTTCCGATCGTCAGTACGGTCAGCGTCGGGGGCATTCCTCTCACTCAGCTGATGAGCGAAGATCGGATCGAGGCGCTGGTCAACCGGACCCGCAAGGGCGGGGGAGAGATCGTGAAGTTGCTCGGAACCGGTTCCGCCTACTACGCACCTTCCTCCGGCGCTGTCCAGATGGTGGAGGCGATCGCGAGAGACAAGAAGCGAGTGCTTCCGTGCGCTGCCTGGCTCGAAGGGGAGTACGGACTCGACGGACTCTTCCTGGGTGTCCCGTGCAAGATCGGTGCGGGCGGCCTGGAGGCCGTGCTGGAGGTCGAGCTCTCCGGCGGCGAAACGGAAGCTCTGGGAGCATCCGCCGAGGCCGTGCGCGGCACGATGGAGCTCGTCCAGCTCTGAAGCGCTCGTCGGTCGGCATCGGGAAGGCTCTGCGAATCCGGGGAGGCGGCCCGCACGGCGCGTCCCCGGCGGACCCGCGATGACGTATTGGCAGTTCCTGATCCAATGGTACAACGCGGTCTTCCTGGTCCTCGGGATGGCCGGGGTCGGTCTGGCTGTCGTGGCCCGCTCTAAGGGGCGAACGCTCTTAGTACCCGCCGCGGCCCTGGTGGTGGCTGCCGTCGTGGGCCTGACCTGGAACGGTGCAATTCACGATCTCGCGCTCGGATCCCCGGGCCCTCGCTTTCGCTATGTCTTTCCCGCCTCTCTGGTCGCTGGCTGGGTCGTTGCCCGCGTAGTGGCCCGCTTTCGGGCCAGGTACCTCCGTCCGATCGAAGCGGTGCGGTTCAATCGCCCCGGCTACGAGGGCACCGAGGCGCGACTGGTGACCCGGACCACCGGACCCCAGCCCGGCTCGGGCCGTGCCCAGTGGCAGGATGCGGAGGGCGCCCTCCACATCGTCCACGTGCACACCCGGGCGGATACCATGGGTTTCGGCCTCAGGGTGCGCCTGGAGTCCTTCGATCCCGTGACGGAGTCGTACCTGGTCACACCCCTGCCGCGCGGTCGGAAGGCGCGCCGGGGGCGGGACGTGTCGGCCCCCGTGTGACCCCCGGGCCACACCGGTCGTCTCTTGGGCGAACTGCCTCGACAAGACAGGACCGGCTCAGCCGGTCGATTCACGGGAGGATCCAGAGATGAGACACCAACTGCGAAACCTGTTCGTCATCGGTCTGCTGGCCGCGGGGGCCAGCGCCTGCGATGACAGTCCGACGGCCCCCGGCGGGGAATCCAACACCGAGCTCGGTGTGAACGCTGACATGGAGTTGCAGGTGGTCGGCGACCCCGAACTGACCGAGGTCCTGATCGACGACATGTCGCTTTCCATGAACAGCCCCACGGACGGACCGCCGTTCGGGAACGGGCGGGAGTGCTTCCGGGACGCGCGGCAGCTCCTGCGGGAAGGCAGCGAGGATGCGGCTCGGAACCAGGCGCGGGAGTGCCGCATGCAGCTCGTTCGCGCCATGCTCGAGCGGCACGGAGAGGAAGGCCTCGAGGAGCTGTTCGGCCGGGTGGAAGGCCTGATCGAGAGGATCGGCGAAGCGGACGACGAGTTCGCCCGGAAGGACGATCTCGAAGCCCGTATGCGGGGGCTTCTCGAGGAGGCGTACGCCTATCGGAACGACGGAGACATGGTAGCGGCTGGCGAGCGCCTCGTGCTGGCCCTGATGATGGCGGACCGGATGCGGCACAGGCACCCCGAGTTCGACAGGGATCCGGCGGAAGTGGTTCGCCTCGCGATCGCCAGGGGCGTGGAGTCGATCTGGCTGGCTGACGAGTTGATCACGGATCCGACGGTTCGCCAGGAGACGATCCTGTTCCGAGCCGGCGAGCTTCTGCGGCGTGCGAGGTTCTCAGCAGAGCAGGGTTGGTACCGCCGTGCGGTGGGCCAGGCCCATCGGGCGGAGCAGCTGGGTCTGCTGGCGGTGCTCAACGGTGAGCGACCCACGGTCGAGCAGGCCCAGGAGCTGCTTGCTGTGGCCGAGGAGCTGATCGTGCTGGCAGAGGAAGCGATCGGTGACGATCCGACGGAGGTGCAGCAGAGACTGCTGGCGCATGCGATCCGACTGAAGGAGCGCGGCGCCGAGGCGATCAACACCTGGCACTGGCGGGGCGTCGGCCTCCTGTGGCGGTCCTCGGTGACCTCCGCCCTCCTTATTCCCAACCCTACGGATTCCGCCTGATCCGAAGGCGGGAAGAGCCGGAATGGGAAGGGGCGGCGCCATCGCGCCGCCCCTTCTTCGCATCCAGGTACTTTCGGCTGGTAACCGCGTCCCAGTCCATCCCGTCGTCAGGTAATCGGAAGCTCTGCGTCCAGGAGGGCCCGCGCCACTGTGAGATCGGGTCGGGTCGCCAGGTCCAGCGTGTCCGACTCTGTGACCGGGTTCCAGTTCGCGTCCCACACGAGTTCCACTTTCGGGCGCAGAATGTTCGAGGGGTCGGTGGCCACCACGCGGCCGATCTCGCCGGAGCTGATTTGAACGTAGCTGTCCAGCGGGAATGCCGAGATCTCGTTGACGAGCGCAGAGACGACCTGGGGTGAGAAGTACTCCTCCTGCATGCCCACGACGCGCTCCAGCGCCTCGAGCGCCGTGAAGGGCGAGCGGTAGGACCTTGGATGCGACAAGGCCTCGAAGACGTCGGCAACTCCCAGAATCCTCGCGACCGGGTCCAGGTCACGGTCGTACAGACCGTAGGGGTATCCCTGGCCGCGTGCTCTCTCGTGCTCCTGCAGCACCGCACGCTTGAGCCATTCGTTTCGTGGCGCGCACCGCTCGATGATCTCCGCTCCGAGGATCGGATGCTTCCTCAGGGCCTCGAGCTCGCGGTCGCTCCATGCCCCCCGGTTGCCGAGCAGTGTCTCTGGCAGGCGGGCCATACCGATATCGTGCACCAAGCCGGCGTGGATGACCTGTACTACGTCCTCCACGCCGGAGACCATCCCGAGCGCCAGCTTGCCGCCGATGATGGCTACGTTGACGGAGTGGCTGGCGAGATCATAGCTGTCGTGCGGTTCGAGGCTTCGGTTGATGAGGACGTTGTCCCGCAGCAGATCGGTGTGCATGCGCTCGGCGATGACTCGTCCCCGGTCCACATCGGGGTCGCCTCCCTCGCGCACCAGGGTGAGCGTCTCCTCGACGTACTCGCGGGCCTCCGCGTACAGGGTGTTCTTCGCGAACGGCTTCGGCGTTCGGGCTCGGACCTGCCCAGGTGCTTCGGGCCGGGGGGCGGCCGGCGTCAGGGCGACCGAGTCGAGTCTGGCGATGACCAGATCATCGGCCCCGGCGACTTCCGCGACACGCGCCGGATCCGTCGCCACGTGCACTTCGGCCGAGACGCCGTCGAGCGCCCGTTCGATCTCGAGCGCGAGCGGATCCTCCGCCAGCAGTAAGACCACTCTCCGCGCCCCAGCCTGGGCCTTGTCTTCGCTCATCACGCTCCATCCAGCGTTCGTAGCCGCGTGTCAGGTCTGCGTGCATGATGCACGCGCCCACGGCCGAATCGTGCAAGTTCCGGGCTCGCGCTCGGCTTCGCAATTGCACATGTTTCCGCATGTACAGGAAATACCTGCTGATCGGGGCGATTCTGGCGGGAACAGGAGTCGCTTCCGGCGCTTTCGGGGCTCATGCCCTGGAGACCCGGCTCACACCTGACCTGCTTGCGGTTTACGAGACGGGCGTGCGTTACGGGCTTATGCATGCGCTGGCGATCCTGATCGCCGCACTGGCGTGTGAGCGGTGGCCTGCGGCGGGCTGGGGCAGGGCGGTCTGGTCGTTCGTCCTCGGGATCGCTCTGTTTTCGGGAAGTCTGGTCGCGCTCGCGTTGACGGGTCTCCGGGTCCTGGGTGCCGTAACGCCGCTCGGCGGCATCTGCTTCCTCGTCGGCTGGGGCTTCACAGCCCGGGCGGCGGTGCGCAGCGGTTCCAACTAGGTGCCGGGGCATCACAAGCGGGGCGGTGTCACGCCGGTCTGGCCCTGGTACTTTCCTTTCTTGTCCGCGTAGCTCGTCTCGCACTCCTCGTCCGACTCGAAGAACAGCACCTGGGCGATTCCCTCGTTCGCGTAGATCCGCGCGGGCAAGGGTGTCGTGTTGCTGATCTCGAGCGTGACGTGTCCTTCCCATTCGGGCTCGAACGGCGTCACGTTCGTGATGATCCCGCACCGGGCGTAGGTGCTCTTGCCCACGCAAATGGTGAGCACGTTCCTCGGGATTCTGAAGTATTCCACGGACCGTGCGAGGGCGAAGGAATTCGGCGGTACGATGCAGACGTCGCCCTGGAACTCGATGAAGGAGCGTTCGTCGAAATGCTTCGGGTCGACCACCGGCGCCAGCGCGTTGTGGAAGATCCTGAACTCGTCCGAAACTCGCATGTCATATCCGTAGCTGGAGAGCCCGTACGAGATCACGCCTTCCCGGACCTGCTCCTCCGTGAACGGTTCGATCATGCCCCGATCCAGTGCCATGCTTCGGATCCAACGGTCGCTCTTGATCATCCTCTGTCTACCTCAGTCGTTTCCGATTCTGTTCTCGCCAGTAGCTCGCGAAGGAACGCGGCTATCGCCTCGGGCCGCTCTTCCGGAGCGGAGTGGCCGCAACCGTCCAGGATCGTGAAGGTGCCCCCCAGGCACCCCGCCCACCTCCGGGCATCGTCGAGCTGTACGCGCCGATCCTGCCGTCCCGCCACCACGCGGACCCTGCCCACGGCGATTCCGCTGAATGCCGCGAGCTCCGCTGGATCCCACTGCTTCAGCAGCTCGGGGAGGGTCCGCGCCCTGTCGACATCGGCCCAGGGCTCGGCGTATGCAGCCGTCAGGCCTTGGGGCATCGAGCGGGACTCCGCGAAGACTCGCCGCACGAGCATATAGCGCGTGAGCGGCGTGCGGAAGAGCCGAAACAGGGGGGGCAGCAAATGCTGAACCCCGGGAAGCTTGAGGACGGAGAGAAGCCCGGGTCTGCTCAGCCACGGCGTCACAGGGTTCGCGAGCAAAAGACCCCTCGCCTCGCTGCCGGCGGCGAGCGCGACAGCGATCGCGGCACCGTGGGAGTGGCCAGCGATCACGGGCCGCCGAATCTCGAGTGCCTCGAGGACGTGCCGCGTGCGCTCGGCCTCGGTCGCCAGATCGTATGCGGCGTTCGGCGCCGGAGACGAGCTGCCCCGTCCCAGGAGGTCGACGAGCAGCAGGCGGTGCCGCCGCTCGAGGCGGCGAGCAACCGGCTCCCACGTGGCCCGGTGGGCCGTCAGTCCGTGCAGGCACACCACTGCGGTTCCGGCGTCGGCCGGGCCCCGCAGCTCCACGGCGACCGTGCCGTCCGGGACCTGCACGTGGACTACCTCTTGTCCCGGAACGCCTTCCATGCTCTCTTGGTGACCTCGGGCTCAGCGTACCACTCGCTCAATCTGCCGAAAAGCTTGATTTGACAGCAGAATAGCGGGTTCGCGCTGGCCCCGCTCGCGCGCTTGACGCTTCGTTGCGCGGCGAGCTATGTTCGGCTCGATTCGTGAACAAATTCACAAGCGGCCTGGACGGGAGATGACACAGGCATACGTCGGCGTCGTCGTTCTTTTCGCGGTCGGACTGCTCACCGCGGGCATGTTCCTCCTGCTCTCCCATCTCGCCAGCGCGTACCGCCCGACGACCGTCAAGGCGATGCCCTACGAGTCGGGAATCGATCCCCTCGGCGACACGCGTGAGCGGTACTCCGTCAAGTTCTACATCGTCGCGATGCTGTTCATCGTGTTCGACATCGAGACCATATTCTTCTTGCCGTGGGCCGTGATCTTCCGAGACCTCGGCCTGTTCGGTTTGATCGAGATGTTCATCTTCATGTTCGTCCTCGCGATCGGGCTTGCCTACGCGTGGAAGAAGGGTGCGCTGGAGTGGGACTGACGAATGGCCGATGAACGAAGGACGCTTCCGACGGTAGTGCCTCGGGGACCGGAGCTGGATACAGGAGCCCCGGCCTCGTGGTTGACCACTACGGTCGACGCCGTGGTCAACTGGTCACGCCGGAATTCCCTCTGGCCGATGCCCCTCGGCACGGCGTGCTGTGCGATCGAGATGATG
The DNA here is from genome assembly GCA_023554335.1 of Candidatus Benthicola marisminoris. Classification (GTDB taxonomy): domain Bacteria; phylum Gemmatimonadota; class Gemmatimonadetes; order Palauibacterales; family Palauibacteraceae; genus Benthicola; species Benthicola marisminoris. The sequence goes on from JAMJQR010000033.1 coordinate 35,067, forward strand.
GCATCCGCCGGCTCCAAGTACGACATAGCGAGATTCGGTGCGGAGCGCTTTTCGTTCAGTCCGCGCCAGGCGGATCTGATGATCGTCGCCGGCCGCGTTACCTACAAGATGGCGCCTATACTGAGACGAATCTGGGACCAGATGCCCCAGCCGAAGTGGTGCATTTCCATGGGTGCATGCGCCAGCTCTGGGGGGATGTTCGACAACTACACGATCGTGCAGGGCATCGATCAGATCGTGCCGGTCGATGTCTACGTGCCAGGCTGTCCGCCTCGCCCCGAGAGCCTCCTGTACGCCCTCATGATGGTGCAGGAGAAGATCAAGGGAGAGTCGCTGCGAAACCCGGTCCACCGCGAAGAGAGCCCCCATTCCGTTGGTGAGCCGAACCTGCCTGCGGAGGCGATCGAACTCGTGGCGCAGCCCTTCGGCAACTCGACACGTCAGAACCGCATCAGCGGGGTCGAGGGCACGTCCGCTGTCTCGAGGCCCCGAGATCGTCGCGAACGCCTCCTGGAACACCAGGACTGAGCCATGTCTTCAACTGCAGTGGGGTCGGTACCGGAGCTGGTGCTCGGATCGCCGGCGGGCACCGATCCGGAAGAGCACGAGACGGTCAAGGCGCTCCGCTCCCTGTTTGGCGGTGCCGTTGGATCGGTTCAGGTGGATGCGGTCGGCACCCCGGTCGTGTCCGCACGGCCGGAGAAGCTGCATGAGATTCTCGTATTCCTGAAGTCCGACGCTGATCAGGCCTTCGACCTCCTGCTTGACGTCATGGGGGCCGATCTCGGAGGCGGCACGTCCATACACGTGTGGTACCAGCTGTGGTCCACGGTCCACGGTCGAATGCTGCGCGTTCTGGCCGAGCTCCCGCGGTCTGACCTGTCCGTTGCGAGCTGCACGGACATCTGGACGGCCGCCGACTGGCTCGAACGCGAGGTCTACGACATGTACGGCGTCGACTTCGAGGGGCACCCGGACCTCCGTCGCATCCTCATGCCGGAGAACTACGACGAGGGATTCCCGCTCCGGAAAGACTTCCCGCTGCGTGGGCGCTTCACGCGATCGGAGCAGGTGCGCCGTGCGCTGAATCGTTCCACAGAGGACGTGTACGCTCGCGAAGAGCTGGCTCTGGCAGGCCTGCTGGAGATGGAGTCCGGCGCCGCGGACGATGAGGCGGAGGACCAGGACCACCTTGAGGGCGAGAAGATGGTGGTCAACATGGGACCGCAGCATCCGGCCACGCACGGGGTGCTGCGCCTCGTCCTCCAGTTGGACGGCGAAACCGTCGTTCGCTGCATACCTCACATCGGCTACCTGCATACCGGTTTCGAGAAGACGTGCGAGTATCGGGAGTGGAATCAGGTCATTCCGTACACGGATCGGATGGACTACCTGGCGCCGATGATCTACAACATCGGCTATGCGCTCGCAGTGGAGAGCCTCCTGGGTGTGGAGATCACGCCCCGCTGCCGAGAGGTCCGCCTGATCCTGAGTGAGTTGAACCGGGTTCTCGGACACCTCCTGTGGCTCGGTACCGGTGCGATGGATGTCGGCGCCACGACCGTCTTCCTGTATACCTTCCAGGAGCGCGAGCGCATCTACAACCTGCATGAAGCCTACTGTGGAGGGCGGATCACGACCTCTGTCACTAGGGTGGGTGGGATGGTCGCAGATCTGCCCGTGGGATGGCTCGAGGCATGCCGCGAATTCGTGGATCGGCTGCCCGCCACGCTCGACGAGTGCGAGCGCCTGATCACGAAGAACTCGATATTCCAGGCGCGCCTGGTCGACGTGGGTGTCATTGGTGCCGAGCAAGCCCTCGACCTGGGGCTGACCGGCCCAAACCTGCGGGGCAGCGGCATCGCGTACGACGTCCGCAAGGCGAGACCCTACCTGGGGTACGACGAGTACGACTTCGACGTTCCCGTCGGTGTCGTCGGGGATGCGTACGATCGCTACCTGGTCCGCATGGAGGAAATGCGCCAGAGCATCAGGATCCTGCAGCAGGCCCTGGACCGGATTCCGGGCGGCCCGATCAACGTCCAGGATTCCTCCGTCATCCTGCCGGACAAGAGCGAGGCGATGTCGTCGATCGACGCAATGATCGCTCACTTCAAGCTCGTGATGGAAGGCCTGCAGGTCCCGGCAGGGGATGTCTGGTACTCTGTGGAAGCGACGAAGGGCGAGCTGGGTTTCGGTCTGATCTCGGATGGGGGTTCGAAGCCGGTGCGCTGCAGGTTCCGAGGGCCCTCGTTCGTCAACCTGGCCGCGTTGCCGCTCCTGGTAGAAGGCGGACTCGTGTCGGACGTGATCGCAGCGAATGCGTCGATCGACATCGTCCTGGGTGAGATCGACAGATGACCTGCTCAGGAAGATTGCCGACTGGCCTTCACTCTTTGCCGCAGGCAAAGCATGCGTCGATCGACATCGGCCGGGGCGAGATCGACAGATGACTGACAACGGAGATCAATGAACAAGCCTATGCATCCCGCGGCGGCCAGTGCGCAGGCCTTTCAGGTAGCGGACCTCAGGCCCACCGAGCGTCTCTTCGAGGACGAGGAGGGTAGAGACCGACTTGAAAAGGCGGTCAGCCGCTACCCGGATCGCCGGGCGGCCCTCCTTCCGATGCTCGGTTATGCCCAGGAGCGGAACGGCTGGGTGTCGGACGAGAACATGGCCGAGATCGCGGAGGCTCTTGATCTCACACCGGCCTACGTCCGGTCGGTGGCGACCTTCTACACGATGTACAATAAGCACCCCGTCGGCCGTCATCTCATCCAGGTCTGTACTTGCATATCGTGCCACCTGCACGAGGCGGACGAGGTCTTTGAGCGATTCCTCACGGAGACCGGGACACGGGCCGGTGAGGTGTCAGAGGACGGTCGCTACACGGTCATCGAGGCCGAGTGTCTTGGCGCGTGTGGCTTCGCAACGGCGGTTCAGGTCAACGACCGCTATTTCGAGAACGTGACGTCGGACCAGGTTCCGGCGATCCTGGACGAACTGGACTAGGCGGGCGACACCGATGGGGTACCCGTACAGCCATGATCTGGAAGTCGATTCCGGGCTCTCTCGTCATTTCGGGGATGAGAGCGCCCGCACCCTGAGCGGCTGGAAAAAGCTCGGCGGGTACGCGACTCTTCCGACCGCACTCGAGATGGACCCCGACGCGATCACCGAGGTGGTGAAGGAATCGGGACTGAGGGGGCGTGGGGGAGCCGGGTTCCCGACGGGTGTGAAGTGGAGCTTCATGCCCAAGGAGGCCTCGGGTCCCCACTACCTGTGCTGTAACGCGGATGAGAGCGAACCCGGCGCGTTCAAGGATCGCGAAATCCTGCGTTGGGTCCCGCACCTGCTGATCGAGGGTTGTCTGATCGCGGCTCGCGCGATTCGGGCCGAGCACGTCTACATCTACGTCCGGGGTGAGTACTTCCCGTATACCGCCATCCTGCGGGACGCCGTTGTAGAGGCGTACGAGGGTGGCTACGCCGGGGAGAACATCCTCGGTAGCGGGTGGAGCTGCGACGTCACCGTGCACCTGGGGGCGGGGGCCTACATCGCCGGCGAAGAAACGGGTTTGATGAGTTCTCTCATGGGCGGCCGCGCCGAGCCCTGGATCAAGCCTCCCTTCCCGGCCCAGTCAGGTGCTTTCGGTCGGCCGACCACCGTGAACAACGTCGAGACGCTGGCTGCGGTGCCCATGATCGTAGCCGAGGGAGCGGCCTGGTACCGCCAGTGGGGGACCGAGAAGAGCCCCGGAACGAAGTTGTGGTGTTGCTCGGGGCACCTGGTGCGCCCGGGTACCTACGAGCTCGCATTGGGGACCAAGCTCAGCGACGTCATCTACGAGGTGTGCGGCGGCGCCCCCGATGGCAAGCAGATCAAGGCGGTCATTCCAGGCGGATCTTCGACCGCCATGCTGACGGCGGATGAGCTCGATTGCTCCGGCTGCTACGAGGGACTGGCCGAAGCGGGCAGTGCGCTCGGCACGGCCTCGCCCATCGTCATGAACGAGGACACGAACATCGTGCGCGCGATGCGCAGGATCGCCGAGTTCTACGCTCACGAGAGCTGCGGTCAGTGCGTTCAGTGCAGGGAAGGCACGTCGTGGACGGCCAAGATCCTGCACCGCATCGAGGATGGAGACGGCACTCTCGCCGATATCGACACGCTGTATCACCTGTGCGAGCAGATGACCGGGCGGACCATCTGTCCGCTGGCCGACAGCGTGGTGTTCCCGCTGCAGTCTTCGCTGGACAAGTTCAGACACGAATACGAGGCGCTGATCGGGCGCTGAGACTCGAGCCATATCGAGGGATCAACGACGGATGAGCGACGCAGCCAGCCAGATCTCACTTACCATTGATGGGGTCGACGTCACGGTCGAGGCCGGGACGACGGTCCTGCAGGCCGCGGAACGAGCGGGCGTCGTCATACCGCACTACTGCTACCACCCGGGCATCCCGAGTCGGCCGGCACAGTGCCGTATGTGCCTGGTGGAGGTGGAAGGTCAACCGAAGCTCCAGCCATCCTGCGTCTTCCCGGCGGGCGACGGAATGGTGGTGCACACGACCAGCGAGACGGCCGAGACTGCGCGGCAATCCGTCATCGAATTCCTGCTCCTGAACCACCCGCTCGACTGCCCGATCTGTGACGCCGCCGGGCAGTGCATGCTCCAGGACTATGCGTTCGAGACGGGGCAGCTGAGAAGCCGATACGCCGAGGCCAAGATGGTCCTCGGGCGGGACCGGGTCGCGGACGACATCCTCTATTTCGGTGATCGGTGCATCGTGTGCACGCGCTGCGTCCGCTTCATGGAAGATGTCGCTGGCGACAACGCTCTGGTGGTCGCCCAGCGGGGCCACAAGGCGTACATCGACACGTTTCCCGGCAAGGATCTCGACCACGAGTTCAGGGGCAATATCGTCGATGTATGTCCGGTTGGGGCGCTCGTGCACGAGGACTTCGTGTTCAAAGCCCGGGCCTGGGACATGGATTCGGCGCCCGGGATCTGCCCCGGCTGCTCGACTGGCTGCAACATCGACATCGACGCCAAGGAGAACCAGATCGTCCGCACGAAGCCACGCTTCAATCCCGACGTCAACTCGTACTGGATGTGCGACACGGGCCGGCGGACGCTGGTGATGGCCAATCGAGGCGTGCGGGCGGAAGCGCCCCTGATCCGTCGCGAAGCGGAGCTGGAGCCGGCCAGCTGGAATGAGGCGCTGGAATGGCTGGCGGGTCGCCTCGGAGCTGAGGGCGGAGTTGCCGTGGTTTCTGCGGCCGCGTCGAACGAGAGCCTGTTTTACACCCGGCAGCTGCTCGACCGAATGGGCATATCCGGCGGCTCCTTCGAGGTGCCCCTTGGCGACGAGGTCACCCTCTCGGGCTTCCCGAGGCTCAAGCTGCGAGCGGAGCGCGTTCCGAACGCCACGGGGGCTGAAGCGATGGGTTTCGGCCGGTCGGAGGGGCTGCCCGAGGTGGAAGACGGAGCCCAACTGGTCGTGCTCGGCGACGCCCTGTCAGGTGCGCCGCCGGAGTACGGACGGAACGCGGGGATGTTTCTGTACATCGGCTCGCACATGTACCCGGCGGCACACAACGCGACGGCTGTGCTTCCGGCCTCGACGGTCCCGGAGATGGACGGCAGCTTCGTTAACTACGAGGGCCGCGTGCAGCGATTCCACCGGGCCCTCCGTTCGCCGGGCGTGGCGCGGCCGCCATGGATGTTCCTCGGCCGTCTTCTCGAGAAGCTCGGGGGCGCCGCGGGCGTGGGCGAGGTGAGCGACGCGTTCGAGGCGATGGCAGCGGGAACCCCGGGAATGACGGCACTCACTTGGAGCGGTCTCGGGCTTCGGGGTGAACTTCTCAGCGAGGCCGCTCAGCCGGCCTTCGCGGCGGAATAGGGGGCAGCATGGAGGCGGTCAGCGGAACGGCCTTCGTCGTCGCCACGATTCTGAAGACCCTGGTCTTCTTCGTGCTCCTCCTGCTGGGGGTCGCCCTGGCCACCTACATGGAACGGAAAGTCGCGGGGTTCATGCAGGACCGGAGCGGACCCAACCGCGTCGGGCCGCTCGGCATCCTCCAAGTGATGGCCGACGGCCTGAAGTTCATACTCAAGGAGGAGGTCACCCCGGGGGCGGCGCACAAGAAGTTCTTCGTGCTGGCTCCGGCGCTCGCCCTCTTTCCTGCCACGGTCCTGTTCGGAGTCATCCCGCTCGGCTCCCCGCTTCCAACCCCCTGGGGGCGCGTGGACATGATCGTGGCCGATGTGCCCGTCGGCTTCCTCTACGTGCTGGCCATTGCGTCCCTCGCCGTGTACGGCGTGGTGATGGCCGGGTGGGCGTCGAACAGCAAATACTCGTTCCTCGGAGGCCTGCGGGGCTCGGCCCAGATGATCAGTTACGAGATCGGTCTGGCCATGAGCCTGGTGCCGGTCCTGATGCTGGCCGGCAACGTGCGCATGCCGGTGCTGGTATCCATGCAGCAGTCCTTCGGGGCAGGTCCGGCGACGTACGGAATGTGGTTCATCCTCCCCCTGCTGGTGGCGGCGTTCTTCTTCGTCGTCTCCGGGCTGGCCGAGACAAACCGGATGCCTTTCGACCTCCCGGAAGCCGAGGCCGAGATCGTGGGCGGATACCACACCGAATACAGCTCCATGAAGTTCGGCATGTTCTTCCTCGGGGAGTACTTTCACCTGATCACCACCGCGGCGCTGATCACGGTGTTCTTCCTTGGAGGCTGGGACATCCCGTTCTGGAGCGGAGATAACGTCCGCGTGCTGGCGGATGGCACGGTGGTGGGAGAGCCCACGTGGTGGAAGACGATTCTCACCCTGCTGGCCTTCACCGCCAAGACGGTGCTGCTGGTGGCCTTCTTCATGTTCGTGCGCTGGACGATCCCGCGGTTCCGTTACGATCAGCTGATGGACTTGGGCTGGAAAGTCTTCATACCGGCGTTGATGGCGTACATCATGTTCATGGCCGTAGCCATCTACGCCCTGGATTCCGCCGGTGTCGAGGTCGGACTCGCCTTCTCGGCCGCTCTGTTCGGAATCAACCTGTTGCTGGCTCTGTTCCTCCTGTTCCTGGTCGATCGCGGCCGCCTGGTTAAGGGGGCGACGGCCAAGACGCGAAAGACACCGCGAGCCGCCGCGGCTGCGGCCGCCGGGGCCGAGGGAGATTGATATGCCGGGAGAAGTAAGAGTCGTCGAGAGGCCGGAGAGCGAGAGCTCGTATGTCCGGGCCATGACCAAGGGGCTCGGAATCACGTTCCGCCACTTCCGGAATCCCGATAAGCCGACGCAGCAGTATCCCGATGAGAAGTGGGAGCTCGGTCCCCGCTGGCGCGGGACGCATCGAATGGCGGTCCACGAGGACGGCCGAGCCAAGTGCGTGGGTTGCGGCCTTTGTCCCACGGTGTGCCCGGTCAACTGCATCAAGTTGATACCGGCGGAGGACGAGAACGGGGAGCGGTACGCGGCGGTCTACGAGATCGACGAGTTCCGCTGCATCTTCTGCGGCTACTGCCAGGAAGTATGTCCCGTGGAGGCGATTCACCTAGGGGTCCACTACGAGAACGCCGAGTACAGCCGGGAGCGCTGGGTCTATGACCTGGCCCGGCTGTGCGAGAATGACCATCCGGTCACGGCGCTCTGGGATCCCGCCGACCCATCGTCCGAATGATCGTAGACTTCTTCTTCGTGTTGTTCGCTGTCATGGCCGTCGGAGGGGCCGCCGCTATGGTGCTCGCCCGCAATCCCGTCGCGAGCCTCCTCTACCTGGTCATGTCGTTCTTCGCTCTCTCTGGGATCTTCATTCTTCTCGACGCCCATTTCATAGCGGCCGTAAACGTTATCGTCTACGCGGGCGCGATTCTGGTTCTGTTCCTCTTCGTGATCATGCTTCTCAATCTCGGCCCGTCGAAGCGTCCGGATCTCCGGGGGACGATGTACCGCATGCTCGGGATCGCCGCGGCGGGCGCCGTGTTCGGGCTCCTTCTGATCACCCTGCGGGATGGGCACACGACGTCGATGGCCGGCGGAATGGGACAGGCTACCATGGACGCGATGCTGCAGTCCAGGGGCGCCGTCGGCGTGATCGCGGAGCCCATGTTCCGCAGCTACCTCGTGCCGTTCGAGATTACCTCGCTGCTCCTGCTGGTGGCCATCGTCGGGGCCATCGTGCTGGCGCGCCGACGAGCACCGTGAGTCCGGGATGGATATCGAAACCTATTCACTGATTCTCAGCGCGCTTCTGTTCGCGATCGGGACGGCCGGCGTGCTCCTGCGCCGGAACGCGATCATCATGTTCATGTGCATCGAGCTGATGCTGAACGCCGTGAACCTGACGCTGGTCGTGTTCTCCCGGTCTCTGGGAATCGAAGCCCAGGTGTTCGTGTTCTTCGTCATGGCCGTCGCCGCCGCGGAAGCCGCGGTCGGGCTGGCCATCATCATCGCCATCTTCCGGCACTACGAGCTGGTGGATGTCGATCGCTTTAATCTCCTGAAATGGTGAATCTCCTCGAGTCGGTCCTTCGGGTCGTTCAGCACGCCGAGTCAGGCTACCACCCGGTCCTTCCCGGCCTGATCCTTCTGCTCCCGCTGGCCGGGTTCGTGATCAACGGCCTCGGGGCATTCCTGTGGCGGGATAGCAAGCGTATCCCCGGGATCGTAGGCCCCGCTGCGATCATCGGCGCGTTCGGAATCGTGGTGGCGAACTTCCTTGCCATGCGAGGAGCCTTCCCGCACGATCCGGCCGTCGTGTCACTGTGGACCTGGATGGCCGTCGGAGATCTCTCCATCGGCGTGGATCTTCAGTTCGACCAGCTTTCGATTCTCATGATGCTGATCGTCACCGGCGTATCGTCGGTGATTCACGTGTACAGCATCGGCTACATGAGGGAGGACCCGGGCTATTCGAGGTACTTCTCGTATCTCAATCTGTTCGTGTTCTTCATGCTGATCCTCGTGATGGGCGCGAACTTCCCGATCGTGTTCGTCGGTTGGGAGGGAGTAGGCCTCTGCTCCTATCTGCTGATCGGCTTCTGGTACGAGAACCGGGAGTTCGCGTCGGCCGGCAAGAAGGCGTTCATCGTGAACCGGATCGGTGACTTCGGTTTCCTGGTCGCGATGTTCCTGATCTTCACGCACTTCGGGACGCTGGATTTCGTCGAGGTGTTCGCCGCCGCGCCGGAAACGCTCGTCTACGCCGGCGGAGTCGTCACTCTGATCACTCTGCTTCTTTTCCTCGGGGCAACCGGGAAGTCGGCTCAGATCCCGCTCTACGTGTGGCTGCCCGATGCCATGGCCGGCCCCACCCCGGTGTCCGCGTTGATCCACGCGGCCACCATGGTGACGGCAGGCGTATACCTGGTGGCGCGCTCGGGGGTCCTGTTCGCGATGGCGCCGGTGTCGCAGGCCGTGGTGGCGGCTATCGGGGCGGGCACCGCACTCTTCGCGGCGACGATCGCCACGCAGCAATACGACATCAAGAAGGTGCTGGCCTACAGCACGGTCTCACAGCTCGGCTACATGTTCCTCGCCGTCGGGATCGGCGCGTTCACGGCTGGGGTGTTTCATCTGATGACGCACGCGTTCTTCAAGGCGCTGTTGTTCCTCGGGTCGGGCGCCGTGATTCACGCCATGCATCACGCGCTTCACCAGGTCCACCGTGACGACGACCCGAACGACATGAGAAATCACGGCGGTCTCAAGAACATGATGCCGATCACGTGGGCGACGATGTGGATCGGCACGGTGGCGATCGCCGGGATCTTCCCGTTCGCCGGCTTCTTTTCCAAGGACGAGATCATCTGGTACACAGGCACCTACGGGTATGTCGTCCTGTGGGTCGTGTCGCTTCTGGCCGCGGTGCTCACGGCCGCGTACATGACGCGCCTGATGGTCCTCACCTTCCACGGAGAGAACCGGACGGGTGCGGACGCGAAGCCGCACCTCAAGGAGGTGCCGGCCGTCATGTGGGTCCCGCTGGCAATCCTGGCCGTACTGTCGGTCGTGGGCGGTTGGATACAGATCCCGGAGGCCCTGCCGGGACTGCCGGCGGTCGACGCTCTGCACCACTGGCTCGAGCCGGTAATGGAGCCAGCCCGGCACGTGATGACCGAGCACGGCTTCCACAAGGCGTACGAGGCGCCGCTTGGTGGCGGCGAGGCGACCTGGGCCATCATCTCGACGGTCGTGGCCCTGATCGTGGTCATCCTGACCTTCCGGGCCCTGGTGCATCGCCGGTACAGCCCGGCGGCCGAGTCCGAGGCCCCTACGGGATTCGCGGGAATCCTGTACAACAAGTGGTACGTCGACGAGCTGTACGATCGCGTGATCATCCGGCCGCTCCTGGCCCTGTGGCGCGGATGCTGGAGAATCGTCGATGCGGGCTTGATCGATGGTACCCTGGATGCGATGGCTTCCGGCACTCGCATGGTGGGCTGGGTGGGGAGCCTGCTCCAGTCAGGGAGGGTGGCCGGCTACATGTTCTGGTTCGTGACGGGCGTGGTGATCATACTCGCCCTGCTTCTGCTGTGACGAACCCAGCAAGCGATTAGAGCTTTGGACAATTTCTTCGAGAGTCATTGGGTTCTGAGTCTGCTGATCATCCTGCCGCTCGCGGGATCAGTAGCCTGCCTGGCTGCGCGTGAAGAGCTGGCCCGTCACGTGGCCTTCGGAACCAGTGTGATCGCGTTCTTGATCTCACTGCCGCTTTTCTGGACGTTCCGGTCGGGCACGGCTGCCATCCAGAACTACGTCTCCGTGCCGTGGATCGAGGCCTGGGGAATCGGCTACACCGTCGGCATCGACGGGATCTCCCTGCTCATGGTGTTGCTGACGACGTTCGTGACGCCTCTCGCGATACTGGGTTCCTACACGTACATCCAGCGAAACCAGAGGGCGTACTACGCCATGCTGCTACTGTTGCTGGCGGCGATGATCGGCGTGTTCGTGGCTCTGGACCTTTTCCTCTTCTTCCTGTTCTGGGAGATCATGCTCATCCCGATGTATTTCATCATCGGGGTGTGGGGTGGTAAGCGCCGGATCTACGCGGCGGTGAAGTTCTTCCTGTTCACGGCCATCGGCTCGCTGCTGATGCTCGTCGCGATCCTGGTGATGGTCTACCTCTACTACCGCCAGTTCGGAATCATCACCTTCGCGTACAACGACCTGGTTCAGCTTCCGATCGCTCGCGACTTGCAGTTCGTTCTCTTCGCGGCCTTCGCCCTCGCGTTTGCGATCAAGGTACCGCTGTTTCCGGTTCACACCTGGCTGCCGGATGCTCACGTCGAGGCTCCCACGGCCGGTTCGGTGATACTTGCCGGCGTGTTGCTCAAGATGGGCACCTACGGGTTCCTGAGGTTCGCGTTGCCCTTCTTCTCGCATGCTGCGACGAGTCCCGCGGTGATCGGTACGGTCATGGTCCTGAGCCTGATCGGGATCATCTACGGGGCGTGGGTCGCGGCCGTGCAGCCGGACGCAAAGAAGCTGGTGGCCTACACGTCGATCGCTCACCTGGGCTTCGTGATGATGGGGCTGTTCGCCCTTACCACGCAGGGGATCCAGGGCGGCATCCTCCAGATGGTGAATCACGGGATCTCCACGGGAGCGCTCTTCCTGCTGATCGGGATGGTATACGAGCGCCGGCATACGCGCATGATCGAGGACTTCGGCGGCATCGCCAAGGTGATGCCTGTCTTTGCCGCATCGTTCCTCCTCGTGGCGCTGAGCTCGATCGGACTTCCAGGCACCAACGGGTTCATCGGGGAGTTCCTGATTCTGATCGGCACCTTCCAGAAGTACCCGGTCGTGGCGTTCATCGCGGCGACCGGCGTGATCTTCGCAGCCGCCTACATGCTGCCCATGGTGCAGCGCATGTTGTACGGAGAGATCGACAGGGAAGAGAACCGGGCCCTGTCGGACATCACCCTGCGTGAGCGGGTCGTGCTCGCTCCCGCCCTGATCATGATCGTGCTGATCGGCGTGTATCCGCAGCCCTTCCTGTCGCGTACTGCCGCGTCGGTCGATGCGCTCATCGACCAGGTAGAGCTGCGCGCGGTGGCCGCCCCGGTCGTGGCTGGAGCTTCGGATCTTCGCTTCGACCGGATGCCGATTCTCGGCGCCGATGAGTAGACTGAGAGGATAGATAGGTGATCCTGGATTTCAGCTCTCCGATCGACTACCTGTGGGCGTTGCTGCCGGAAGTCGTTCTCGCGGCTACCGGACTCCTGGTGCTGGTCGTGGATGTGTTCCAGCGTGGCAGCCGGTCCGGTCCGAGCCGCGCTTGGGTGGGCTGGACGGCGGTAGCTGGCGTCCTGCTGGCTCTCGTGGCCAATGGCTACCTGCTCGAGTTCGAGGCTCCCGGCCGGAGCGGCATGATCGCAATGGACACGTTTCGGATCGCGATGAACTTCGTGATCCTGGGCGCGACCGCGCTCGGCCTGTTCCTCGCGTTCGACTACTTGCGGCGCGAGGGTATGGATATCGGGGAGTTCTACTTCCTGGTGCTCATGGCAGCCGTGGGCATGATGCTCCTGGCAGGCTCGCGCGACCTGATCGTGGTCTTCGTTTCCCTCGAGCTCATGTCCCTGTCCGCCTACGTGCTGACCGGCTTCAACCGGAAGGATCCCCGCTCGGCCGAGGCAGCGCTCAAGTACTTCCTCATGGGCGCGTTTGCGAGTGGTTTCCTCCTGTACGGTATCGCCCTTCTTTTCGGGGCTACCGGGAGCACGAATCTGGCCCTGGTCACATCTGAGGTCACCCGCGGTGCACAGGAAGGCAATCTCCTCCTCTATGCGGGCGTGGCGCTGGTGGTAGTCGGGTTCGCGTTCAAGATCTCCGCAGTGCCGTTCCACATGTGGACCCCGGATACGTATGAGGGAGCGCCCACACCCGTCACCGGGTACATGGCCGCGGGTGTGAAGGCGGCGGGTTTTGCGGCCTTGCTCCGGATCGTGACGGTCGAGCTGGCTCCGGCGGCCGAGGTGTGGACCGAGATTCTCTGGTGGCTCGCCGTCCTCACCATGATCGTGCCGAACCTGATCGCTCTGGCGCAGGACAGCGTCAAGCGCATGCTGGCCTACTCGTCTATCGCGCATGCCGGATACCTGCTGGTCGGTGTGGTGGCGGGCAGCTCGGCCGGGCGATCGGCTGCGCTGCTCTACCTGGCTGTCTACTCCGTCATGACGATCGGGGCCTTCGCGGTCGTCGGACTCGTGGCGGGGAAGGGCGACTCCCGGACGGGCCTCGCGGACTACCGGGGACTCGGTTGGCGAAGGCCTCTACTCGGTGGACTCATGGTGATCTTCCTCCTGTCTCTGGCGGGTTTCCCGCCGACCGGCGGATTCATCGGCAAGCTCTACCTGCTCATCGCGGCGGTCGACGCCGGACACGTGGCTCTGGCCGTGATCCTGGTCGTGACCAGCTTCGTGTCGTACTACTACTACCTCAGGGTGATCTGGAAGATGTACTTCGAGGAAGCGCCTGAGGATGCGGTGCTGCCGGCCGCGCCGGGTGGGGCTTTTCGGCTTGCCGCCGTGGTCGCCGCCCTCGCGATCCTCGTGTCCGGTCTCTTCCCCGGCCGGGCGATTCAAACGGCAGAAACCGTTGGGCAGGATCTGGCCCCCCGGCCGGCGACGCCCTTCTCACAGCCCGCGGTCCCCATGGGGGTGCCGGACACGACGACGGACTGAGACGAAGCGCTGGACCCTGGACCCGCCCCGTCGAGCCGCCTGCGGTCGGCCGACGGGGTGTGCGCTGGAAGACACCTCTCTCACAGATACGAGTCCATGAACGTTTCGAACACGATCTTCAGGGAATACGACATTCGCGGTATCGTAGACGATGACCTGACCGTGGACGTGGCGTCGGCCGTCGGCCGGGCCTACGCGACTCGCCTCCGCCGTACGGTCGATAAGCCGATCGTCGTGGTAGGTCAGGATAACCGGCCGAGCTCTCCGGACCTGGCGGAAGCGCTGGCGGCGGGACTGAACGCATCCGGAGCCGACGCCCGCCTCGTGGGCACCGTACCGACACCCGCCCTCTACTACGCTGCGCACGTTCTCGAGGCGGACGGCGGTATCCAGATTACGGGGTCGCACAATCCGCCCGAGTACAACGGGATCAAGATGATCGTCGGTGACCGGGCCCTGTATGGAAGCGCCATTCAGGAGCTTCGCGAGCTGGTGCAGTCGGACAGCTACGCCGAGGGCAGCGGCCGCACCGATCGCCTGCAAATCCTCGACCGCTACGCGGATGAAATCGGGCGCAGGGCGAAGGTGGAAGGCCCGGTCCGGATGGTGCTCGATTGCGGCAACGGAACGGGCTCAGTGATCGCTCCACAGGCACTCGAGGCCGCCGGGATCGATGTCGACTGTCTCTACTGCGAATCCGACGGCACCTTTCCCAACCACCACCCGGACCCCACGGTGGACGCCAACGTCGTGGATCTGATCCGGCGGGTCCGTGAAACGGGTTCCCAGCTGGGCGTCGGCCTGGACGGCGATGCGGACCGGATCGGAGCCGTGACCGAGACGGGAGCCATCGTGCGGGGGGACCATCTGCTGCTCCTGTACGCCCTCGATGCCCTTCCGCGCTATCCCGGGGCGGAGATCGTCTTCGACGTGAAGTGTTCGCAGGCCCTGCCCGAGATGATCGCCCGTGCCGGGGGAGTGCCGGTCATGTGGAAGACCGGGCACTCGCTGATCAAGGAGCGCATGAAAGAGTCCGGATCTCCTATAGCAGGTGAGATGAGCGGTCATATCTGTTTTGCAGACAATTACTTTGGCTTTGATGATGCAATCTTCGCGGCCGCCCGTCTCGCGGGCCTGGTGCAGAGGAGCGGGAAGAACTTCTCGGAGCTGGCGGAGGCCATTCCGGCATACCCGTCGACACCGGAGCTGCGCGTAGACTGTCCGGAGGATCGGAAGTTCGCGGTAGTCGAGCGGGCCGTTGAGCACTATCGGGCACTTCACCCCGTGAACGACATCGACGGTGCGCGCGTCGAGTTCGAGGACGGCTGGGCGCTGATTCGAGCGAGCAACACTCAGCCGGTGATCGTCGCCCGCTTCGAGGCGGATTCCGTGGAGGGCCTCGTTCGCATTCGGGACGATGTGGCGGAGTACCTGGGACGAGAGGGTGTTACCGTGCCCGAGATCGCGGGAGTCTGAGGAATCCGTGAGTTCTGCTGACCGCTCAGTCGTCGTAGCGATAGGAGGGAATGCCCTTTCGCCCGCGGGAGAGTCAGCCTCGATCGGGAACCAGTTCCTCCACACCCGCGAGAGCATGGAGCCGATCGTGGACCTTGCTCTCCAGGGATGGCGTATCGCGGTCGTGCACGGGAACGGACCGCAGGTGGGCGACGAGCTGCAGAGGAACGAGATCGCCCGGTCCCGGCTGGAGCAGCTGCCGCTGGGCGTCCTCGTCGCGGCTACGGCCGGCTGGATCGGGTACATGATTCAGCAATCGCTTCAGAACGCGCTACACGCGGCAGGCAGCGATCGGCGCGTCGTCACGCTGATCACCCAGTCCGTGGTGGATCCGGACGATCCGTCGATGAAGAAGCCGACGAAGTTCATCGGCCGGTCCATCCGGCCTGGAGTCGCGGACGAGCTGCGCAGCGAGGGCACGCAGATCGAGGCCGATTCGCGCGGGAACCTGCGACGACTAGTGCCGAGCCCGCTGCCGTTGGAGATTCGCGAGTCACGTATGGTCGCAGAGCTGGTC
Source organism: Candidatus Benthicola marisminoris (assembly GCA_023554335.1). Classification (GTDB taxonomy): domain Bacteria; phylum Gemmatimonadota; class Gemmatimonadetes; order Palauibacterales; family Palauibacteraceae; genus Benthicola; species Benthicola marisminoris. The sequence goes on from JAMJQR010000033.1 coordinate 50,797, forward strand.
GCTCGTGGTGACATCGTCATCGCTGCCGGGGGCGGAGGGATTCCGGTCTACCTCGACGCACAGCTCGGCCTCGAAGGGGTGGACGCCGTTGTAGACAAGGACCGGGCGGCCGCACTGCTGGCGCACGAGATCGGAGCCTCGATACTGCTGATCCTGACCGACGTCAACGGTGTGTACGAGAAGTGGGGAACCGACGAGGCTCGTCTGATCTCGAGGATGACGGCCTCGGAGGGACGGGCCCTGCTCGAGACCGGAGCGCTGGGCTCGGGCTCGATGGGGCCCAAGGTCGAGGCTGCCGTTCACTTCGTCGAGGGTGGTGGAGAGCGGGCGATTATCGCGGAGCTGCATGAGGGCCCGGCGGGACTCGCCGGAACGTCGGGAACGACCGTCACGCCGGACAGGGTTCCGTCCGGCGGATTCGAATAACACACGAGCGGCAAGGGCAGTCATGAACATCCATGAATACCAGGCCAAAGAGATTCTGCGGGCCCACGGAGTGCCGGTTCCGCCGGGAGAGGTAGCCACGACGCCCGACGAAGCGGGGCGGATCGCGGACTCAATCGGGGGCATGGTGGTCGTAAAGGCCCAGGTGCACGCCGGAGGAAGGGGCAAAGCGGGAGGGGTGAAGCTGGCCGATGACGCCGCGGATGCCCGGGCGAAGGCCGAAGCCATCCTGGGGATGGAAATCAAGGGACTCACGGTCGAGAAGGTTCTGATCACGCCAGCCGAGGAGATCGATACCGAGGCCTACCTTGGCATCGTGATGGACCGCGGGTCGCAGAGCGACGTGATCATGGTTTCATCCGAGGGTGGCATCGATATAGAGGAAGTGGCGGCCTCGAACCCGGAGGCGATCCACAAGCTGCCAGTCGACGCCAGATACGGGCTGCTGCCGCATCAGGCCTCGGCCCTCGCTTACGCGCTGTACGACGATCCGAAGCTCGCGCGGCAGGCGGCACGCATCATCTCGCAGCTGTACGCCGCCTACCGGGCCGCCGGGTGCACCCTGGCCGAGATCAATCCGCTGATTTCGACGCCTGCCGGTGAGGTGAAGGCGATCGACGCCAAGATGAACATCGACGACAACGCGCTATTCCGGCTTCCCGACGTCGAGGCCATGCGCGACGAGTCGGCGGAGGACCCCTCGGAGCTCAAGGCGCGTGAAGCGGGCCTGAGCTACATACAGCTCGACGGCGATGTCGGGTGCTGCGTGAACGGGGCCGGCCTCGCGATGGCGACCATGGACCTTGTGAAGCACTACGGCGGGGAACCCGCCAACTTCCTGGACATTGGTGGATCGTCCAACCCGGACAAGGTCGTCACGGCGTTCGAGATCATCACATCGGATCCCAACGTGAAGTCGATCCTGTTCAACATCTTCGGTGGGATTACGCGCTGTGATGACGTCGCCAATGGAATCGTCGAGGCCACGCGTCGTATCGACGTCGGCCTTCCCATCGCGATACGGCTGACGGGCACGAACGAGGAGCTTGCCGTCGAGATCCTGAAGGACAACGGGTTCGAGGCCATGACGGACATGGACGAGGTGGTGAAGCGCGCCGTCGCACTGGCGGCAGGCAGCTCGAGCTAGAGCGAACCGGAAACCAGCACAGACCACAAGAGGACTTCGGTCATGAGCATATTCATTGACGAGAACACGCGCCTGGTGGTGCAGGGGATTACGGGTCGCGACGGCTCATTCCACGCGCGGCAGATGATCGAGTACGGGACTCGTGTCGTCGCCGGAGTCACGCCGGGAAAGGGCGGTCAGTCGTTTGACGACAGTGTACCCGTGTTCAACACGGTCGCTGAGGCGGTCGAGCAGACCGGTGCGAACGCGAGCGTCATCTATGTGCCGGCCGCGTTCGCCTCCAGCGCGATTTTCGAGTCGGCCGACGCGGGGATAGACCTGATCGTGTGCATCACGGAAGGCGTCCCGGTGGCGGACATGATGACGGCGCTGCCATACGTCCGAGAGAAGGGTGCCCGCCTGATAGGGCCCAACTGCCCCGGGTTGATCGCGCCGGGAATCGGCAAGATCGGTATCTTGCCGGGACAGATCGTGGCCCCGGGCCCAGTGGGAATCGTGAGCCGTTCGGGTACCCTGACGTACGAAGTGATCTTTCAGCTGACCCGGCACGGGATCGGCCAGTCCACGTGCGTCGGAATCGGCGGAGATCCCCTGATCGGGACGGACTTCGTGGACTGCCTCGAGGCCTTTGAGGCGGACCCGAACACCGGGGCCGTCGCAATGATCGGCGAGATCGGGGGCACGGACGAGCAGGTCGCGGCGGCTTTCGTGCGCGACCATATGACGAAACCGGTCGTCGGGTTCATTGCCGGCCAGACGGCGCCGCCGGGCCGCAGAATGGGCCATGCCGGGGCCATCATCTCGGGCTCGGAGGGAACGGCGGCGGAGAAGATGGCGGCCTTCCGCGAGTGCGGAATCGCGGTGGCTGAGAGGCCGGCGGACCTGGTCGGCCTCATCGAGACCAGACTGCAGGACTGAGAGGGAGATAGATCGCATGACCGGGACAGAAACGCTGACCATCATCAAGCCGGATGCTTTCGGATCCGGAAAGGCGGGAAAGATCATCGCGCATCTGGAAGCCGCTGGGTTCAGGCTCGCCGGTGCGAGGGTGATGCGCCTCTCGCGGCCGGAGGCCGAGGCGTTCTATTCGGTGCACCGGGAACGACCGTTCTTCGGCTCTCTCGTTGAGTTCATGACATCGGGGTCCTGCATGCCCATGATGCTCAGGCGCGCCGATGCCGTGGCCGAGCTGCGCCGGGTCATTGGAGCGACGGATCCGGCGGAAGCCGAGGCGGGTACGGTTCGGGCGTTGTATGCGGAGAGCAAGGAGCGCAACGCGATCCACGCATCGGACTCGGATGAGAACGCGGAGATCGAGATCTCCTTCTTCTTCGCCGGCACCGATCGCCTCGGGGGATAATGCCAGGTCGACCGGATTGACAGAAACGGTCTGAAACGCTATGAATAGCGGCTTTCCGGCAGCACGGATCGACCTCGATCGGTTGCGCGGCGGACCGGCCGAGGGAACGGCGGATCTGCCTGCCGACGCGGCGGCCTGGGGTCTGGAGGAAATCGAGATCGCGGAGCCCCCGCGGCTTCGATACCGGGCGGAGCCGGGCGGAAACGGCGGGATACGGGTGACCGGGCAGTTGCAGGCGCGGCTGACGGTCAGCTGTCGCCGCTGCCTGGAGCCGGTCCTGTGTGATCTGGAGATCGAATTCGACTATCGATTCGATCCCGCGGTTCGGGTGGAAGACGGAGAGGAATCGGTCTTTCCGCTGGACCCGGACGGAGCGGAGCTGGACCTCAGCCGGGCGCTCCGCGAGGAGTTGCTGCTGGCCACGCCGGAATACCCGGTGTGCGAGGACAGCTGCCGCGGCCTCTGCCCGAGGTGCGGCGCGGAGCTCAATCAGGACGCGGACTGCGGCTGCGGCGGGGAAGAACCGGACCCCCGCTGGAACGTGTTGAGAGAGATGGTGTCGGACGGACGGGCCGAAGGACACCTTGGCGAATACGATGGAAACGACGGATAGGGAGTTGCATCATGGCGGTACCCAAGAAGCGGACCTCGAAGCAGCGTAAGCGGAAGCGGCGCACGCATCACGTGGCCGCGGCCACCGCGCACCAGGCCTGCCCGCGATGTGGCGATCCTCGCCGGCCCCACAGAGTGTGCCCGACGTGCGGCCATTACGGTGAGCGGGAGATCGTCCGTACCGAAGAGTTCTGACGGTCTCGCGGCCGAGTCCGTACTGACATGCGTCGCATCGCGGTGGACGCGATGGGAGGAGACGGCGCGCCCGGCATCATTGTCGAGGGCGCGCTGTCTGCCGTTAGGGAGTGGCCGGGACGTTTCGCGGTCTCGCTGGTCGGGATTCCGGAGCGCATAGAGGCCGAGCTGCCGGCCGACGTACCGGATCGGATCGAAGTCGTTCCGGCCTCCGAGATCATCGTAGGGGACGAGTCTCCCGTGCGGGCCATTCGGCGCAAGCGGGACAGTTCCATCGTCGTGGGCCTCGGACTTCTCCGGAGCGGCGAGGCCGATGCCTTCATCAGCGCCGGCTCCACGGGGGCTGTAATGGCGGGTTCGCGGCTCCTCCTGGGGATGATCGCCGGAGTGGAGCGACCCACCCTGGGTACGATCTTCCCGACGGCCGGTCCACCGGTGCTCGTGGTGGACTCGGGTGCGAACATCGACACCCGCGCCTCGCACCTCCACCAGTTTGCGCATCTCGGTTCCGTCTACATGCGCGACCTGCTAGGGCTCGAGCGTCCCCGGGTTGGGCTGCTCAACGTGGGCGAGGAACAGACGAAGGGAGGAGACCGGGCGGTCACCACGTATCGCCTGCTGGAAGAGGATGAAGACCTGCACTTCGTGGGCAACGTCGAGGGACACGGAATCATCCGAGGCATGTGCGACGTTCTCGTGTGCGATGGATTCGCGGGCAACGTGCTCCTGAAGTTCTATGAGTCGATCGCCGGATTCATGGCCGGCGTGCTCGAAGCGAAACTCGATCCCGAGGCGTGCGGGGACGGCCTCCGCGAGGCGCTCACCATGTTGGACTACACGCAATACGGGGGCGCGCCCTTGTTGGGCGTCAACGGCGTGTCGGTGATCTGCCACGGCGCGTCGCCCCCGAGGGCGATCAAGAACGCCATAGGGGTCGCGGCGACCTGCGTGGAATCGGGGATGGTCGAGGACCTCGCGTCCGAATTCGGGCCGACGAGTCGTCGGGCCAGAGTGTGGCGCCGGATTCGCCGGCGCTGAATCCGTAGGGGATGGCCGTGCCGAGAGGCTCGGCCCCGGAGGTTGTGGCCAGTGTCAGCAAGTAAGATCGCGCTCCTGATGCCCGGTCAGGGCTCCCAGTTCGTGGGCATGGGGAGAGAACTGGCGGAGAGTGAGCCGCAGGCCGCTGAAGCGTTCGAGCGGGCCAACGACGTGCTCGGAGTGGATCTTCGTCGGCTTTGCTGGGAGGGGCCGGAGGAGGAGTTGACGCGCACGGAGAACGCTCAACCGGCGATCCTGCTTCACAGCTACGCGGCGTGGTCGTGCATTCCCTCCGAAATCCGGGAGCGCGTCAGCGTCGGCGCGGGGCACTCACTCGGGGAGTTTTCCGCCTACCTGGCCGCCGGCGCACTGATATTCGACGACGCCCTGCGCCTGGTCCGCCGCAGGGGTGAGCTGATGGGCAGGGCGGGGACGATTCGCCCCGGCACCATGGCGGCGGTGATCGGCCTCGACGCGGATGCCGTGCGCGAGGTGTGTGAGGGGGTCGACGAGGGCATCGTGGTCCCGGCGAACTACAACGCTCCCGGACAGGTGGTGGTCAGCGGGGACATCGAGGCGGTAGACGCGGCTCGCGAGCGAGCGCTGGAAGCCGGAGCGAAGAGGGCGGTTCGTCTCAACGTGAGCGGGGCGTTCCACTCCCCGTTGATGGAGGATGCTCGGGAAGGTCTCGCGGCGGCACTCGAGGGCGTCGACGTGCAGGCGCCCTCCTTTCCGGTCGTTGCGAACGCCGCGGCGGCGGCCGTGCGGGAGGCCGAGTCGGCCAGGAAGCTCCTGGTTGAGCAGTTGACGTCCCCTGTGCGCTGGGTAGAATGCGTCGAGTCCATGGCCGCGATGGCGCCGGACTCTTGGCTGGAGGTGGGACCGGGCAGGGTTCTCACCGGCCTGATGCGGCGGATCGACCGTCGGGCAGTCGTGCGGTCCGTAGGGACGCCCGGAGACCTGGAGTCCCTTCACGCGCTCCTCGAGGAGGACGACGATGAGTGAACTTGAGGGAAAGGTCGCCGTGGTCACGGGCGGTTCCCGGGGCATCGGCCGCGCGATTGCTTGCGAGCTCGGGGCTGCCGGAGCCGCGGTCGCGGTCGTCGCCAGATCGATCGAGGGAGCCCAGGCGACCGTCGACTTGCTGGAAGGCAAGGGCGCGGCCTGGACCTGTGATGTCACCGATGCCGCGCGGTGCACGGAGCTCATCTCCGAGGTGCAGGAGGAGCTCGGACCCGTGGACATCCTGGTGAACAACGCCGGGATCACCAGAGACAACATCCTGGTACGTCTGAAGGACGAGGATTGGGAGACGGTGCTGGAGACGAACCTTCGCGGCGCCTTCAACACCACCCGCGCCGTGGCCCGCGGCATGATGAAGCGGCGGAGCGGACGTATCGTCAATATCGCCAGCGTCGTAGGCTTGACGGGGAACCGCGGTCAAGCCAACTATGCGGCGTCGAAAGCGGGCCTGGTGGGTTTCTCCAAGTCCGTGGCACAGGAGTTGGCGGCGCGTGGCGTTCTGGTGAACGTAGTCGCACCCGGTTTCATCGAGACCGACATGACGGCGCAGCTACCCGAGGAGGCTCGGGATGAGCTGTTCGGGCGGATTCCGCTCGGACGCTTCGGTGCGCCGGAGGATGTCGCGGGAGCGGTGCGCTTTCTCGCGGGGCCGGCCGCCACCTACATCACCGGGCAGGTCCTGGTGGTCGATGGCGGAATGGTCATGTAGCAGCGCCCGGTCGGGTGCTGAAGCAGGAACAACAACGAACCGAGGGTTGAATCATGTCCGAAGCGGCTGACAAGGTCAGAGAGATTATCGCCAACGAGCTGGGCGTGGAGATGGACAAGGTCACCGACGAGGCTTCCTTCGTCGAGGATCTGGGCGCTGACTCGCTGGATACCGTCGAGCTCGTAATGGCGTTCGAAGAAGAGTTCGGGGTCGAGATTCCCGATGAGGACGCCGAGAAGATGCAGACGGTGGGTGACGCCATCCGGTATCTCCAGGACAAGGAGTAACCTCCCACTCCCAGCAGGAGTCGCCGATGTCTACGTCACGGCGCGTGGTAGTCACGGGCCTCGGCCTCGTCACGCCGGTCGGACTCAACGTCGAGGAGACCTGGGATGCGCTGATCGCGGGCCGCTCCGGCGGCGCCCCGATCACGCAGTTTGACGCGTCCGATCAGTCCGTCCGATTCGCGTGTGAGGTCAAAGACTACGATCCGGAGCAGTACATGGATCGCAAGGAGGCGCGTCGGGCCGACCGCTTCCTTCATCTCGTCATGGGTGCGGCGCATCAGGCCGTGGAGCAGGCGGACATCGAAGCGGCCGTAGACGGCGTCGCGCGTGAGCGCTTCGGCGTCATCGTGGGCAGCGGGATCGGCGGGCTCACCACGATGGAGACCCAGCACGCGAAGCTCCTGGAGCGGGGGCCGAGCCGGGTGTCTCCGTTCTTCATCCCGATGTTCATAGGCGACATGTCCGCCGGCATGATCTCGATGAAATACGGGGCTCAGGGGCCGAACTATGCGACCGTGTCTGCCTGCGCGTCGAGCGGCCATGCGGTAGGGGCCGCATTTCGCTCCATTCGCACGGGCGAGACCGACGTGATGATCACAGGGGGCACAGAGGCCACCGTGACGCCCCTGTGCATCGCCGGTTTCGCATCGATGAAGGCACTTTCAGAGCGGAACGACTCGCCCGAGACGGCCTCGCGACCGTTCGATCGGACCCGCGATGGTTTCGTGCTGGGTGAAGGCGCGGGAATCATGGTGCTCGAGGAAATGGAGCACGCAGTGGTCCGGGGAGCCGAGATCCTGGGCGAGATCGCCGGCTTCGGCCAGAGCGCGGACGCGTATCACATGACGTCGCCGGCCCCGGAAGGGGCGGGCGCGCAGATCGCCATGCGTCTCGCCATGAAAGACGCGGGGTTGACCGCCGGAGACGTGGACTACATTAACGCGCACGGCACATCCACTCCGGCGAACGACTCGACCGAAACGGCGGCGATCAAGGCGGTGCTCGGAGAGAGGGCTCGGGAGATCGTCGTCGGCTCGACCAAGTCCATGACCGGACATACCCTGGGCGCTGCGGGGGCACTCGAGGCGGGCTTCTCGCTGCTGGCCTGTGCGCGGAGCCTCGTCCCCCCGACCATCAACTACCGCGAGCCGGATCCAGAGTGCGACCTGAACTACGGAACCGAGGGGCCGACAAACGGTCCGGTGAGGGCGGCACTCTCTAATTCGTTCGGGTTCGGGGGTCACAACGTGACGCTGGCGGTCCGTCGGTGGGAGGACGCGTGATTCTTCCGCGCTCGGAGGGGGGACTCGCGGTTCGACCGAGAGCCCGGAACCTGATTCCAATCGCCGAAAAAGTTGAGGGGGGCGAACGCATCTCGAGGGAAGACGCGATCGCGCTGTTCGAGAGCGACGATCTTCTGGCCGTCGGCGCTATGGCGGACCTCGTCAACCGGCGCCTAAACGGGGACCGCGTGTACTACGTGGCGAACCAGCACATCAATCCGACCAACGTCTGCATCCTCAACAAGGTCTGTGTCTTCTGTTCCTACGGCGTCCGGCCGGTGGCTGACGACGCGTACACCATGAGCCTGGACGAGGTATACGAGGAAGCCGAGGCCGCTCGACGCGCTCCTACTCGCGAGTTTCACATCGTCGGCGGGCTGCATCCGAAGCTCCCGCTCTCCTACTACACGGACATGATCCGTGGTCTCAAGGAAAGGCATCCGACGGTCCACGTGAAGGCCCTTACTGCCGTCGAGATCGCGCACCTGGCCCGGGTGGAGGGCATCGACTCGAGGCAGGTTCTCCAGGAGCTTCTGGATGCGGGGCTCGACGCGATGCCCGGGGGTGGCGCGGAGGTCTTCAGCCCGGCGGTGCGTTCGACGATCGCCGATCGTAAGCTCGCCGCGGACGAGTGGCTCCGGGTTCACCGGGAGGCGCACGAGCTGGGAATCCCCACCAATTGCACGCTGCTCTACGGACACGTAGAGTCGGCAGCTGACCGGGTCGATCACATGATCCTGCTGCGGGACCTGCAGGATGAGACGGGGGGCTTCAGCACCTTCATTCCCCTGGCATGGCATCCCGACAACACGGCCCTCGGGCGCGAACTGGGGCTGGAGGGACAACGCACCGGTGGGGTGGACGACCTCAAGGCCCTGGCCGTAGGACGGATTCTCCTGGACAACGTTCCGCACATCAAGACTCATTGGATCATGGTCACCAGGAAGGTCTCCCAGATCGCCCTCTCGTTCGGTGTCGATGACCTCGAGGGAACCGTGGTACTGGAGAAGATCACGCACACTGCGGGGGCCGACACTCCGATCGGACTCGACCTGCAGGAGATCATTGACCTGATCCGCGACGCGGGGAAGACCCCGGTCGAGCGGGACTCGCTCTACAACTCGGTCGCCGAGCCGGCGGTCGCATGACGACCGGCGTCCCGCGCAGCTCCGAAATTCGAATCGATCCCGTGGATCGGCGGGAGCTCGAGGAGCTCTCGGGATTGTACGAGCTGCCTCTGCTCGAGCTGGGAGCTCTGGCCCGAGATCGTGCCCGGGAGGCTGTGCCTGACGGTATCGTCTCCTACATCGTCGATCGGAACATCAACTACACGAACGTCTGTGTGACGGACTGTTCCTTCTGCGCTTTCTATCGGCGTCCGGGTCACGAAGAGGGATACGTGCTCTCGAACGAGCAGATTGGCGCCAAGATCGATGAAGCCAAGGCCATAGGCGCGGTCCAGATCCTCATGCAAGGTGGTCACAACCCGTATCTGAAGCTGGACTACTACACGGACCTCCTGGAATACATCAAGGCGCACCACCCGATCCACGTGCACGGGTTCTCGGCTTCGGAGCTCGACATCATCGCTCGAGTGACGCGGGCAGATGTCGAGACCGTCATTGGCGAATTGAAGGCCGCCGGCCTGGACTCTGTGCCCGGCGCCGGGGCCGAGATTCTGGTGGATGACGTCCGCGATCGAATCGCCAAGAAGAAGATCGGGACGGCACGCTGGCTGGAGATCCACCGGGCCGTGCACGATCAAGGTCTGCTGAGCTCCGCAACGATGATGTTCGGGGCGGGAGAGAGCCGCGCGGATCGGGTCGAGCACATGTTGAGGGTTCGCGACCTTCAGCGTCGCACGGGCGGGTTCACCGCGTTCATACCGTGGACGCTTCAGTCGGACGGCACGGAAATGGATGGGACCCCCGAGGCGACGGCCACCGAGTACCTGAAGACGATCGCGATATCCCGCGTTGTGATCGACAACGTCCGGAATCTGCAGGTGAGCTACGTGACCCAGGGGCCCAAGGTCGCCCAGGTGGCACTCCACTTCGGGTGCAACGACTTCGGCTCGCTGATGATGGAGGAGAACGTCGTTTCCGCGACGGGGACCGACTTCATCATGCCGCGTTCCACGCTGGTGCAGTTCATCGAGGGAGCAGGCTTCAGGGCCGCCCCGCGATATCAGGATTACTCCGCGGTACAGCCGGATCTTGACTGGTACTGCGGCTGCGGAGTCTGTCTCGACAGGAGGGTCTGAGGATGGCGGGTCGTGTTCTCGTGATGATGGGGTCCGAATCTGATCGCCCGGTCATGCAGAAGGGCGTCGACGTGCTGGCGGAGGCGGGAGTCGAGGTCGAGGTCATCGTCAGCAGCGCGCACCGCGACCCGGTGCGTACGGCGGAGATCGCTTCCGGGGCCGAGAACGCCGGCTATTCGGCGGTCATATGCGGCGCCGGACTGTCGGCGGCCCTTCCAGGTGTCGTAGCGGCGCACACGTCGCTGCCGGTGATCGGCGTGCCGATTTCGGCGGGTACTCTCGGCGGGCTGGATGCACTTCTGTCCGTCGCTCAGATGCCCCCCGGCGTGCCTGTGGCAGCCGTAGGTATCGACAACTCCCGGAACGCCGCACACCTGGCGCTCCGACTGCTTGGAGGCAGCCGAGGGTCCTGACTCCGGCGCCGACCGATAGGAGGTTCCGTGCGAGTCGGCATCGGCTATGACTCACACCGTTTCGAGCCGGGGCGGCTGCTGGTCCTCGGAGGAGTCCACGTTCCCGAGCACCCCGGACTCAAGGGACATTCGGACGGTGACGCCGTCGCCCATGCCCTGACGGATGCGCTCCTCGGTGCGGCGGCTCTGGGCGATATCGGTCAGCACTTCCCCGACACGGACGATCGATGGTCCGGAGCGAACTCCATGGAGCTGCTCGCGGCTACCGTGCGTCTCATCGAGCAACACAACTACCAGGTCGTGAACGCTGACATCACGGTCGTGACGGAGAGCCCCCCCATACGACCCTGGGTGGATGCGATCGCGGAGTCCCTGGCCACCCGGCTCCGGATCGCCCGAACCTCGATTTCCATCAAGGGAAAGACGAACGAGGGCCTGGGATGGATCGGACGTGGCGAGGGACTCGCGGTCATGGCGGTCGCCCTGCTTGACCAGATCGGCGACATCGACACCCTGCACGCCTCCATCCGAACCGGCGGATAGGCGGGCAGATGCAGGAGCAGCTGGAGGCTTTTCTGCAGCTGGTCGGCGGTATCCCGGTGGAGATGATCTACCTGCTGGTGGGGGTCGGAGCTGCGGTGGAGAATCTCTTTCCACCTGTCCCGTCCGACGTCGTGGTGGTCGCGGGAGGAATGCTCGCCGACCGCGGAATCCTCCGGTCCGAGCTGGTCTTTCTCGTCGCTTGGGTGAGCAACCTGCTGCTGGCCCTCGGTGTGTACCTCGCCGCCCGTCGCTTCGGTGGCGGGATCTTCTCGACTCGCTGGGGGCGGTGGCTGCTCAGGCCGGCCCAGCTTGAGCGCATGTCCCTGTTCTACGAGGACTACGGTGCTCTGACGATTCTGGTCAGCCGCTTCTTTCCAGTATTCCGAGTGCTCGTTCCAGCGTTCGCCGGCATCAGTCGTTTGGGCTTCTGGCGCACCGCGGTTCCGCTGGCCGCGGCGTCTGCTGCGTGGTATGCGGTCCTCGTGGCGGGAGGCATTCTGGCTTCCCGAAACATCCCGAGGATCGTCGGTGCCCTGACTGCGGAGAACACGACGGCGGGTACGGTGGCGCTGCTAGTGGCGGTCGGACTGGCGTGGCTCTGGGTCAGGTCTCGCAGGCACGACGAGGAGCACGATTGATGGGCAACGACGGGAAAGCCGGCGGGCGACCCTCGTCTACCGAGATACCCGCCGACTTTCGCCTGGACGGTTTCGCGGATTTCCTGATCTACGAGAGAGGCCTCGCCCGGCGCACTGCGGACGCCTACCTGTCCGACTGCCGTGCCCTGGCGCTCTTTGCCCTCGCGAACGGATGCAGC
>JAMJQR010000253.1 GCA_023554335.1 Candidatus Benthicola marisminoris
GACATCCTCATCGAGGACGGACGAATCGCGGCGATCACCGCTCCATCGGAGCGCCCGCGGGAGGCCGACGAGGCGCGTGCAGACCTCGCAGATCAGCTGGTGCTGCCCGGGGCCATCGATGGACACGTTCACTTCGACGACCCGGGATTCACGCACCGGGAGGACTTCGAGACGGGCACGCGCTCGGCCGCCGCGGGCGGCGTGACCTGCATCGTGGACATGCCGTGCACCTCCCTGCCCCCGGTCACGTCGAGGTCCAACCTGCAAGCAAAGTTGGAGGTCATCGAGCCGAAGGCACACGTGGACTTCATGCTTTGGGGAGGCGTGTCCGCGAACGCACTGGCCGACGCCGTCTGGATCCGGAACCTCGAGGACCTGGTGGACGAGGGCGTCGCCGCCATCAAGGTTTACATGCTCAGCGGCATGGACACGTTCCGGGATCTCACTCCTTCCGCGATTCGGGACGTGCTGAACGAGACTCGCCGGCTCGGTATTCCCGTCGGTGTTCACGCCGAGGACCGGGACCTCGTGCTCGAGATCACCGAGCGACTGATGGCCGAGGGGCGGGACGGACCCCTGGACTACGCGGCGTCCCGGCCGGCAGCGGGAGAGATCAAGGCCGTCGAGACCCTGCGCGAGCTGTGCCGGGAGACGGGTGCCCGGGTGCACGTCGTGCACGTCGGCTCCGGGGACGCCCTGAACGTGATCGCCGCTGCCCGCGACGAGGGCCTGGGCCTCTCCGGGGAGACCTGTCCCCAGTACCTCGAGTTCACGGAGGAGGATCTCGCGGCGCAGGGGGCGCTGCTCAAGACGGCCCCGGTCGTGAAGTCGGGCGCCGATCGGCTGCGCCTCTGGGAGGGCCTGGCGGCCGGCGAAATTCAGCACGTGGCCACCGACCACGCGGCAGGAGAGTGGCCGGCCGAGAAGAGCACGGGCTCCATCTGGACGGACTACGGGGGGATCCCCGGGGTGGAGCTGCTGCTGCCCTACCTCTACTCGGAAGGCTACCGGCGGGGACGAATCAGCCTGGCCCGCCTGGCCGAGCTCCTGGCAGCGGCTCCGGCCGCCTTCTTCGGTGTCGAGTCCCGGAAGGGAAGCCTCGCGGCCGGCCAGGACGCCGATCTGGCCGTCATCGACGAGGATGCATCCTGGACCGTGCGGGCGGCGGAAACGCACAACCTGAACCGGTACACCCCGCTGGAGGGCAGGACGCTCACCGGGCGGGTGACGGCGACGTACGTGCGCGGGACGTGCGTGTTCTCCCGCAACACGGACGGCTCGGAGTCGTTTGGGCACGTGGGATACGGTCGCCGCGTCCGGCGAGAAACGAGGGTATCACTTTGAGCCGCCCGGTCGTGCTGGGTAACGGACACATCCTGTCGGGGTGGGAAGATCCCTCGGTGGTCACGGGAGGCGCCGTGGCCTGGGAGGGCGAGCGGATCCTGGCCGTCGGGCCTGAAGTCGAAGTCCTCCGGGCTCACCCGGATGCTCTTTACCTCGACGCGGGCGGTGGCCTGATCGCCCCGGGCCTGGTCAATCTGCACCACCATTTCTACTCGTCACTCGCTCGCGGGCTCGATCCGGGAACGCCCATGCGGAACTTCCCCGAAATCCTCGACCGGCTGTGGTGGCGGCTGGATCGTGCTCTGGATCCGGACGCGGTGCGGATCTCCGCCCTGCTTTCGGCCCTGGACTGCGTGCGCTGGGGCTGCACCACGGTCTTCGACCACCACGCGTCCCCGTCCTGCATCCCTGGCAGCCTCGACCTCGTGGCCGGCGCCCTGGACACCGCGGGCATCGGTGGAGTGCTGTGTTACGAGGTCACCGATCGTAACGGAGACTTCGGGGCGGAACAGGGAATCGCGGAAAACCTCGAGTTCCTCGCCTCCAGAGCGGGGGACCCCCGTATCCGCGGAGTCTTCGGCTTGCACGCGAGCTTCACGGTCTCGGATGAGACCCTAGCGACCGTCGCCGCCCGCCGACCTGCGAACGCCGGGGTGCACGTCCACGTGGCCGAGCACCCGGTCGACGTCGAATGCTCCATGGAGGAATTTGGCGCGACCCCAATCCAGCGGCTGCAGCGATCGGGACTCCTGGACGAACGCGCGCTACTCGCTCACGCCATCCATGTGAATGACCACGACTACCGCCTGGCAGCCGACGCCGGCGCCGTTCTGATTCACAATCCGGAGTCCAACGCGAACAACGGCGTGGGCAGGCTGGACTTGCCACGCGCGGCCGGATTCGGCTGCTCGATCGGGCTCGGAACGGACGGGATGTCGTCCTCGGTGCTCAGGGCGCTGCGGTCCGCCTTCCTCGGACTGCGCGGTGGGTCGGAGGATCCGGAGCTCGGCTTCGAAACCGTACCCGGGTTGCTCGCCACGAACACCCGCGTGGCCGGGCGGTTCCTGGATGAGCCGCTTCTCGGCCAGCTCGTGCCCGGAGCGCCGGCCGACGTCATTGCGGTCACCTCGCCGCCCCCGACGACGATCGACTCGACGAACTGGTTCGGACACCTGGCCTACGGAGCCGCGGAGGCCCCGGTCCGGCACACCGTGGCCCGGGGCAGCGTGGTCCTTCAGGACTATGTGCCCACGGGGCTCGATTCCGAGGAACTAGCAGCCGAGGCCCGCTCCCTGGCCCCGGCCTTGTGGAGACGGTTTCACGAGCTCGACTGGAACACGCCGTACCTCGGGCCGGCGCGCGCCGGCCGGAAAGAGAAGACCCGATGAAGGTCGTGGACCCGGCGGTCCGAGCGCGAGCGGTCGATCGATGCCGCGAGCTCGGCGTCGTGATACCGACGCTGGAGCAGCAGCGGGATCCCACCACCGTAGATCCCGTCGTGAAGCGGGCGCTGGTAGATATCGACATGCAGACGCCGGACCCGCTCAACCTCTTCCGGATCACGTGGCGAAACGACCTTGGGTCCGGGGGATTCGGTGAGGTCAATGCCCTCGAGATCCCCCGAGAGCTCACCGGCGTGCCCGCTCGAATCATCGGCCTGGTGGGAGAGCGATTCCCCACCGGAGCGCACAAGGTGGGCGCCGCATTCGGCTGTCTAGTACCCCGTCTCGTCACGGGCGAGTTCGATCCCACGGCTCATCGTGCCGTCTGGCCTTCCACGGGCAACTACTGCCGGGGCGGAGTCTTCGACAGCGCGCTTCTCGGGTGTGCGTCCATCGCGATTCTACCGGAGGAAATGAGCCGGGAGCGGTTCGAGTGGCTCGAGGCGATGGGAGCGGAGATCATCGCGACCCCCGGCTGCGAGAGCAACGTCAAGGAGATCTTCGACGCCTGCTGGGAAATCCGGAGCGCGAGACCCGAGGCCGTGGTCTTCAACCAGTTCGAGGAGTTCGGGAACTACCTCTGGCACTTCGGAGTCACGGGGCCGGCCGTCGCTTCCGCCTTCGCTCGTATCGCTGGCCCCTCCGACCGTATGGCGGGCTGGGTGAGCGCCACCGGTTCCGCGGGAACCCTGGGGACAGGCGACTACCTGAAGCAGGAATTCCTGGGCAGTCGCATCACCGCGTCCGAGGCGCTTCAGTGCCCGACGCTGCTGCGAACCGGTTTCGGCGGGCACCGCATCGAGGGAATCGGCGACAAGCACGTTCCGTGGATCCACAACGTGCGCAACACGGACTTCGTGGCCGCCATCGACGATGAATCCACGATGCGCCTTCTCAGGCTGTTCAACGAGCCCGCGGGCCGGGACCTGCTGGTAGCCCGCGGGGTGCCGGAGGAGGATGTACATGAGCTGCCGCTGCTCGGCATCTCGTCCATCGCCAACCTTCTGGCCGCGATCAAGACGGCCCGCTGGTACGAGATGGACGAGAACGATCTCCTGTTCACGTCCTTCACCGACTCGGTCGGACTGTACCGCACACGGCTGTCCGAGCTGGCCGCCGAGCACGGGGAGTACGATCCGGTCACGGCCGCCGTCGACTTCGAGCGGCGCCTGCTGGGAACGACGACCGATCACGTGAAGGAGCTCACCTTCCCCGACCGGAAGTCGATCCACAACCTCAAGTACTTCACCTGGGTGGAGCAGCAGAGACGGACCGTCCAGGAGCTGGACGCACTGTGGAGTCCCGCATTCTGGCTGGATCTTCAGGCACAGATCCCTGAATGGGACCAGGCCATCCGGGATTTCAACGCGGACACCGGCGCCCTCGAGGCTCTTGCCGACCGCGGCGGGGCGCGGGTGAGCACGTAATCCACCAAGCGGGGGGAGCGGTATGGGCGCTGTGACGGCCAGGGGGCGAGAGGCGCTGGAGGCGGCTGCCGCGAGGCAGGACGAAGTGGTCGGATTCCTGCGGGAGCTGATCGCCATCCCGGCGGAAAGCCTCAGCGAAGGAGACCGGTGCCGCCGGGTCCTGGCGGAATACGAGCGACTCGGTTTCGACGAGGTCCGCATCGACGGGCTTGGGAACGTCATCGCCCGCATCGGGAGCGGGCCCGTGACCGTGCTGATGGACGGTCACATCGACTGTGTCGGCGTCGGTGACCCGACCGCATGGGATCACGATCCGTTCGAGGGCAAGCTCGAGGACGGCAAGGTCTGGGGACGCGGCGCAGTGGACGAGCTCCCGGCTGCGGCTTGCATGGCGTATGGAATGGCGATCGCGAGGGAGAGGGGCCTGCCAGAAGAGCTGACCGTTGTCCTGTGCTCGTCCGTGATGGAGGAAGACTGCGACGGGTTTTGCCTGTTGCATGTGATCGAAAACGAAGGCATCAGCCCTGACCTGGTGGTGATCGGCGAACCGACGAACCTGGGTGTCTATCGGGGCCAGCGGGGCCGCGTCGAGGCCGTGATCTCGACCCGGGGCGTGTCCTCTCACGCCGCCCACCCCGAGGAGGGCGTCAACGCGCTCTACCAGCTGGCGCCCATACTCAGGGACATCGAGCTCCTGAACGACCGGCTGCCGGGGGACGACTTCCTCGGCAAGGGCACGGTGGTCGCCTCGTACGTGGAGTGCGATTCCGCCTCGCTGAACGCCGTACCCGCGGCGGCTCGACTCTACATCGATCGCCGGCTCACGGTAGGCGAGACCCCGGAGGCGGCGCTCGAAGAGATCCGCTCACTGCCGAGCATCGCCGAGACGGAGGCCACGGTGGAGCTGCTCGAGTACGATGAGACCAGCTGGACTGGAGCCAGGGCACGCCAGGACAAGATCTTTCCTGCCTGGGTGCTTCCGGAGGATCATCCTCTGGTGAGCGGCGTCGCCGGTACGGTAGCCGAAGTCACCGGGCATGCGCCTGTCATCTCGCGCTGGGGATTCTCGACCAACGGTGTGGCCACCATGGGCCGGAATGGAATCCCCTCCGTCGGGTTCGCCCCGGGGCTGGAAGAGCTGGCCCACACGACCGAGGAGTGGGTCGCCATCTCCGACCTGGTCACCGCGACCGCCGTCTACAGCCTCTTGCCGGAGACGCTCGCACCGCTGGCCCGCGACCTTAAGGGAGGCTGAGCAAGTGTATCCCGATATCGACGCCGCCGGACTGAAAGGCCGCGACTTCCTCTCGACGCAGGATTGGAGCATCGACGAGCTGAATGCTCTGTTCTCGCTCGCTTCCAGGCTGAAGGCGGACCGTCGCGAGGGCGTCCCCACGCGGCTTCTGGAGGACAAGACGCTGTACATGATCTTCTTCGACTCCTCCACCCGGACGCGCAATTCGTTCGAGACCGGCATCACGCAGCTGGGAGGCCACGGCATCTTCCTGTCGCCGGACCGCATGCAGATCAGCCACGGAGAAAACGCGAGGGACACGGCCAACGTGCTGTCCCGGTACGGAGAGGCGATCGCCATCCGTCACTGCGCGCACGGAGAGGGGAACGCTTACCTGTCCGAGGTGGCCGCGCATGCCTCCATCCCCGTCCTCAGCATGCAATGCGACGTGTACCATCCGTGTCAGATCCTCGCGGACTACCTGACCATCCGCGAGAAGCTGGGCGACACGAAGGGCTTGAAGCTCGGTGTGGCCTGGACCAGCGCCCCCAACTACGTGCGCCCCATCTCCGTGCCGCAGAGCCTGATCCTGATGATGCCGCGGTTCGGGATCGATGTCACGCTCGCCTATCCGCCGGAGTTCAGGCTCCAGCCCGAGATCGAAGAGCAGGCGCGGGCCAACGCGGCGGCGGCGGGAGCGACCTTCGAGGTCTCACACCGGTTCGAGGACGCGTTCGAGGATGCGGACGTCGTCGTGCCCAAGTCATGGGGACCGCTCATCCACACGCAGGATCACGACGAGGGCATCCGCCTGATCGAGTCCTACCCGGACTGGAGGTGCGACGCGGAGCGGATGAGGCTCGGGAAGGACCACATGCTGTACATGCATCCCCTCCCGGCGGACCGCGGTCGGGAGGTGACGGACGAGGTGATCGACGGACCTCAGTCCGTGGTCTACGATGAGGCGGAAAACCGCCTTCATGTTCAGAAGGCCCTCATGGCCCTCACGATGTGAGGCTACCGGGTATGGCCGACTTCCATTTCTGCTGCTCCGAATGCGGACTCGAGTATCCCGAGGATCCAGCCCTGCTGGTGTGCCCGGAGTGCGCGAAGTCCCAAGCACCGGGCGGCGCGACCCGGGGCGTGCTCGAAGTGCGACTGGAATCGCTTCCCGACCGCTGGCCGGAGGCGGACACCAGGGATCCGCGGTTCCTCGAAGCGTTTCTTCCGGTTCGCGGGGCGGAGAGCTTCCCGGACTACGCGGCCGGAGGCACCCCGCTGACGCCGGCCGTCCGGCTGGGGAAGGCGCTCGGTTTCGACCGGCTGTGGATCAAGGATGACTCACGGAATCCGAGCGGCTCTACCAAGGACCGAGCCTCGCTCCTGGTCGCGGCCAAGGCCCTCGAGTACGGGCTGGAAACGGTGGCGGCGGCCTCGACGGGGAACGCGGGCACCGCGCTGGCAGCCGTGGGCGCGGCAGCTGGCCTCGAGACCGTCGTCTTCGTCCCGGCCACCGCCCCCGAGGCCAAACTCGTGCAGATGGTCGCCTATGGAGCTCGGGTTCTTCCGGTCGAAGGCACCTACGATGACGCATTCGAGCTGTGCCTCGCGGCGTGTCGGGAGTTCGGCTGGTACAATCGGAACACCGCCCTCAACCCGTTCACCATCGAGGGAAAGAAGTCGGCGGCGCTGGAGATCGCTCGATCGCTGGGCTCGCGCCGCCCCGAGGTCGTGGTCGTCCCCGTGGGCGACGGGGTGATTCTATCCGGAATCGCGAAGGGCTTCGCGGACCTGCGAGCCGCCGGTCTGATCGAAGACGTCCCCCGCCTCGTCGCTGTACAGGCGGAAGGATCGGCCGCCATCGCGAAGGCGTGGAGCGCGGGCGCTGCGGAAGTTCGTCCGGTTCCCGGCGCTCACAGCATCGCGGACAGTCTCACGGTGGAGGCACCGCGGAACGGCCGGCTCTGTCTGCGGGACATACGTGAGAGCGATGGCGGCGCGGTGACGGTATCCGACGACGAGATCCTGGCCGCGATCCGCGAGCTGGCCTCGCTCTCGGGAGTGTTCGCGGAACCCGCGGCGGCCGCCGCCCTGGCCGGACTCGCGGCGGCTCGCGAGGCAAGTCTGGTGGACACGCCGGATGCAATCGTGCTGCTCGTGACGGGGTCGGGACTCAAGGACCTCCCCGCTGCCGCCCGCGCGGTGACGCGGCCGGAGCCGGTGCCCGCGACGCTCGATGCGGTAGCGGCCCGGCTCAGGCTCCCTTGACCAGGCGGATCAGAAACTGCCAGGTGCGGTTGCGGACATTGGCGTTTGAGACGGCGTCGTTCAGGCCCCACGTGTATCGGGCCTCGAATACCACCATCTCGCCGTTCCCCAGCGTGTAGAAGAGGCCGCCGCCGACCGGGAGCCCCCACTCCGTCTTCCCGCCCCCGAGCGACGTGTCTCCGCAGGACTGGCTGGAGCTTCCTCCGAGGCTGGCGTTACAGGTCACGTTGAAGGCCGCGGCTATCCCGCTGTACGCCATCAGGTCCCAGGTACCGCCGAGGGGAAGCATGAGCTCGACGAGGAACGGGAGCTCGATGTAGTTGAGGCTCAGATCGAAGCTCTCTGCCTCCAGGAGGCCCGAGCCCGTCAGCCCGCGACCACCCTTCTGCGTGTAGTTGACCCCGAGACTGAGGGCGAGCACGTCGCCGACCTGGGTCTCGCCGAACACCCCGCCGTAGAAGCCCCACTTCGTGTCGCCGCTCACGGTCACGAAATCGCCGGCGACATCGGACGCGGTGGCGCCCAGCGTCAGGCCGGCCCGGTCCTGAGCGGCCGAGATGTCAGGGATCGCGGCCAGACAGAGGAAGGTAACGAGCACCGCGCGCGCGGTTCGTGCAAGGGTAGCCACGGGGTCTCCGGTAGCTGAAGTAGCGGGATGTCAGTCGCAGCTGACGTCGAACGTCGTGCTCACCGTGTCCCGCGCCACTACGGTGACGCTGCGGGGATTGTCCCCGGCCACCGTGCAATTGGGCAGCACCTCGACGAGGCGCACCGCCTGGGCCGTCGCCCTGAGCGCCGGGAAGGTGACTTCGTCCTGCGGACCGATGGCGGAGGACTGGATTCCGTTGATCGTGACCACGTACGCCGGATCGATGTTCTCTCCGGTCGTATTCGTGATGACTCGGAGCGCGCCCACATCCTGGCCCACGACCGAGATCCTGCCCGTCGGCGTCTCGGCCTGGATGCTCAGCGGGTCTTCGTACTCGAAGACGCCTTCGACCTTCGGTACGAAACGGTACCTCTGGCTGTTCTGCAGGTCTCCGCTGGAAAACGCGAACCCGCCCTCGGGCTCGGAGGTCGAGAGCACCGCGTGCCTCAGGGCATCCCGGTTCACCCACTCGATCGTATCGCCGAGAACGACCTCGAGGCTGTCGCCGCCGAGCGGAACCTCGAACCGATCGATGAGGATCTCCACCAGGAAGACCGTGTTGCGCAGGCTGAATTCAACGGAGTCGCCGCCCTCCCCCGCCACCGCGGCCGTGACCTCGATCTCGCCCAGGAGCGGTCCGCCGGTGACCGTGACGGAAGCCAGCCCATCCGCATCGGTGAAGGAAACAGGATTGGAGAGCGTGGCCACGCCGCGCGTGATCGTCCAGTCGATCTGCACGTCCCCCACCGGCTGGATGTTCTGCGTTCCCCGCACGCCATCAACCAGCCCCAGGTCCTGCGCCACGCGCACCACCAGCGGCTCCGTGAACGACTCCGACGTCCGCCCGTTCTGGAAGTCGCCGAGGACGATCTCGAGCTCCGCATCCACGGCCGTCTCGCTTCCACCGCCCACGCCGTAGACGGGGTCGTTGTCGTCGCACGCCCACAGGCCGAGCCCCACGAAGCAGGCGAGCGTGAGTCCCGCAAGCGCTCGGCCTCCGCGAGGCAGGTTCATGCTTCCACCCCTGCGCCGCGGGCAAACTCAGTGATCCGCGCGAGCACGTCTTCCGGCACTCCCTGGTGCGCATCGCACCGGAGCTCGGAGCGCTCGGTCCCTGGGGCCAGCACCTCGATCAGCAGTCCGTGCACGCCCGCCTCGAGTGCTGCACGGCTGACGTCCTCGACCCGCGTCCATTCTCCGGTGGCGTGCGATGGATCACCGATCACCGGAAGCGGGGTGGCGCGCCGAAGCGGGTCGATGACCTCGAGATCGAACTCGGAGCGGGCGTGGCTCCACGAGCAGTCGCGCCGAATGCCCCGCTCGCAGAGGACGATATCCCGGTTGCCCTCGCGCGCTACGTACTCGGCCGCGCAGAGCCATTCCTCCAGTGTCGCGCTGAAGCCGCGCTTCAGGAGGACCGGGATTCCGGTGCGTCCCGCCTCAACGAGAAGCGGGAAGTTTTGCATGGAGCGCGAACCGATCTGAAGCATGTCGGCCGTGCCGGCTACGTCGCCGACCATCCGCGGATCCTGCACTTCGGTGACCACGCCCAGTCCGGTCTCGGCTCGGACGCGGGCCAGGATCTCCAGTCCCTCCCTGCCGAGGCCCTGAAATGAATACGGGCTGGTTCTGGGCTTGAACGCCCCGCCGCGGAGCAGCTGGCCACCGGCCGCCTTCACCGCGCGCGCTGCGCTCAGGGTCTGTTCGTACGACTCCACCGCGCACGGACCGGCGATCACCACGGGCCGGTCTCCGCCCACCTGGACTCTACACACGTCCACGACATGAGTGGTGCCGGGATCGGCGTACTCCGGCCAGTTGCGCCGCAGAATGCTGAGATTGGAAAGACCGCCTGTCATCAACGCCCTTGTTCGTTTCCGGTGGCTCGTGCCCGTCAGATCGGGTCAGGAAGATACACGCGCGGGGCGCGATCTTCTAGGAGCCGGCCTGCCGAAGGGCGTCGGCGATCTGCAGGCTGAGCGCTGCCAGCTGGGCGCTCTGGGCGCTGACCGAACCCACGAACGAATCGCTTGCGGGCGGCCTCTCGTCCATGAAGGGTGAGCTCGCCACGGGCTGCCCCTCCCGATCGAAGATCTCCCAGCGCCCCGAGAAGGTCACGGTGCCGGTCGAGTCACGCTCGAATCGGACGACGTCCAGCGCCACGGAGTAGTCCGGGGCCTGCGTCGAATACCATGGGTGCAGCAGCAGCCGGCCGGTGGCCAGAAGCCCCAGGTTCTCCGTCAGCGTGTTCTGCACGCCCTCCGGCATGGGCTCGCCCCAGCGCTCGGTCTCGTGGAACCGCAGCTCGTTTCCTGCCTCGCGAGTCACCATCCGGCTGCGCTTCAGGTACGACGGCAGCGTGATCGGGCCCACGCCAAAGCTGATGTCCAGCTGCGGACCCGCGGACTCGATTGCCTCCTCCAGCGTAGACCCGCTCAGGCCCGCATCCGCATACAGTGACGGATCCTCCGCGATGGAGCTCAGCACGTAGTAGCGGGTCGGGTCTTCCTTCGGGTTCAGCGAGCAGGCGGCGAGCATCACCGATGCGACGAGAACCGCGCCGAGAGCCGTGTGTGTTCGGTCGAGTCCCATCAGTTCCCCTCCACGTCCTTGCCGCGCAGCAACGCGCTCGGATTCTGTTGCAGGTAGTCCGCGAGCTCGGCCATCGCGGCCGCCGCTGCGCTCAAATCGCGCAGCGAGTTCTCGAGGTTGGTGAGGAGCGGCGAGCCCGGCTCGATCACGGCCCGAAGGTTGGCCAGCATCGCATCTAGCTCCTCGGCGGCTGCCTGGATCTCCTGCGAGCTCGCGTCGATCCGCGGCCGAACGGTCTCCATGGTAGTGTCCGCGCTCGCGGCCAGAGCCTGAATCGAACGCATGGTCTCGCGTACCTCCGCGAGCGTGCCGGGTATGTCGGCGAGCGCATCCTGCGTTCCCCGTCCAGAGGCGAGGTCGCCGATCTCGGTGGCCGCATCGGTGATCGCCGCCACCAGGCCTTCGATGTCCAGGTTCGTGAGCTTGGACATCAGGCCCTGCACGTCCCGCTCCAGCCACTCCAGGCCGGTCTCGAGCGTGGGGATCTCGAACGCGTCCACCGAGGGATCGTTGACGACCCTGATCGGCGAATTCCGGTCGACGCTGAGGGAAATGTACTTGCGGCCGGTCAGGATGCTCTCGACCGCCATGCTGGCTCGCAGGCCTCCCTCCACCATGAGCTGGGCGGCCACGGGGTCGCCCACATCGACGACGGAACCCTCCCTACGCAGCAGTTCGCGGTCGAGCTCATAGAACACGGGGATCCGGAGGTTCGCCTCCCAGTCCACGAACTCCTCCGCTGTATCGAGCACCTCGTCGCCTGCCCCGGCCCGCAGCCGGATGGCGGTGACCTGCCCGATGGTGACCCCCATGAACTTGACGGGGGCTCCCGGATTCAGGCCGTTCACGGAACCCTCGAACCAGGAGATGTACTCGACGGTGTCCTTGAAGAGCTTCCCGCTCCCGAGGATGACGACCGCAGCGACCACCAGCGCGACCCCCCCGAGTATGAAGCCCCCGACCATCGTCGGATTGGCGCGTCTACTCATTCTCTTCCTCTCCCCGGCGCAGGAACGCCCGCACCGCGGGGTCCTTTGAGTGGTCCCGGAGCTCCGCCGGGTGGCCCAGGGCCGTGGCGGTCCGGGTGGTCGTGTCCAGAAAAATGGCCTTGGTCGCGATGGCGAAGATGCTCGCGAGCTCGTGTGTCACGACGACGAAGGTGGTTCCCAAGCTCTCGCGCAGCTCCAGGATCAGCTCGTCGAGAAGGTGAGAGCTGATCGGATCGAGGCCGGCCGATGGCTCGTCCACGAACAGGATCTCGGGATCGAGCGCCATCGCCCGGGCCAGTCCGGCTCGCTTTCGCATTCCGCCGCTGATCTCGGATGGATAATAGTCCTCGAATCCCCGAAGCCCGACGAGCGCCAGCTTGAGAGAGGCCACGTTCCGCACGTCGGACGCGGGCAATTCCGTATACTCCTCGAGTGGCAGGGCGATGTTCTCCGCCAGCGTCATCGAGCTCCACAGCGCGCCACCCTGAAACAGCACCCCGAAACGGCGCAGGTACGAGTCGCGGACGTCCGCATCGCCCTTTGTGAAGCTCTCCCCGTGGTAGAAGATCTCTCCTCGGGCCGGTTCGATCATGCCGAGCAGATGCCGCATCAGCGTGCTCTTCCCGCATCCGCTGCCGCCCATGATCACGAACACCTCGCCGGGCGACACGTCGAAATTGATGTCCCGCATCACCACGAAGTCGCCGTACGCCATCGTGAGCCCCCGCACGGAGATCTGATCGCTGGGTGGCGAGTTCGCCGCGGCCATGCCGGAGTCACTCATGGGCTCAGATCCCGAACACGTACGAGATCACCTGCGCCAATCCGCAGGCTACGATGATGGCCACCACCCCCGTCACGACCGCCTTCGTCGCAGCGTCTCCCACGGCGGAAGCCGAGCTTCCGGCGTCCATCCCCTGCTTGCACCCGGCCAGCGCCACCAGCAGCCCGTAGACCGTGCCCTTGATCACGCCGGGGATGAAGTGGGTCATGTTCACCGCGTTGACGGTCTGCTGGTAGTACGCGCGCGGCGAGATGTCCAGCAGGCCCGTGCCGACCAGGTATCCGCCCAGGATGCCCATCAGGTCAGCGTACACGGTGAGCAGCGGCATCATCACCACCAGCGCCACGATGCGCGGCACGACCAGGAACTCCATGGGCGAGATGCCAGTGGTGCGCAGTGCGTCGATCTCCTCGGTGACCTTCATCGTGCCGATCTGCGCCGCATAGGCCGCGCCGCTTCGGCCGGCCACGATGATCGCGGTCATGAAGGCCGCCATGTCCCGCACCATGCCCACGCCCACGAGATCCGCCACGTAGATGGCGGCCCCGAATTGCTGGAGCTGCACTGCCCCCACGAACGCGAGGATGAGGCCGAACAGCAGGCTGACGAGCGACGCGATCCCCAGCGCATCCGCTCCCGCCTGCTGAATGAGAAGTCGCAGGTCCGACCTCCGATAGCTTGCCTTCCCGCGCAGGAACCGGCCGAAGGCTTCCGCGGCCTCCCCCAGGAAGCGGAGCTCGTCGAGGGCCCCGTCGTACACCTTGAGGCCGAACCGTCCGAGGCGTGGCAACGGGGAGATCTTCCCATCGTCGGACCGCGTCCCACGCTCCGGAACCGCCCGAGCCAGCTCCACCAGGCGGCGGACTCCGTCGGGCAGGCCTTCCCGGTTCACCGGGATGCTCCGGCTCTCCGCTTCGTCCTCGACACCCATCAGGAAGGTCAGGACACTGCTGTCCCAGCCCTCGATCGCCGCCGCATCGAAACGGATCCCGTCGGGCGCAGGATCACCATCCAGGGCGGCCTCGATCGCCGTGGTGCCCGGCAGATGAGCGGAGATCTGCCAGGTGCCGGCCAGGCCGACGACGAGCTGACGTCCGTCTCGCTCGAGGTAGACTTTCGCGACGTCTTGCGCCGTAGCAGTGACGTGGCCGGGCGCCGCTGACATCAGTTGTCGTCTTTACCGGAGTCGCCCGCGGAGTCCGCGGGCCCGTCGTCCGTCTCGGCTTCGCCCTCGAACGGCGCGGGTGCGTGAGGAGGGTCCCTCCGAATCGGACTCGAATCGGCCCCTGGGGGCACGATCACCGGTATGTGTGCCACGGTCTCCGTGACCGGCATCTCGACGCGCGGAAGATACTCGGCAAACGTCTCCCCGTAGATCTCCCACACGGTGACCCACAGGGCGGCGATGATCGGTCCGATGATGAACCCGGCGGCTCCAAAGGCGAGCAGCCCGCCCAGCGTGCTGAGGAGCACCAGCAGGTCCGACATCTGCGTATCGCGTCCCACGAGGAACGGACGCAGGATGTTGTCAACCAGTCCGACCACGATCGCGCACCACAGGCCGAGACCGATGGCCGGACCCGTGGATCCCACGGCGAACAGGTAGATCACGGCGGGCACCCATACGAGGGCTGTTCCTACCCCGGGAATGATCGACAGGATCATCATGACCACCGACCAGAACGCCCAGCCCTTGATGCCCACGACCAGGAAAGCGGCTCCGGCCAGGCCGCCCTGGACGACTCCGATCACCATGGTTCCCTTGATCGTCGCCCGGGCCACCGATACGAAACGGGCCACCAGCCGGTTCTCCTCCTCGGGCTCCAGCGGGATGTAGTAGAGCACCCGAGCCAGGTACGCCTTCCCGTTCAGCAGGAAGAAGAACATGGCGTACAGCATCACGAACAACTGGAAGAAGAAAGCGGCCGTTCCCCGGCTCGCCGCGGCCACCAGGCCGACCAGGAACGTGCCGATCCGGCCCGCGAACTCGGCGATCTTGGTCGAAATCAGGTCCTGGTAGGGCTGGATCGTCTCCCAGAACGGCAGCCGCTGCATGAGGCTGTCCAACTCGTGGGGCTGCGACATCTCGCGTTCCACCCAGGGCCCGACGGCGGCGGTCACCTCGATGGCCTGCCCCACCACGATTCCGAGGAATCCAGACAGCGGAACGATCAGCACGACCACGAAGAAGGTCACGGTCAGCGCGGCGGCCGGTCCCTTCCGTCCCCCGAGCCACCGGGTGATGCG
The DNA here is from genome assembly GCA_023554335.1 of Candidatus Benthicola marisminoris. GTDB lineage: Bacteria > Gemmatimonadota > Gemmatimonadetes > Palauibacterales > Palauibacteraceae > Benthicola > Benthicola marisminoris. Next base: position 14,977 of record JAMJQR010000253.1, read on the forward strand.
CTTGTAGAGCCCGTACATCATCCCGCTGAAGATCGCGGCGAGGAAGATCGTCACGATGAACGGCTCCACCATGCGGTAGAACACGACCGTGATCGCGAGAGCGAGGGCGATCAGGAAGAGCGCCTCCATCCGCTTTCTGTTCAGCAACTCGGCCATCTCGCCCCTCCGAACCGCGGAATATCAACGTCGCGCACGGGCAAGGTTCGGCTTTCGCGGCAGGTACGCAATCCCGTCGGCTGCTTTTCTTTCGGCCGCGGCCTGCGTATCGTCCCCGACCGACAGTTCCGAGGCACGCGGTCTCACCGCGAATCACACAGTCTGGAATCACGGAGGTACCGGGCCCATGGACCCGAGCACGGGAAAGCCACGCGATACCTGGGGCTCCAAGGCAGCGTTCGTGCTCGCCGCGGCGGGGAGTGCGATCGGACTCGGCAACATCTGGGGCTTTCCGACCGTGGCAGGGCAGAATGGGGGGGCAGCGTTCCTCCTCATCTACCTGGTGGCGGTGGCCTTGATCGGCGCACCGGTCATGCTGGCCGAGCTGATCGTGGGCCGGCGAACACAGCGCAACCCGGTGGGTGCGTTCAAGGCGCTGGCGCCAGGCAGCTTCTGGGTGGTCGTGGGCGGCCTCGGGGTGTTTACGGGCATCATCATCCTCAGCTTCTACTCCGTGATCGCGGGCTGGACCCTTTCCTACATCTTCAAGACCATCGCGGGCACCTTCCAGGCGGGAGTGGACACCGAGGCGATCTTCAACGAGCTGGCGGGCAATGCCGTCCCGGCCATCTCCTGGCACCTGCTCTTCATCTGCATCACGATCTACGTGGTCCTCGGCGGAGTCAGGGACGGTATCGAGCGCTGGACCAAGGTGCTCATGCCCGTGCTGTTCGCCCTTCTCGTTCTTCTGGCGATCCGGGCGGTCACGTTGTCGGGAGCGGAGGCCGGGCTGTCGTTCTACCTGAAGCCGGACTTCAGCAAGGTGACGGGTGCCGTGGTCCTTTCGGCCATCGGACAGGCGTTCTTCAGCCTCAGCCTCGGCATGGGCGCCATGATCACCTACGGCTCGTACGTCTCGAAGCGGGATGACCTGGTGTCGTCGGCGGCCTGGGTCACGTTCGCCGATACGACGATCGCCATCCTGGCAGGCCTCATCATCTTCCCCACCCTCTTCCACGCCGGCCTCGAGCCCGGCGCGGGCGGACCGGGGATGGTGTTCGTGGTGCTGACCTCGCTGCTGTCTTCGATCCCGCCCGCACCCTACGGCGGAGTGATCTTCGGCACCGGCTTCTTCATGCTGCTAGGCATCGCGGCCCTTACCTCCAGCGTCTCTCTGCTCGAGGTGGTCACCTCCTGGGCGGTGGACGAGCGCGGCATGAGCCGGCGTAAGGCGGCCATATCTCTCGGGTTGATCGCCTTCGTGATCGGCGTCCCGAGCGCGCTGGCGAACGGAGCCGTCTCATGGCTCACGGAGATCCCGGGGATCGGGATGGACTTCCTGAGCTTCCTGTTCATGCTGTTCGGTCAGTACTCGCTGGTAATCGGTGCCCTGTTGATCAGCCTGTTCGTCGGCTGGGTGTGGGGCGTGAAGGCGGCGGGCGAAGAGGTACGCGAGAATGACGGCGAGTTCCCGCTCGGCCGGACCTGGGCGTTCCTGATCCGCTTCGTGGCGCCGAGCGCGATCGTCGCGATCCTGGTCAAGATGCTGGTGGACCTGCTTTAGCCATCTACCGTCCACGTTCGCCCGCCGTACAGCAGGTCGGCGAGGCCACGCCCTTCGGATTCGGGCTCGACCTGGGCCAGCACCTGGCGGTCGAAGGTGGGGGCCGGGTCGCGAAACAGGACGCCCAGCACCATGGGGAACGTCGGCGGCTCGAGCGCGGCCAGCATCGTGGCCAGCGGACGGTGCGTTTCGTCGTGAACGAGCACGTCGTTTTCCGTGATCCCATCCTCCCCGAGTCGCACCGGCTGGAGAGTCCAGGACTCCGGATCCAGTCGAAGTCCCCGGTCCCGCTCCGCACCGTACAGCAGCGGCTTCCCGTGTTCCGCGAACAACTGGTTCTCCTTCGCCACGCTCTTGTCCGTGAAGTCGGCGAACGTCGCGTCGTTGAACACGATGCAGTTCTGGAAGATCTCCACGAAGGACGTTCCCTCGTTGCCGTGCGCCTGCGTGAGCACCTCCACCAGGTGGGTCTGGTTGATGTCCACCGAGCGAGCGACGAAGCGGGCGCCGACCCCGAGCGCCATGGTCGCCGGGCTGATCGGGTTGGCGACCGACCCGCGCGGCGTCGTGGGCGACAGGGTGCCTCGCTTGGAGGTGGGAGAGACCTGCCCCTTGGTCAGTCCGTAGATCTCGTTGTTGAACAGGATGATGTTGAGATCCACGTTCCGGCGCAGGGCGTGCACCAGGTGGTTTCCTCCGATGCTCAGGCCGTCACCGTCGCCAGTGATGACCCAGACATCCAGGTCCGGGTTCGCCAGCTTGGTCCCGGTGGCCACCGC
>JAMJQR010000254.1 GCA_023554335.1 Candidatus Benthicola marisminoris
CGTCCTCCTCCACGACTTCCTCGATCGTGGTGCCATCCGTGCCGTACAGCCGCAGGTCGTAGCTCCGCGCCTCCGGGAGCTCCCCGAACCTCTCGAAACTGCCGCTCGACGCGAACGGCTCCGCGTAGAGCTCCAGGTTGAGATCCGGCGTGAAGGCGTAGTTCGCCCGCAGCTGCATCGAGACCGTCTTCTGGTCCACGGTCGAGAAGATGTAGCGCTGGCCATACGTACGGTCGGTATCGCGATCGCGCAGGGTGTAGTACTGCCGGCGGTTCGTCATCCAGGACACGCCGGGAGCGACGCGGAACGTGAATCGGTCACTCGGCTCGAAGCCGAGGCCGAAGTCGAGGAACCAGTCGTTGCCTCCGTTCAGGTTGCCCCACATGAAGCTGGCATCCCAGCGGGTCTTGGACGTGTGGTTGTTGGCGAGCCTGGCGTTGACGCTGCCCCACCCCGGCTGCCCCATGAGCGGACCGCCGCGCGTGAGCCGGTCGTTGAGCACGGGCGCGTTGTAGCTGAACCGGACGTTGGTGCGCCAGTAGTTCCACAGCTGAGAGTTGGCGAACAGGTTGAACCGGGCCTGCTTGTGCACCCCGCCGAAGTTGAACCCGTTCATCGTGCTGAGCGTCAGGGCGTAGTTGCGGAAGACCTGGCCGGGCTGCGTCTCCCGGTAGGTGACGTTCCCCCAGGTGGCGATGTCGTCCGCCTGCCGGATCACCCCCACGTCGTTGAGCTCGAAGTTCGGCGAGTCTCCCCACACTCCGGCCCCCCACAGCCAGTGCTCGCCCTCGATCTTTCGGGCTTGCACGGAGGCCGAGGTCCCGAAGAGCGAGGTGCGGCTCGGATCGAACGTGACGTGATCCTGGTCGGGGCGCTGGAAGTAGTGAGCGCTCGCCGTTTGCACGTTGGCGATCGCCGCCGAGTCGCCGGCCACGTAGCTGAGGCCGAAGTGACCGCTGACCTCGTAACGATTGCCATTCAGCTTCAAGAGGAAGTCGCCGCCGCCCGTGAACGCCTGATCGTTCAGCTCGTAGCGAAGCGGGTCCGCGATGCCGTCGAACTGTCGCATGACGCCGGTCGCCGTCATCCCCACCGTCGAGCCGGATCCGCCCACCTCCTGCTGAAGGCGGAGCACGCCCCACCCGGCCATCGGCTCCACGCCCACGTCCTCGAACGTATCGATCTCGGAGTGGTAGGTGCGCGCGTTTTCGGCAGACGTCAGGGCTCCCAGAACGCCGACGGAGAGGCCGTCGGACATCCGCCCGGTCACCTTGGTGGCGGCGAGTATCGTCGTCGCGTCGGGGCGATCCACGAAGTCGGCCGAGGGCTGGCCGTGTGGGGCGGCTCCGATGCGGCGGGAATAGTAGAACTGCGGACCCATGCGCCCGCCGTTCTCACCGCCCCCACCCAGCATCTGAGCGCCCTCGACGAAGAACGGCCGGCGCTCGTCGAAGGTGACCTCGAAGGCAGACAGGTTCACGACCGCGGGGTCGGCCTCCACCTGGCCGAAGTCCGGATTGACGGTGGCGTCGAGCGTCAGGCTGGAGCCCAGCCCCATCTTGAAGTCGGCGCCGATGCGGCCGTCGAACTGGGTCTGCGCGCCGAAGGGGTCATCCTCGTTGACCAGCTCCCGGCTCGACACGCGCGTATCGGTCGCCACGTAGGGCATGAACTCCTTACGGCTGCTCGACTCGACGTCCTCGATTCCGGTCAGGTCGCCGAATCGCGACGCCCACCCGGCTTCATCCCGGGGAATCGAAACCCAGTAAAGGTCCTCGTTCTTCGTGGGGATCCAACGGTTGACGTTGATGCCCCACTGCCCGGTCTCGTTGAACCGGAGCTGCGAGAACGGGATCCGCATCTCGGCGGTCCACCCGAGCGAGTCCTTCTGCACGCGGGCTTCCCACACGGGATTGTACGTGAAATCCCTCCGGTGCTCATGATCGGCCGGGTTGTACCAGTCGATCCGCACACCGGCAGCCGTGATGGCGAAACTGTAGGAGGTACGCCGATCCAGATACGTGTCCAGCGAGACGGCCAGGGTCTCCACGTTTCCCATCTCATCGCGCCGGGTCATCATCTCGGCGATGTTCGACGGGTCCTGGTGGAGCATGCGGGCGCCGATGTAGAGCGCTCCCCCGTCGTACACGAACGCGATCTCCGTGCGCTCCGTAGGATCCGCGCCCTGCTCGGGCTCCTTCTGCTTGAAATCGGCGAAGAAGTGCGCGTCGCGCCATGCCGCGTCGTCCAGGCGGCCGTCTACGGATATCTGGTCAGACTCGATGCTTACGGCGAATGCCTGCTTGGCGGGCGCCCCTACACTGGAATCGGCACCCGTGCCGGCGGAGGTCTGAGCCGTGGCTGCGGCAGGGGCCGTGAGAGTCATACCGGCGAGGGCCAAGACCTGCCGCACCACCCGTCCCGTCGTCCCTGTCATCCGCCCGACTCCCCGCCGCCCTGCGGCCTGGTCCAGTACCCATGGGGGGGCTACCGCATCGATGCCTCAATACAACTAGACACCGCCAGTTGACAGAATGTTGCGTCGTCAGTCCGGCGACGGCGATGCAGGGATGCCTCGCTTCAGGCTGCCACTCCCTCTGCGGGTTCGAGGCTGACGCTGCGCGGCTCCCAGCGCTCCATCATCCCCGTGAACGCCGTCACATACCTGGGATCGAGGTGCGTGCCCGCCTTCTCCTCCAGGAACTTCATGACGCGGGCGGCCGGCCACGGGGGCCGGAAGGGCCGGCGCGTGCGCAGCGCATCGTATACGTCGCACACCTGGACGAGGCGGCTGGCTTCGTGCGTGGGCCGCTCATACCGGAAGTCCGGGTAATTCCCGCCCTCGAAGCTGCGGTGGTGCTCGTAGGCGACCGTCGCTGCCAGCTCCATGCCCCGGCCGGACGCGAGGAGAATCTTCGCGCCATCGACAGTATGCCGCTTGATCAGCTCCCACTCCGACTCGGTGAGCTTGCCTTCCTTGTTCAGCACTTCGAGCGGGATCTTCGTCTTGCCGACGTCGTGCAGCAGCGCGGCCTCGCCGATCGCCTTCACGTCCACGGACGCGTAGCGCAGGTGCTCGGCCAATGCCATCGAAAGGCACGAGACGTTGATGGAGTGTGTGGTCGTGTACTGGTCGACCGACTTGAGCGCCACGAGCGGAACCACGACCTCACGCTCGGAGTGCATGGCCACCGAGAGCAGGTGGACTACGGCAGACGCCTCGCGCGCCGGCACGACGCCGCGCTCCATCACCTCGCCGTTCAGCCAGTCGACGGCCTCGGCCTCCGACGACAGGTCGAACTCGAGAGGGCGGGCCATCACGGTCTCGGCGATCTCCGGCTCTGCTGGGTCCGACTCGCTGAACCTGATCCCCGCCTGGCCGTGCAGCTCGTGAACGGACGCGCCCGTTTCCTTGAGGTACACCCTGGCCACCACCTCATCCGCGAATCCTTCCAGGTCCTCGCGGGTCGTCCCGGGAGTGACGTCCATCCGGTGCACGCCCGCCTCCGGAAGCCGGAGAGCCCAGGGCCAGTCGCGGAGCTCGTCCAGAAGCTCCTTCTCGTACTCTACCTCGCCATCCCGGAAGTGGAACGTGGGAAAGGTGTTCAGCCGGAGCAGCATGGTCAGGGCGGCCTCGAGCTTGTCCGCCGCCTGTTGCCGCACGCTCGGCTCGACTTCGTCTTCCGCGGAGACTTCGATCAGGTGCCCGAGGGCCAGAAGGAAACTCGCCGGGTGGGTGACCTCGTTCATTCCGCCGCCTTCCTGACTCTGGGATCGCTCGACGCACGCGCCCGCTCGAGAATGGCCTTCACGTCGGGATCGTCTCGCCAGTGGTTGGCCAGTCCGGACAGGGCGGCAAGGAGCTCTGGTCCCGTATCCGGGAGCGTCCGGCGGAGTCCTCTGCGCCGTGGGGCCGCGATCTCCATGAGGACGTCGCGGGCGCCCGCCGTCTCAGCGCGCGCGAGCGCGCGGATCGCGTGCGTCCTGAACTCGGCCAGACGCCCCTCCTCGTCCAGCGCGATGCTTGCCAGCCGAGGCTCCGCGTCGGGCGGGAACCCTCTCTCGGCCTCGATGATGCCCACGGCCGCCACGCGCGTGCTCTCGTCGGCCAGCGCCCCGGGAAGGGAGCTGTCCCGGATCTCGGGGATGCGCAGACAGAGCTTGGTGGCCTCCAGGCGCACCTGCGGGTTGTCGTGACGGGTGAGCGCCGTCGGATCGAATCCTCGGGGCCACTGGTCGAACATCGCCAGCAGCGACAGGACGTTGCGCAGCACGTACCACGGGGTGTCGTCGGGTCTTTGAAGGCAGAGAACGGCTGCATCGGTCACACCTCTACCCAGCCCCGAGAGACGGTCGAACAGCCGCCGCCGCACGGCGAGCGTGTCGGCCTGCGCCAGCCGATCTAGCAATGGCTCCGCGGCGTTGAGGCCCGCATGGGGGAGGATCATGTCGATGATCTCCCAGTCGGGCTGCTCATCCTCGATGAGCCTGTACAGGACGGGTCGCTCGGCTAGCCGCCTCCACAGACCCTCCGCGAGTTCGTGGTCCGGGGCGGCCTCGAGGTACCGGGCCACGATTCCTATCTTCCCGGCTCCCAGAAGCTCGTCCACGGCCTGCATGACGGCCGGACCCTGTACCCCCGCCTCGAGCGCCATCGCCAGCGTGGTCTCACCGGATACCCAGGACTGCGTTCGCTGCGTCCCCGGCTGTTCGCCCGCATCCGCCGACATCCGGGCGAGCGCTTCTTCGTATTCCTCGGGATTCGGGTTGTCCAGATCCCAGCCCGTGAGGAGGGCCTTGATCTGGTCCCTCAGTCCGGTGTCGCTTCGGTGTGCGACCGGTCCAGAATCGCCGTCCGCATGTCGGGCCAGCTTGGACAGCAGGCGCAGCATCCAGCGCGAGATGTCGCTGGCGTCCCCATCCGCCGCCGCGTGAACCAGTTCCAGCACCACGTCTACGTCGAGCGCCGTCGCCGCGTCTCGCAGGAACGCCGCCCTGAGGTTCGCGTCTTCGCTCATGGAGAGCAGCGCGGTGAGCGTCGGGCGGTCCAGCCTGCGAAGGAGGTCCGATAAGCGCTTGGCGAGGGCGGCTGACTCGAGAGGGTCTGCAGCTCCCAGCCAGGACGCGACGGCCAGCAGGTGCGCCGACATTCTCCGGTTGAAAGCCGCGTTCCCCGTGCGCGCCGCGATCGCGTTCGCGACTTCGGAGGCAGCCCTCGGAGGCGCATCGTCGTCCTCCTCACCCTCGGGAATCCCGAGAGCGGCAGCCGCGAGCGTGGACCAAAGGTCCTCCGCATCTACCGAGTCCGCTGCCCCGTCATCCACCTCGAGCGACTGGGCCTCCGGACGGTGGTCGCGGTGGAAGCGAACATTCGGAAGTCCGGCCAGTGATTCTTCGCTCTCACGTCCCAGCGGCCGGTCCGTCTCCTGCGGATCGGTTGAGAGAAAGCCGAGAATGGCCGCGATTTCCTTGGCCGTCACGCCTTCTGCAAGAACCATCTCGCCGACTTCGTGACGCGTGAGCCGGTCGGCCAGGGCCCC
>JAMJQR010000255.1 GCA_023554335.1 Candidatus Benthicola marisminoris
TGCCGTCAAAAGGCGCGCGGAGAACGAAGTAGTCCCGCGAAGCCGTGGCCTCCTCCAGCATCGCCTCCGCCGTGCGTAGCGCCGCCTCGGCCTGGTCGAGTTCCTGCTTCGTGGCCGCTCCGTCCCGCTCCAGGTTCGACAACCGCTCGTACGTGCGGTGGGCCACGAGAGTCTGGGCCTCGGCGCGAGCCACAGCCGACTCGACCCCCGAGCCCTCGAGGCGCACCAGGACCTGTCCGCGCCGCACGACAGACCCGACGTCCACGACCACGGACTCGACCGTCCCGCTTCCGCGGGTGGCCAGGTTGGCGGTCTCCCGCGCGACGACTCTCGCCGGGACCTGGGATCCGGTCTCGGCAACGGCTACTACACTCACCTCGACCGTTCCGGCCTCGACGAGCTTCTCGACTTCGCCCGGTTCTTCACCGCCACAGGCGGCGATGGACGCCATGAGCGCCGGTACGAACAGCATCTTGTATCGCTTCATCGGTCGCTTCCGTTCTGGTGCATGGTCGTAACGAATCGGAGCTGCGCCTCTGCCATTCGAAAGGCAGCGGCAGCATCGATGGCATGGCTCTCGGCCTGTGCCCTTCGGGCCTCCGACTGGAGCAGGTCGAGCGGCGTGGCCAGCCCCTCTTCGAACCGGCGCAGCATGAGCTCCGCTCCTGCTCCGGCCGCTTTGCGCGCCGCCACCGTGGCCGCCACGGCCTGGCGAGCGGAGCGCACCCCGTCCCGGGCCGCCGCGAGCTCGGCGCTCGCCTGGCGAAGGGCCTCCTGGTACCGCGTCTCCGCGATGGTGTGTGCCGCATCGGCGCGCTGCTTGTCCTTCGATCGGCTGAAGCCGGAAAAGAGGTTCCACTTGAGCCCAACCCCCACGGTCCAGTTGTCGCCGTCGCTTTGGAACGCGTCAGCCGAATGGATCGCGTAGTTGCCGAACACGCCGATCTCCGGCAAGTACTGCCGGCCCGCGCGTTTGGAACCCGCCTCCGCGGCATCGCGCGCGCTGGACAGCGCCAGGAGGTCGGCCCGTACCGTCGGGTCGAAAGCCGCGGCAGGTCGGGCGACCGAGTCCTCGACGACCTCTACCCGCAGCGAGTCGGTCAGCACGGGCATGACGGCCGCTTCGCCGCCAAGGAACACCGCGAGGCGTCGGCGAGCATCGGTCTCCAGTCGCTCGGCGTCCACCCGGCGGGCTACGGCGAACGAGTAGTCGGCCTCGGCCTGCAGCAAGTCTGCCCGCGTCAGCACCCCCTCCTCCACCCGGCGCGCGAACACGTCCCGGTTGGCAGCGGCCGCTTCCTCGGCTCTTCGCGCCGCCTCCAGCTGCGCTCCGGCTCGCTGCGCCTCCCGATACAAGACCTCGGTCTGGGTGAGGGTAGCCTCGCGGGTGCGAGTGGCCGACCAGCCGGCCGCTTCGGCTTCAAGTGATGCCGCCCCGCGCGCCGTCCAATCGCTCGGACTGAATACCTTCCACTGCACCGAAAGCCGGTTCATCCAGTCGTTGATCGGATCCGGGTTGTTCAGGACACCTACGTCGAAGTCGGGCTGGCTGAACGTTCCCTGCCGAAGCTTGGTGCCGAAGACGAACACCGGGTCATTGGATCGCACAAATCCGCTCTCGAAGTCGAGGCGCGGCCAGTAGATCGCCGAGGCTCCGCCTGCGGCTGCCGCGGCCATGTCGGCTGTCGCCGCCGCGATCCGGAGGTTCGCGTTGCCAGCGAGGGCCTCGCTCAGGGCCGCATCCAGGCTTAGTGGCCGCCCCTCTTGCGGCTGCTGGGACCGCAAGGCCCCCGGGAATCCCACGAACCAGGACGCCGCCGTGAGAAGAGCAAGAGCCCGCGCCAACCGTCTGTGGACAGGTATGCCGTTCATGATTCGATCCGTTCTGGTCAGCTGCGCGTCACGTCGCACGCGCGAAGGCAGTCGATCACGCGCACGACCTTCTCATCGCTGACGTCGTAGTAAACGTTCACGCCGTCCCGGCGTGCCGTGAGAATCCGTTTGTCACGCATGAGATTCAGGTGCTGCGAGGCGGCCGCCTGCTCGAGCCCGATGGCCTCGCGGATCTCCGTGACGGTCTTCTCGCCCCCGTTGTCGAGTAGCTCGATGATCCGCAGACGGATCGGGTGGCCGATGCATTTGAGCACCCTGGCCGCATCCTGAACCGTCTCCATGGTGATCGTGGCGATCTCGTTTCCCGTCATCTCGATCGATCCTCTGCTGGTTTACAGTGCATCAGGACTGCTGGCCTGCAAGCACATAGTAATGTTGCTATATATAGATTGTCAAGACTACAGGGCGGCGTTTGCCGAATGGTAATTCCCCGACGCGCGCGTGACCGGATCACCCCCTATATTGTTTATGCCGTGACGCGACTCCCAATCGCTTTACGGAGTGCATGGCAGCCCGGCCCGTCGGTCTCCTCCGCGGAAGCTACCGGGCAAAGTGTCGGCCGCAGGCAGGCCGTGTGGTTACAGGAGAGGGGATGCGGTCTTTCTTTAGCGTGCGCGGAAATACGGCGGTCGTCGTGGCTGCCGCCATCGTCTTGTCGACGCATGCGTGCAGTCCGGACGCACCTGGCGGAGCCATTCCGACCCATCCGTCCGACGGATTCACGGTGGCCCTGGAGTGGGACCCGCCGACGCAGGACGCGCTCGGGCGACCGCTGGCCGACCTGGCCGGATACCGCCTCTACTACTCCACTTCCCTGCCCCCAATGGGGCCCGAGGGAGTGATCTTCGAGCTCGGCGCCGACCCTCGCGCCACAGTGGACGGACTCCCTGCGGGTGTGTACTTCTTCGCCGTGACTGCCGTGGACGTGGCCGGCAACGAAAGCGACCTGTCCTCGCCGCTCGAGGTCGAGGTGGGCCCGTGAACAGAGTCGGTCGGACTGCCCGCAGCCTGCTATCGGCGGCGGCCCTCGCCCTGGCGCCCGTGGGCGGTGCTCATGCGCAGAACGTGCAGGCGGTCCCGGCGCCCTCCAACCTGCAGGCAGAAGGGGTCAGCCCGAGCCGAGTGGACCTGAGCTGGAGCCCGGCCTCGTCCCCGCAGGTCGTGGAGTACCGGGTGTACTACGCGGACGGGACGCCGCTGGCCCGGGTGCCGGCATCCCAGACGACATACTCCGATGCGGGTCTGCAGCCGTGGACCGTCTACCGGTACTACGTCACCGGAGCGAACGGCGGAGGCAACGAAAGTGGGCCGACGAATGTGGCGACCGCGCGCACCCTGGACGGAACGCCGCCTGGCTCACCTTCCGACCTCAGCGGAGCGCCGTCCCAGCAGGGAGAGATCACGCTGACCTGGAGCGCTGCCACCGATCCGGAATCCGGAATCACGGAATACGTGATCTACCGTGACGACAGCGAGGTCGGGCGCACGGCCGAC
>JAMJQR010000034.1 GCA_023554335.1 Candidatus Benthicola marisminoris
CGACGACATCGCCGTTCACTGTGAAACGCAGGATTTCGCGCATGTCCCGTCCGTCTGGCAGCCCGGATTGAGGGTGCGTCGATCAGGTCACGAGGTTAGAGTATTCGGCCTCGGTGGGTCAAGCTGAGCGTGGGTCAGGACTGGAGAATGATGTGAGAATGGTCGGACGAACCGGTTGGAACCAAAGGTCGAGAGGGCCCCTGACGGCCCTCGTGGTCGGCGTGGTCGCGGCGACCACCTGGGGCGCGGGTCCCGCGGGCGCTCAGGAGACACTCGCCGTGGACCGCTGGCTCGTCTCGAGCGCCTTTCCCGTCGGCGATGAGACCGAGGCGCTGAATACGGACTTCCTTGGCATTCCCGGGGAAGTCGCGGTGCTTCCGGACCGGGGACGCACGGAAGCCGGGGCCGACTGGAAACTCGTCCGTCGGGACTCGGTCGCCGCGCTGGACCTGGAGGAGTGGCGAAGCAAGGACGGAGAGCCGGTCGTCGTGTACGCCCACGCCTACCTGCGCGCCTCCTCGGACCGCACAGTCGTGTTGACCTGGGGCGGACGCGAGTGCACGCCTATCTCGGCCTGGCTGAACGGGCGCTCCGTAGACCTTCTCGGCACGAAGGCTCCGGACGGGAGCCGTTCGGCGCCCGTACGAATCGGATTCGGCTACAACACGCTCCTGATCAAGGCCCTGGCTTCCGATTGTGCCTTCGGGGTGACTGCTTCCCTGGAGGCCAGTCCTCCGGGGACGCTGGAGGGAGTCCGGGTGCAGGCGTCGCGGCCGTACGGCGATACACGCACCGGCCCCGATCCCTGGATGCTCGCGGAGCGTAGCGCCGGCCCGGAGCCCGTCCTCGGCTGGAAGGAGGATGAGCTGTTCGGTGCGGCGGGTGTGCGCGTCGCGGCGTTCGCGGTCACCGCGCTCGAAGGCTCGAAGCTGGAGGCGAAGGCGGGCGGGGAACAGGTCAAGCGTGACCTGGAGTGGCTCACCCCCGCCGAGCCGGAGACGGTCTTGATGCCCTTCTCCTTCAAGAGCCTCCACCGCGCGATCGTCCGTGGAGAAGGTCTCGAGCTGAAGCTGGACTGGAGAGACGGCGAGTCCACCGGCGTGCATTGGCTCGACCCGGAGGCTCTTCTTGCAGGTTTCGGGGCCCCGATTCGCCTTCTGGGCTGGGACGCCACGGGCGGTGACGCGGCCCCGGATACGGAGCCGCCCGGTATCTACGACGAGGACGATGAGCCGCACCCGTTGGCCCACCTGATTCAACTGCCCGGTGATTCCGGCGTCACGCTGGTAGGAGAGTGGAAGGTGCCGGGTTGGCTGTCCGGATTTTCCTTGCGCCTCGACGCGGAAGGCGCTCCCGGGGAGTATCGAGTCGCCTCGTTGCCGGTGGACGGGGACGGGACGGTGCTCTGCAACGCGTGCCGGAAGGGCGAAACCGTCCAGCTCGTCGTCCGCACCACCGGCCCCTGGACGCGGTTCCCGGGGGTCGTGGTGATGGACGGCGCAGCGCCGCAGGACCTGGATGCGGCTGCGGCCGGCGAGTGGCTCAGCCTGATTGACGAGAAGGGCAGCCGGAAGTTCCGCGAGCGTCTCGCGGGCGGCGGCGCGTCGGAAGGACGGTGACCATGTACGGGAGGCCCAGTTGGCAACAGGCATGATCCGCGGTTCGTTCGTGCTCGCGGCGGTAGTGGTCTCCTCGACGGCCGGGGCCTGTTCCTCAGGCGTCGCGGAGTCGAACGGCGACCCGCCCGGGCCCGTCTGCGACGGTGCGGTATCGGTGGGTGAGCTTCCGGGCGAGCTCTTCGAGGCCTCCGGAATGGCCCGCGACCCTCGCCGGCCGGATCTCTTCTGGATCCACAACGACAGCGGCAACGAGGCGGTCCTGTTCGCAGTCGATGCGGCGGCGAACCTCGCCGGCACGACCCCGGTCGCTGACGCCACGAACCGCGACGTCGAGGACCTGGCGACGGCTCGCTGTCCGGAAGGGTGGTGCCTTTTCTACGCAGACATCGGGGACAACCTGTCGGTGCATCCCGATGTTCGGATCCACCGCCTCCCGCTTCCGCCGCTGCCCACGGACGCGGCCGTTCCTTCCGCGCCCGTGCGTCCGCTGATGAGCTACACCCTGGTGTTTCCGGGCGGCCCCCGGGACGCGGAGTCGCTTTTCGTGGATGCCGAACGCGGTGAGCTCGGAGTGGTGACCAAGGGAAGGGCGGACATCGTCGAGCTGTACGTGGCGGATCTCGCCACCCTCGAGACCGTCGATGGCCCCGTCGCGCTCGAGCGCGTGGGAAGCCTGGACGTCCCGATCGGCGCCAGCACCGCCCAGTTCATCACGGGAGCGGACCTGTCCCCCGATGGCCGCCGCCTCGCGGTGCGGTCGTACACCACGGTGTATCTGTGGGACTGGGACGGGGCGGCGAACTTCGATACGCTGTCCGCCCCGCGGTCCGAAACCCTGATTCCCGCGCTGGAGCCGCAGGGAGAGGGCATCGCGTTCACGACGGATGGAACCACTCTCTACCTGGCGAGCGAGGGCGTGGGTGCGCGACCGCCGAAGCTCAGTCGGATCGACTGCCGCCCGTAGGTGCGGCGTCGGACTCGTCTTCCTCCTCGCCGCCTCCGAACATCGGTAGCTGTTCGTCGTCGGTGGCTTCCGGCTCGGGAGAGTCGGGCACCGGCGGAGACTCCGCTTTCGGAGTCTCCGTGACCGTCGTGGTGGGCGTCCAGGCCGGAGCGCTCGCCGCCGCGGCGGCGGCCGTGGCCATCGCTTCGCCGGTCACCTGCGGTCCGGGTTGTTCTGGTGCTGTCCGGGAACCGGGTGTAGCGGAAGCGTCGGGCTTCGACTTGTTGGGATCGAGCCAGTCCGCCGGCTTGCCCGTGCGTATTTCGTCCAGGATGTCCTTGCCCGGGATGTCCTTACGGGGATCCACTTCCTCCAGCTCGCGCTGGATCTGGTTGAGGCTGCGTCGGAATTCGCGCATCGCGGATCCCATGGAACGGGCGATCTCCGGGAATCGGCGGGGGCCGAAAAAGACGAGGACGATGATGAAGATCACCGCCAGCTCGGAGAAACCCAGAGACCCGAAACCCATAAGACGTAGCCCGGCTCAGTGCGATATCAGGCGGAGAACCTCTTCGCCGTAGAACATCCTGATGTATCGTACCTGAATCGGCGTCACGCGGCGAACGGCCCACACCAGCTCGACCTCGTTCGGCTCCGCGGGTTCGGACAGGAGGCGCATCCCGCACTCTGACGGAATACGGCTCCCCTTACGGAGATTGCACCGGCTGCAAGCGGTCACGACGTTCGTCCACCGGTTGTCTCCGCCGCGCGAAAGAGGCACGATGTGGTCCCGCGTCAACGACTCCCGGTGGCCGAGCTCCCGGCGGTGCTTTCCGCAGTACTGGCACGAGTAGCGGTCGCGCGCGAACAGGAACGTGTTGGTGACCTGCCGGCGCAGGCGCCGCGGGACGTGGACGTAGCGGACCAGCCGAATGACGACGGGCGTCGGGAATTCGGCCGATTCCGAGCGAAACGGACGATCCTCATCGACCTCGAGAGCTTCCGCCTTGCGGTCGATCACGAGACGGAGGGCCCTGCGGACCGGTATGATCGTCAGCGGCTCGAAAGACGCGTTAAGTGCGAGACAACCCATGAACCTGAGGCAACCTCCTGTTCTGCCGCGGCAGTTTAGGCGGAGTCTGAGCGGGACGTCAAGACGTCGAGGCCACACGTGACCGACACCGGCCGGATGGGCCCTTTCTGCCGCATCGCCCTGCCGAGGCCCGTCTTCCAGTCCTTTGCATATCGTGTACCGCCGGCCCTGGCGGACGCCGCGCGGCCCGGCGTACGGGTCCGCGTGCCGTTCGGGAAACGGCACGAAATCGGGGTGATCGAGGAGCTGACCTCGGAGGCCCCCGGCAGGAAGGTGAAGAAGATCCTGGAGGTCCTGGACCGGGAACCCGTGCTTTCCCCCGCCCTGCTTCGGCTGTGTCGGTGGACGTCCGAATACTACGCGGCCCCTCCCGGCCTCGTCTTCCGAGCCGCCCTTCCGCCGGGACTGCTCGGCGACTCGCGGCCGGCCGGAACCGAGGAGCTCAAGCGCCAGGTGATCGAGATCGCGGGAGAGCCGCTGACCCTTCTGGAAAGAGACCGGACGTTCGGCAGGGCCAAGAGGCAGCGCGAGGCCTTCGAGACGCTGGAGAGCGTCGGCGGATCGGCGACCGTCAGCCACATGGAGGGCCACTACGGCTACAGTCGGTCCGTCCTCGCCGGCCTGGTGGACAGGGGCGTGGCTCGCATCTCCATGACGACCGTCACCCGGGATCCGTTCGCCGGATCCGGCGAGGACGTGGTGCTGCCCGCCCGGCTCAACGAAAGGCAGGAGCAGGTGCTGGCCGCGCTAACCGCCCAGTCGCTCGAGCCGGAGCCCGGGGTGGCCCTGCTCAGGGGAGTGACGGGATCCGGGAAGACGGTGGTCTACCTCCGCTTGATCGCCCGAGCGCTGGAGCGCGGCCGGTCCGCGATCGTGCTGGTGCCCGAGATCGCTCTCACGCCTCAGACTGTGCAGCGATTCCGTGCGGCCTTCGGAGACGACATCGCGGTTCTTCACTCAGCCCTTTCCGCCGGCGAGCGTCATGACGCCTGGCGCGCCCTCCGCGCCGGCGAGCGCCGCGTCGTTATCGGTACCCGGTCCGCCATCTTCGCCCCCGTCCCGGACCCGGGGGTGATCATCCTCGATGAGGAGCACGATGGCTCGTACAAGCAGTCCGACACTCCGCGCTATCACGCACGGGCTTTGGCAGCTGTGCGGGGCCGGGAGGAAGAAGCCCTCGTCGTTCTGGGGTCCGCCACGCCGTCGCTGGAATCGTGGCACAACGCCGCCCGCGGCCGGTACGCCTTGCTCCAACTCCCCGATCGGGCGACGCCGAACCCGCTCCCGGCAGTGGAGATCGTGGACCTGAGGGAGGTGCGGAACCGGGCCCTGGAGGCGGGCGAGGCGCCGGAGTCCATCGTGAGCCCGCCGCTCCGGGAGGCGGTGCAGGCACGCCTCGAGCGCCGTGAACAGAGCATTCTCCTCCTGAATCGCCGCGGATACTCGACGTTTCTCCAGTGCCCGGCATGCGGAAAGGTGTGGAGCTGCCGGTCCTGCAACGTCTCACTCACCTTTCATCGGGCCCGCGCGCGGCTGGTGTGCCATCACTGCGCCCGCGAGGAACCGGTTCCCGGGTCCTGCAATGAGTGCGGCGAAGCAGAGCTCCAGTTCACCGGGGTCGGCACCGAGCAGGTGGAGCGCCGCGTGGCCGAGCTTTTCCCGGCAGCGCGCATCCTGCGCATGGACGTGGACACCACGGGAGGAAAGGGGGCGCACGGCCGCCTGCTGGAGAAGGTTCGGCGGCGGGAAGTGGACATCCTGCTGGGAACCCAGATGATCGCGAAGGGACTGGACTTCCCGGGAGTGACCCTGGTGGGCGTGATCAACGCCGATGTGGGACTGAATCTGCCGGACTTCAGGGCCGCGGAGCGCACCTTCCAGCTCCTGGCGCAGGTCGCGGGGCGTGCCGGAAGGGGAGGAGTCCCCGGAGAGGTTCTCGTTCAGACGGCGCGCCCGCACCACCCGGCGCTCCAGGCAGCCCTGCAACACGACTACGAGACGTTCGCGGAAGCAGAGCTCGCCGACCGCGAACCTCCCGGCTATCCGCCGCACCGCCGGTTGGTGAACCTCATCGTGTCGGGAACTTCCGAGGAGCGCGTTGCGGAGGCGGCGGAGAGCACGGCAGCCACCGCCCGGCAGATCGTGGAGCGTCATGCGCTGTCGGATATCCAGGTAGTCGGACCCGCGCCCTGTCCGATCGATAGGATCCGGAGCCGCTGGCGGTGGCACCTTCTGCTGAAGAGCCCGGGAGCGCGGGACCTCGGGGCCCTGATCCGATACCTCGCCCGCCATCACGGACAGCCGGCCGGGGGGATGAGGCTCGAGATCGATCGCGACCCGGAAGCCCTGCTCTGACCGCGGACCCCACAGCCCGATACATAGTGTTGCGCATCGCTCTTCACTCCATGTCTAATGCGCCAGAAATAGAGCGTTTTCTTTGCGGAAACCTCGTTAGTGACGCAGGGGGAAGCGAACGATCAGCGAGTCGGCGGGGGGGCGCACGGGCAGTGTGTCCGTGGAGGCCCAGCCTGCCAGGCGGCTCGTGAGAAAGACCGCGGTGACCTGTCCTCCGCCCTCGTCGATTCCGGAGAGGATGCGGCGCGGCGGAAGGTCCCGGCCCCCGGACGAGCGGCGAGGCGGACCCTGGATGATCACGGGCACCCGGATTGCCCAGTGCTGGACAATCCACGCTCCGGAGGGGAGCCGGGCGAACTCCACGGTCCCGCCGAGCTGCCGGGTGTCCACGGGCAGCTCCAGGTTCTCGTACGTGAAGTCCAGGCTTCGAAGCTCTGAGTTCTCGGCATCCAGGTACATCGTGCCCGAGATGTCGATCACCCGGGCGTCGCTGGCCGGCTCGAAGGCCAGTCCCACCTCTCCCGGTGCCTCGGCTTCCACCAGCCGGAAGCAATGTCGGCGCAGGAAGTCGTCGGAGAGCATCACGTCTGCGTCGGGACCGTAATACTGGACCGTTCCCGCGACGTACTGCACGAAACCGCCGAGCAGGAGGTCCCGGGTAGGCACTGAACGGAAAGGGTGCCGTCCGAAGTAGCGGACTTCCTCGTAGTCCACGCCGCTGCGGGGAGCCCCGTCGGGGTCTAGAGATCGCTGGAAGTGAACGGCGTCAAAGCGATAGTATGGCTGCTGCCCGGTCCACACGATGGCGGCCAGGGCTTTGCGCGCCTCTTCCCAGACCGTGTAGGTCGCCAGGCCCTGGTCACCCAGCCCTTCGCACGGATCGTCATCCCCCTCGACCGCGAGCTCCGCGAGGTCGATCGGAGCCACCGCGATGGCGAGTGGATACGTGAGGTGGTCGGCGGGGCCCAGGTCCAGTGGGTCGGAAACGAAACTGGCATAGCCGATTCGGTCCACGCGCAGCACGTATCTACCGGCTGCGGGAGCCCGCACGAGCCAGGTACCCGCGGGTCCGCTCAGTGAGGTGGCAACGGCACGGCCGGCCAGGTCCTGCAGGATCACGAACGCTCCCACGATCGGCAGGTCCGTGTCCGCCTCCACCATCGTGCCCCGCACCGTCTGTGCGCTGGCAGGGCGGGCAAGAACGAGCGCGCACGCCACAAGCAGGACGCCTGCCGCCCGGCTCACCCGGCGCATCACCTCTTTTCGACCCCCAGGCCGGGGGCATCACCGACGCGAATCGTGGGTCCGTCGAGGCCCGGGCCCGAGAACGGGTCCTCCGCCAGGAGCGCGGCACCGTCGAGATCGGCGTAATCCAGCAGCGACGCCAGGTGCGCGGCCGGAGCGATCCCCAGCGAGGACTCGAGCATGCAGCCCATCATCACGGACAGCCCGCAGGCGCGCGCGGCGTGGATCATTCTCATGGCCTCCCGCGGTCCGCCGCACTTGGCCAGCTTGATGTTGATCCCATCCGCCAGTCCCACCAGTCCCGGCACATCCGAGCTGTCCACGCACGACTCGTCCACGATCACGGGCAGCGCCGACCGCGCATGCAGGAATCGGTATCCGTCCCGATCGGTTGGAGCCAGGGGCTGTTCGACGAACTCGACGCCGTAGTCGGCCAGCATTGCGATGCGTTCGATGGCCTGCCGCGCGGTCCACGCGGCGTTCGCATCCACTCGGATCACCGTCCCCGGAGCCGCAGCGTCGCAGATGACGGACAGGATCTCCTCGTCCCGGTCCGTCCCGAGCTTCACCTTGAGGATGGGGTAGGCTGAGGCCTCGACCACCTTGGCGCGGACCACGTCGGGTTCGTCCAGGCCGATCGTGAACGAGCTGAGAGGCGCTTCCGAAGGTTCGAGCCCCCACATCTTCCAGAGCGGAAGACCGGCCCGCTTACCCGCCAGGTCGTGCAACGCGGC
>JAMJQR010000035.1 GCA_023554335.1 Candidatus Benthicola marisminoris
CGAGGGTGTGACCCGGCCGCTCAACACGCGGTACAGCTCACAGTGTTCGCAGTCGTAGTTGCATTCGCACAGCCGGTAGCTCAGTACGCCCGAGAGCGCCCAGATGCAGGGTAGTTCGCTGTCCAGCTGGTGCCTATTCTCCGGGGACTCCATGATGCCTCCAGTCTCCCGTCCTACCTCGCTCAGGACGGGAGATCGTCCGACAGGAACACGTGTTCCGCGAGCCGCTCCCAGCCATCCTCCTTGAGGAGACGGCCGAAACCCTCGATCGGCTCACCTCCGTCCGGAAGGGTGACCCCCAATTCGCTAGTGTACAGTTCTGTCATCCACTCGCTCGATTGTTCGGCGCGGAGGGACGCGAGCCGGTCGTCCATCAGGTTCTTGAAACAGCGCCTGGCATCCCGCGGGCGCACTTCGAGCAACCAACCGCTTTCGTACGGGTCTGCGTTCACGATGCCGGGGTCCCGGGCGACCTCCGGATTCACGGCTTCGACTGCGCCGTCCATGGGACTCAGCATCCGGATCTGCCTCCCGTCCACATCGATCGTCCATCCCTGGTCACCCTGCCGAACCACGCTACCGACTTCGGGGAGCACCAGGCCGGAGACTCGCCCCAGCAGCCTCTGCGCGAAATCGTCCATTCCCACCCGGACTCGACCGCGGCTTGCCGGGGCTGCCCACGAATGTCCGCGGTGGTAGTGGTATCCACGAGCGACTCGAAACCTTCCGCTGCGGCGAACGAGGGGCCGCGTCTCTACCGCGCGGCCGACCAGGATCCGCCAGAAGGCTGCGAACAGCACCAGGAATCCGATGACGATCAGGTACTCGAGGCCCTTCGTGGCGAAGATATCTGCCGACTCCATGCCCATCACGTCGCCTCCTATGCTGCAGTTGCGCGCGTTTCGATTGGCCGGGAATCCTCCAGCCTGACGGTCTTCTGGTCGAGCACCGGCATCCGGAGGACGATCCAGCGGAAGACCCAGATTTCAGCCGAAAGAACTGCGAGGGTGACCACGATCTCCTGCCAGCTCGGCACGTAGCGGACCGGGGCATACCACCGGAAAGCGATGATCGAGACGTTGAGGCGGTTGAGTACGATTCCGCACAGCGTCAGGACGGCGGCGGCTCCGAGGAGCCGGTCGCGCCCGGATCGAAGGGCGTACAGGAACAGCCCCATGGGCAGCGCCGTGAAGCCCACGATCTCGACGAGGTACCAGGCACCCCAGCTCGACCCGAGTAGGGGCCAGCGCTGCTCGTGGACGAAGACGAGTACCTGCAGAGACAGGTACACGAAAAGGGTGCCCGCGCAGATGCGCGACAGGCCACGCACGATAGCCTGGTGCCTCGTCATGAGATCGGGCCCCACCCGGTGCTTGAACACCCGGTGAGTAATGGAGCCCTCCAGGATGACCATCGAGAGCCCCGCGAACACGCTCGAGACCAGGAACAGGATCGGGATGAACTCCGAGTACCAGAGGGGGTGCAACTTGTCCCTGGCCATGAGGAACAGGGCGCCGAGGCCCGACTGGTGGAGCGTAGATAATGTGATACCGAAGATGACGGCGCCCAACGTCATACCAGTTAATACTTTCCTGGCTCGGTGCCAGCCCGCCCATTCCGCGATGGCCGGGGAGAACTCGATCAACTCCGCGGTCATGTAGAGCAGGAAGTGCCATGCGACGAGGAACAGCACCGAGCTGACCCCGAATGAGTTGCCGATGATCGGGTTGATCACGTTCCAGGGCCGTCCCAGGTCCAGGAGAAGCGCTCCCGCGTAGAACAGGTATGCGAGGAAGCCGTTGAGAACCGTGGCGCGGACGATCGGGTGGTACTTCTCCATGTGGAGGACGTAGACCATGAACGTCACCACGTAGGCGCCCCCGGCGAAGGCGACTCCCGTGACGACGTCGAATCCGATCCACAGGCCCCACGGGTAGTCCTGGGAGAGGTTGGTGACCGAGCCAAGCCCCCGAGTGAACCGTACGACCAGGATCGCCGCGGCGGTGATCATGATCGCCGCAGTGATCAGATTGAAGGGAGTGAGCACCTTTCCCTTCGGCCGGATCTCTCCGACCAGGAAGCGGGCGAACCGCTTCAGCTCACTCCAGAATCCGGGTACGGCCGGCGCCTGTGTGGCCATATCAGATCTCCCCGTCTTCCGGGTGGGCGGGGGCCGTCGCCCGGCTCACGGCCAGGAGCAACGGCGGAAACAGCGTGAGAACGAAGGGCACCGAATACAGGAACTCCTTCGTCAGGTCCGGATACGGCGTCTCTCCGAGGTCGGTGCGGAAGCCGATCTGATCGAATGGGACCGAGGATAGGTACAGCATGTTCGTCCCCCCGGCCTCGCGCTCTCCGTATACGTGGTGCACGTACTTGTCGGGTTCCGAGTAGATCTTCTGGTAGGCCAGCTCCAGCATGTCCGCCCGCGAACCGAACGTCGTGCATCCCGCGGGGCACTTCTCCACGCACGCCGGGACCTGGCCTTCCTCCAGGCGATCCCAGCACATGCGACACTTCTGAATTCGAGGATTCGCGCTGTCATACTCGAACTTCGGAACATCGAACGGACAGGACAGCATGCAGAACCGGCACCCCATGCACTTCTCGCCCCGCCAGATCACCGGGCCGTCCTCTGTCTTGTGCATGGCCTGGGTCAGACACGCGGATGCGCATGCGGGCTGCAGGCAGTGCATGCATTGGCGTTTGACGTTGACGGTTCCCTTCTCCGTCTCGTAGCGGTTCAGGACCGTCCACTGACTCTCGCTGGTGCTTCGTTCCACGCCAGGCTCCACGGAGGACGGAGGAGCAGGCAGGTCGTTGGCCTCGGCGCATGCGGTCTCGCAAAACCTGCACCCCATGCACTTCGTGGTATCCACCAGAATGGCCATCTGATCCCGGCCCCGGCTCCCGGCCTTCTTCCGGCTGACCGGCGAGGCCTGGGCAAGGTTCCGGCCGACCAGCGTGGAGCCAGCTGCCAGGCACAGGGTCTTCACCGCGGACCGTCTACGCATCGGGGGCCTCCCTCATGACCTTTGGGATTCCGTGACCACCGTAGATTCCGTGAACCGGTTGGGCCACGACTGACTCAGCCGGCCAGGAATCGCTCCGCGAAGTCGTCCCATGCTGCCTGGTCGCAGGCGTCCAGGGCCGCGCCCGGGATGTCGCCACCGTCGGCCATGGCCAGCCCGATCTCGTGTCCGGGGCCGTTAGAGACGAAGTAGTCTCGCATGGCCCGGTAGCGCCCACGGGTCCAATCGATAGCGCTGCGGCCGATCATCCAGCTCGGAAGGGCCTCGGAGATACTCTCTGGGACCATCACCACGCTCCACTGCCCTCTTCGGGTCGCGAGGTCGTCCCAGTCCGTGGCGCCCGAGCTCTGCGCCTGCGTGGCCGCGACCCGGCCGGCGATCGGCGACCGAACCGCCATGGACCGGTCACCCGCCCGAATCGTCAGCAGCTCCTCATTCTCTGAGACTTTCGAGCCGGGCTCCGGGGCCAGCACTTCGGCATCGGGTCCGGCCAGAGCGAGCAGCATGGGATGCACACCGAGCTCGACATCTCCGCTCGGCCGAACGTGACCCCAGGTGAACGTGGGCTGCACGAAGACCCCTCGTGGAAGCCGATCGATCAGCGAATGGACGGGCACTGTCTCGCGGGCGGGCCCCTCGGCGGAGATCCTGCCCGGGCTGTGTACCCGCAGGTAGTGTCCGGTCGCGATCACCGCGACGGCTACGATCAAGAAAGCGGCGCCAAGCATGGTGTCCTCCCCGGCTTGCGCTCGAACGTCCCGGAGCGCGTCGGTTTGCGTACGCGTCATGTTCCGGGAGGCAGCGGCGCGATGCCGTTCTACCGTGTCTCTGGGCAACTGCGGTGCCACGGCGTCGGCTTCGGGGGGGACACTCATAACTCTCTATTCTGTATTCACTTCTGGAGGCTTCGTCCGGCCTCCGCGGTCCCTCGCGCCGGGCCCAACCGTAGGAAACCTCGACGCCAGCAAACGTTGAATCGGCGGACTCCCCTCCCAATCTGTTTTCAGACAAGAGCTTACGCATTTGTCGAATTATTCGACGCCCCTCTGTGGGAATTCGCCACGCTCAGGCCGGGGCATTTCGCGGCGTCGCCTTCTGTCCAATTGTCGAGTTCCTCTACGCTGGGCGGAGACTCTTGCTGGCCGGCTGACGGAGCGGCACTTTGCCGCGTCCGTTGTGGGTGGACCGCCGCCCGGTCGGCGGTCATGAGGTGCAGGTCACAAGCCACTTCATTTCAAGAGAGCCACCGTGGATTCCCACGACCTTCGGGAACTGCAGGCGACCCGGCCGCTCGTGCATCACCCGGCAGTCCGGATCCTCACGGTGCTGGCGCTGCTGTTCATCTTCCTCCTCGGGGTGAACGGACTCGGAGACGCCTTCAAATCGCTGGGGCGCGGACTCCTGGACTCCTTCTTCGCTGCGACCGAGAACCCGTTCATGGGCCTGATGGTCGGGATCCTGGCCACCACGCTCGTGCAGAGTTCATCGGTCACGACCGCGCTGATCGTCGGTCTGGTGGCGGCGCCGGAGAACCCTCTCCCCATCGCCAACGCGGTTCCCATGATCATGGGCGCGAACATCGGAACCACGGTCACCAATACGATCGTCTCAATGGCCCATGTGGGGCGAAAGGACGAATTCTACCGAGCGTATTCGGTGGCCACCTGCCACGACTTCTTCAACTACCTCGCGGTGTTGATCCTGCTGCCGCTGGAGATGGCCACGGGATATCTGCAGAAGACCGCGACCTGGCTCTCATCCTCGCTCACGGGCGTGGGGGGGGTAGACTACGACAGCCCGATCAAGGGGGCTCTGAAGGCTGCCCTGAAGCCCATCAAGTCGACTCTGGAGCTCGTCTCAGAGTCTCCGAAGGTACAGGCCACGCTCCTGATCATTGTGTCCGGGCTGCTCATCTATTTCGCGCTGATGTACCTGGTGAAGGTGATGCGCACCGCCATGAGCGAACGGGTGGAGACCCTGGTTGCCCGCGGTCTGAACCAGTCACCCGTGGTGGCGATCATCGTCGGAATCGTGGTGACCGTGATGGTGCAGTCGAGCTCGATCACGACATCGCTGCTCGTCCCGCTGGCGGGGGCCGGGTTGCTCACCCTGGAATCCGCCTTCCCGATTACCATTGGCGCCAACCTGGGCACGACCGTGACGGCTTTTCTCGCCGCGCTCGCCGTTACGGGGCCGAACGCCATCGCGGGGGTGACCATTGCGCTGGTGCACCTGCTGTTCAATCTCTCGGCGACCATCCTGATCTACCCCGTGCCCAAGATTCGCGAGATTCCCTTGAAGGCGGCCCGGAACCTCGCGCGGCTGGCCGTGAGGTCCAAGCCGCTGGCGATCGCCTACGTCGTCATCCTCTTCTATGGTCTACCCGCCCTGTTCGCCGTCCTGGATCGGGCGCTGTAAACGGAGGTATTCGATGCTGAAGGAACTGCTTTCCATCTTCCGCGCCGGCGAGCCGCTTGCCGAAATGGGCGACAATTTTGGCAAGATGATCGGCCTGACGTATGACATGACCGTGCAGGCGAGCCGCGTCTATTTCTCGGACAGGTTGCAGGCAGACGACCGGACGGCCGTGTACAAGGCGGACGTGAAGGTCAACAAGCTCGAGCGAAAGATCCGAAAGCAGGTCATCGCGCATCTGTCGCTGGCGTCGGAGAGGGCCTCCGTACCCTACTGCCTGCTACTGATGAGCCTGGTGAAGGACGTGGAGCGCATCGGAGACTATGCCAAGAACCTCTCGGAAGCTCGCGACTATCATCCTTCGGCTCTGCCGGAGGACGAGATCATGCACGAGATGCGGGAGATCGCGGGCGAAATCGAGGCCAGCTTTGCAGAAATCGCCGATGTGTTCGAGACGTCGGATCACGAGCGCGCAGTGGAACTGATTCGCGAAGGAAGGGATCTCACCCGCAGGTGCGACGGAGTCGTCGGCCGGGTGGCGCGGAGCGAGTACGATGCCTCCACGGCGACGTCGGTCGTCATGGGGGCGCGGTTCTACAAGCGGATCGCGGCGCACGTGCTGAACATACTCTCCAGCGTGGTCATGCCGCTCCACAAGCTCGACTACTACGACGAGAAGCACCTTGCCAAGGCGCTGGAAGAGGACTGACCCAGACCAAGTCAGGGGTACAGGAGGTATTGCGCCCGTGTCCGCTCGAACCGGACGCGGGCGCC
>JAMJQR010000256.1 GCA_023554335.1 Candidatus Benthicola marisminoris
CGCACCGTGGACGACGAGCTGCGCCGCCGTGCGCGCGCGACGGTGGATCACTATCGGGAACTGAAAGAGGGCCACCGTGCCGGCCGCTGGATCGGACCGGAGGGCCACATCGAGGGAGAACGAGGATGACGGGAGCCGTCTCGAAGCTGAAGCTGGCCGCCGTGTTGATTCTACTGCTCGCATCCGCGTGCGGAACCGGAACCGACGCGCCCGAAGCGGGGGACGACGTCGTACGGGTGTACCGGGGCGCGACCCTGGTGGACGGCACGGGCGCAGACCCCGTGGAGAACTCCGTCATCGTGGTGCGGGGCGACCGGATCGAGGCGGTGGGACCGGCGGACGCGATCGCGATCCCGGACTCGGCCGCGGTCGAGCAGCTGGAGGGAATGTGGGTCATCCCGGGGCTGGTGGACGCTCACGTTCACTTCGGACAATCGGGCTGGTTCGACGGCCGTCCCGACGCCCTGGACCTTCGCGGCTATCATCCGTACGACGAGGTCGTGTCGCGACTCGCGGCATCGCCGGAGCTGTTCTCCGACGCCTACCTGTGCAGCGGCGTCACGAGCGTGTTCGACGTGGGCGGATACGGGTGGACCGTGGATCTGCAGAACCGCCGCGAGACGGATGCCCGTTTCGTGCGCGTGGCCGCGACGGGACCGCTTCTCTCGACGATCGACTTCTGGCTGAACACGGAGGACGACCGGCAGTTCATCTTCATGGCGGATTCGGCCGCGGTTCGGGACGCGGTTCGGAAGACCGCCGACCGGGGGGCGGCTGCCATCAAGATCTGGTACATCGTGCCCCCCGCGCAGGACTCGGCCGCCGTGCTGGATCTCGTGCGCTACGCCGCGCGTGAGACGAAGGCGTCAGGGCTGCCGCTGGTGATCCATGCCACGGGACTGTGGGAGGCCACCGCGGCGATCAAGGCGGGCGCGGACGTCCTGGTGCACGGGGTGTTCGACGTCGAGGTCGACGACGGCTTCCTCGAGCTGGCTCGGGACGCCGGAATCATCTACGTCCCGACCCTCACCGTGACCGAGGGATACCTGAACGTCTTCTCGCAGGTTGGAATGGAGGGGCTTCCGTATCCCGGGGCCTGCGTCGATGAGGGCACCCGCGCACTCCTGGACTCGGAGCTGCCGGCCGAGTGGCGTCCGCCTGGAGAAGTGGTGACGCGCTACGGCGAGTTCGTCGCGACCAACCGGGCCATCGGAATCGAGAATCTCCGCCGCGTGCACGAGGCCGGAATCACCGTCGCCATGGGATCCGATGCGGGGAATCCCGGCACGCTGCACGGACCCTCGATTCATTACGAGGCACAGGCCTTCCAGGAGGCCGGGATGAGTGCGGCCGAGGTGCTGGTCGCGGCCACCCGAAACGCCGCCCTGGCCATGGGATGGGGGACAGAACTCGGGACCGTCGAAGAGGGTAAGCTGGCGGATTTCGTCGTTCTGAGAGCGGATCCGCTGGCCGACGCTGCGAACTTGAGGGAAGTCGCGCGAGTCGTGCTGGGCGGCCGGCGGGTATGGCCGCTGGAGTGACGCAGCAGGGCCGACGACGCAAACCCGGAACCCCCATAAGTCCGCCATCCATCCGGTTTTCCAGTTTTGTTACACAACTGGGCCTTGACCACCACATATAGGGTTTCTATTCTATGGGCACCCCAACATATTGGGGTGTGCGAACGGCGTCTTCGCCGCTCGGGGCATAGACCGAGCCTGTCCCGCCCGGTCCGCGAAAAGCGACTCAACATCATAGGGTGTGGTGTCAGTGGGGTGTTCGTCACCCTCGGGGGAATCGTCGCCCCAAATCAGAGGCGACTGAAGGGACGGAGTGCCGTAGCGGAGACCGGCTTATGGGCCGGGAATGGAAATAGAGAACGCGGAGCAGCAGTCCCAAACCCGACAGGAAACAAGAGGCGCCCCGATGCACCAACCGGACACCGCGATCCGAGCCGGAATTGAGAACGAGGTCGGAGCCACGGATCTCGAGACGCCACCGAGCGACCTTCCTCAGCCGCGACTGACGGAGAACGCCGAGACCGTCCTCGCCAGGCGATACCTCAAGAAGAACGACGATCTCGAGCCGATCGAGACGCCGACCGACATGTTCTGGCGGGTAGCGCAGGTCATCGCTTCGGTGGATGCCCAGTACGGCGCCTCACCCTCGCACGTGATGGAGACGGCCCGCGAGTTCTACGAGATGATGGCGTTCGGCGAGTTCGAGCCGAACAGCCCCACGCTGATGAACGCCGGCCGTCCACTCGGACAGCTCAGCGCCTGCTTCGTCCTCCCGGTCCCCGACTCGCTGAACGGGATCTACGAGACCCTCCGCGACATGGCCCTCATTCACCAGTCCGGTGGGGGCACCGGTTTCGGCTTCAGCCGTCTGCGGCCAGCGGGCGACGTGGTGAAGTCGTCGATGGGCGTGGCCAGCGGTCCGGTAAGCTTCATGGAGGTGTACGACGCCTCTACCGAGGCGGTGAAGCAGGGCGGCACCCGGCGTGGCGCGAACATGGGGATCCTGCGGGTCGATCACCCGGACATCCTGGGCTTCATCGACTGCAAGGAAGACAAGAACAAGATCACGAACTTCAATATCTCTGTGGCCATCACCGAAGAGTTCATGTCTTCGCTGGAGCGTGGGGAGGAGTACGACCTCAAGAACCCGCGGTCGGGCGAGCCGGTCGGGAAGCTGGATGCCCGCGAGGTGTTCGACAAGATCGTCTACGGCGCGTGGAGGAACGGAGAGCCGGGCGTCTTCTTCATCGATGAGGCCAACCGATACAACCCCGTTCCGCACATGGGTTCCTACGAGGCCACGAATCCGTGCGGCGAGCAGCCGCTGCTCCCCTATGACGTCTGCAACCTCGGGTCCGTGAACGTGGGAGCGTTCGTCGAAGAGGGCCGGATTGATTGGGACGGGCTGCGAACGGCCGTACACAAGGCCACGCACTTCCTGGACAACGTCATCGATGCGAACCAGTACCCGCTTCCGGCCATCGACGACCTGTCGAAGAACATCCGCCGGATCGGTCTCGGCATCATGGGCTGGGCCGACATGCTGGTGAAGCTCGGTGAGCCCTACGGTTCGCCGCGCTCCATCGAGCTCGGCAAGGAGCTCATGCGCTTCATCGACGAGGAATCAAAGGTCGAGTCGGAGCGCCTGGCGAGCGAGCGCGGTGTGTTCCCGCAGTGGGAGAAGTCGATCTGGGGCTCGGACGACAAGGCGGCGCGCGACGAGCATGGCTCGAGGGTTCGGCCGATGCGCCAGCTCCGCAACTGCAACCTCACGACGGTGGCCCCGACCGGCACGATCTCCATCATCGCCGGGTGCGCGAGCGGAATCGAGCCGCTGTTCGCGGTCGCCTTCATGCGGAACCAGGCCGGCGTGCTCATGCCGGACGTGAACCCCGAATTCGTTCGCATGGCGAAGGAAGGCGGCTGGTACACGGAAGACCTGATGCGGCGCATCGCCGACGAGGGTCACATCCACTTCGACGAGGTCCCGCAGGAAGTGCAGGACGTATTCGTCACTGCACACGACGTCTCGCCCGAGCAACACATCCGCATGCAAGCCGCTTTCCAGGCCAACACGGATTCGGCGATCTCCAAGACCTGCAACTTCCCCAATGAGGCCACCGAGGAAGACGTGCGGGAGATCTTCGAGCTCGCCTACCAGCTCCGGTGCAAGGGTGTCACTGTGTACCGGGACGGCTCTCGCGACGCACAGGTGCTGTCGACCGGCAAGACCGCGAAGGAAGTCGTGGCCGCCGCGAACGGCGAAGGCCTAGAGAAGATCGGGGACACGGAGCTGGCGCAGGAGCTGATCGGCGCCCTGGGCAGGATCGCGGAGCTGGAAGAGCAGCTCGAGGGCCGCGAAGACCAGATCGCGTCGCTCGAGGGCGGCATGATGAAGCAGCCGACCGTGCGCTCC
>JAMJQR010000257.1 GCA_023554335.1 Candidatus Benthicola marisminoris
TACGCGCGGGCGATCGAGAAGCTTCAGCCGGCGCTGACCGACGATGACCCCCTGCCGAGGGCGTACCTCCTGGCCAGCCGGGCCTATCTCGGTCTTCGGGACCACGCGGGAGCGGATTCGATGCTGACGCGGCTCGCGGCCATGGAGCCAGGCTGTGCCGATGTGGTCAACGAAATGCGTTTCAATGCCTGGGTACCCCTCTACAACATGGGTATCAACTCTCTGCGGGCGGGAGACCAGGATGCGGCCCTCGAGGCCTTCCTCAGCGCCAACGTGATCTACACCGACTCCAGGTCGCTGACCAACGCGGCGAACATCTTCCAGCAGCAGGGAGACAACGCCCGGGCCATGGAGCTGTATGAGCAGGCGCTAGCGGTGGGTGGCGAGCCCGACATGGTTCGGGCGGCGAGCATCAACCTGGCAGAGCTGCTCCGTATGGATGGGCGGGCGGAGGAAGCCCTCACCATCTACTCGAACTACGCGAGCGAGAACCCCGACGACGTGCTCGGCCTCCTGAACTACGCGGTGGCCCTGATGGATTCGGGTGACCAGGAGACTTCGGAGCAGATGTTCGCGGACCTCCTCCAGAGGGACGATCTCAGCTTCCGGCAGTGGTCGCAGGTCGGTATCGGCCTCTACAGAGCTCAGAACTTCGACCAGGCCGCCCAGGCGTTCGAGCGCGCTCATGACCTGAACCCGCTCAATAAGGAGACGCTGGAGAATCTCGCGAACACGTACTACCAGGCGAAGCGGTACGAGGAGCTGGTTCCGCTGGCTGGCGAGCTCGTGGGACGCTATCCGTTCGAGTCCGTCAACTACAACCTGCTGGCCAACGCACATCGTGAGCTCGAGGACCCCGACGCGGCTCTGGCCGTGCTCGAGCGACGAGATGGCCTCGAGTTCGAGTTCCTGAGGTCCCAACTTGCGGCCGTCTCCGAGGGCGTCTACAGCGTCGAGGGACAGGTCATGAACAAGACCGCGGCCGCCGGCTCTGAGGTGACGGTGCCGGTCGATCTCTTGGGAGAGGAGGGACAGGTCGTGATGAGCGAGGAGCTGCTGATCACCCTCCCCGGTGAGGGGGAGGCGACCTCGTTCCTGCTTCAGTTCCAGATCGAGGACCCGATCTCAGGGTTCCAGTACAGCGCGAGCGGCTCCTGACGAACCGTTTTTCGTACGTGGAAGGGCGGGGATCCGGCACCGGGTCCCCGCCCGTTTTTCATCGAGCGTGAACTGCCGCGGATGTGGTTCCGCCGTCCCGGCGGACGCTCCGTTATGCCCTTTGTGTGGGGTGTTGTCCCGGGGTACCCCATGCCGCACCCATCCCAGAACCGTAGCACGCCATTGCTGCGTGGTATGCGGCACGTCGGTTTGCGAGGAATGCCGCCACGGAAACCGGTATGCGGCGCTTTGCGCGGAGCACCGTAACGCGCGGATCTTCTCGGGATGGTCGGAGGTGCTGCGAGTCGCTGGCGAGTTGGAGGCGGGCCTGGCCGCCGGTATATTGCGCGGCGCCGGAATCGAGGCGCGTGTGCTCTCTCAGAAGGACCGCGCGAACGTGGTCACGTTCGGCGGCCTCTCCGTTGTGAGGGTGCTGGTGCCAGCGCGGAGCCACGAGGAAGCCCTGCTGCTCCTGAGAGCAGAGGCCATGTTGCCCCCGGAGTGACGGAGATATTGACGAATGGTCCGCGTCGCGCGGGTAAGACGAAGCTCGATCGGCGCCGACCTTGAGATCCCGCCTGGCGCGGCGCTGCTCGCAATCAACGGGAACGAACTGCGCGATTCGCTCGATCTGAGATTCTACGAAGCTGACGCCGACCTGCTGCTTGAGGTCCGCCTCCCGGGTGGACAACCGATCACGTACGAGATCGAGAAGCCACCCGACGAGACGCTCGGCATCATCCCCGAGACGGACAAGGTCCGGCGCTGCACGAACGCCTGCCCGTTCTGCTTCGTGAAGGGAAACCCGAAGGCCTCCCGACTCCGGCAGCCGCTGTACGTGAAGGACGATGACTACCGTCTCTCGTTCATGTTCGGTCATTACGTGACCCTGACCAACCTGCGCGACGAGGATTGGGACCGGATCTTCGAGCAGCGCCTCACTCCACTGTACGTGAGTGTACATGCCACAGATCCGGAAGCTCGGCTCAGAATGCTCATCAACCCTAGAGCCGCGCATATCGGAGGGCACCTAGACCGGCTGGCGGCGGGCGGCATCTCGGTACACGCCCAGGTCGTACTTTGTCCCGAAATCAACGACGGGCCGGTTCTGAGCCGCACGATCGAAGACCTCTACGCGCGCGGACCCGACATTCTCTCCCTCTCGATCGTGCCGGTGGGTCTCACCGCCTTCAACGCGGACCGTGGGGTAAGGCCACTCAAGGCGGAGGAGTGCGCGGAGGCCCTCGAGCTGGTCGACGGCATCCGGCAGCGGGCCTTCGCGGATAGGGGCAGGGGATGGTGTTATGCGGCCGACGAGCTGTACCTGCAGGCTGATATGGAGCTGCCGCCCGCCCAGTACTTCGACGACCACGAACTCGTGGCGAACGGAGTGGGAGCGATCTCGTCCTTAAAGTCAGCGGTCCAGCAAGACCTGCCGAGGCTCCCTTCGCTCGCGGGTAGCCGGATCGTATTGGTGACCGGCATGTCGATGAAGGCGCACCTTTCGTCGATCGCCGCGGACATCGAGGCGAGGACCGGAGCCGAGATCGCAACCGTGGCTAGCCACAACTCCCTGTATGGCCCGATGGTTACGACCGCGGGGCTGCTACCGGGGGCGGATCATGCGCGCGCTCTGGACGCATTCCGGGCCTACGACCTGGCCCTGATCAGCGAGGCGGCCCTGAACGACCAGGAGATGTTCATCGACGACCTGACGCTTTCCGAGCTCAGGTCGAGCTATCCCAAACTGAGGATACTCCCATCGGAGCACGTGACGGACGCGCTGCTGACGCCGCAGCTATTCCGACCGTAGCCATCGTCGGGCGGCCGAACGTAGGCAAGTCGACTCTCTTCAACCGAATCGTAGGCCAGCGATTGGCGATCGTGGCCGAGAGGAGCGGGGTGACCCGTGACCGGCAGTTCGCCGAGGCGGATTGGGCCGGCAGGGATTTTCTGCTCGTCGATACTGGGGGGATCAGCGATGTTCCGGAGCGCCCTCTGGATCGCGAGGTTCGGGAGCAGGTGATCGAGGCGATCGAGCGTGCCCAGGCCATAGTGATGGTTGCGGACGGACGGGCTGGCGTGCATCCGGTGGACGAGCACGTAGCTGACCTCCTGCGCCGCTCGGGCAGACCCGTGGTCCTCGCCGTGAACAAGCTGGATGACCCGGTCGGGGCCGTCGCGCAGCACGAGTTCCATGCGCTGGGCCTGGGGGACCCGGTCCCGGTATCCGCGCTGAGCGGGAAGGGAAGCGGGGACCTGCTGGATCGGGTCGTCGAGGCGCTGCCGTCTCCGGATGAGATCGCGGCCGTCCCGGTTGGGATGCGGCTGGCGGTGATCGGCAAGCCCAACGTGGGGAAATCCAGCTTCGTCAACTCGCTCCTCGGTGAAGAACGGGTACTGGTGCACGACGAGGCCGGGACGACGCGCGATGCCATCGACACGTACCTGGAGTTCGAGGGCGAGAAGGTCTGCCTCATCGACACCGCGGGGCTCCGCCGTCGGTCCAAGGTGGATGACGACGTCGAGTTCTACAGCCGTTTGCGGGCCACTTCCGCCATTCACAGATCCGAGATCTGCATCCTGGTCGTCGACTGCCACGCAGGAGTGACAAACCAGGACTTCCGGATCGGAGAAGAGGCGTGGAATGCCGGGCGGGGGCTGATTCTGATCGCCAACAAATGGGACCTCATCGAGGACCGGGGACCCGACGCTCTCGCCGCCTTCGAGAAGGAGCTCCGGGAGCGGGCCCACTATCTGCGCTGGGTGCCGATCGTGACCACCTCTGCCCTGTCTGGGAAGCGGGTCCGGAAGGTACTGGAGATTGCGCGAGAAGTTCAGCACGAGCGCTCGCGGCGCATCCCCACGGCGGAGGTGAACCGTGTGCTTCGAGGTCTGGTCGCGCGCAAGCAGCCACCGCAGGGCAGCCGTGGAGACGTGCGAATCTACTATGGCTCGCAGGTGGACATCGAGCCGCCTCTGTTCGTCATATGGTCCAACCGACCCCGAGACCTGAAGACCTCCTATACGCGTTACATTTCCAATGGATTCAGGCGCGAGTGGGGATTTCTCGGATCGCCGATTCGCCTCTCGGCGCGTGAACGCAAGGACTCGGATGATCGCAGGCAATAGGGGTGGAGTGGAGATGACCTGTTCGTGACGATCTTGCTTTGGACCCTCGGTGCCTATCTGCTGGGCTCGATCCCGACCAGCTACCTGGTGGGGCGACTGCGGGGCATCGACTTGCGCGAGCACGGCAGCGGCAATCTAGGCGGTACGAACGCGTACCGGGTGATGGGACCTGCCGCCGGCGTACCCGTCGTGCTGGTCGACGTCTCGAAGGGTTTCATCCCGACGTACTTCTTTCCCGGCTGGGACGGAGTCGCCTCGGCGGACCTCGCCCTGCTGTACGGAGTCGCCGCGATCGCGGGTCACGTCTGGTCCGTGTTCGTGGGGTTCCGCGGCGGTAAAGGAGTCGCGACCGGCGCGGGCGTGCTCGTGGCGCTGGCCCCGACGTCGGCGCTCGTGAGCCTTCTTGTGTGGATCGGCGTCGTATCGATCACCCGTTACGTCTCGGTGGCATCGCTCGCCGCTGCCTCTCTGGTGCCGCTTACGGCCTGGCTGACGGACGAGTCAGCTTCGACCGTCCTGTTTTGTGCCGCCGTAGCGGCCTTCGTATGGTGGACGCACAGGGAGAATCTCCGGAGACTCGCACGCGGGCAGGAGAACCGGTTCGGCCGGCGGAAGGAGACGGAGGTTGAACATGGAGAATAGCCGGATTGCCGTGCTGGGCGCGGGGAGCTGGGGCACCGCCTTGGCGAACGTCCTGGCGTCGAACGGGCATGCGACCCTTCTGTGGGCGTACGAGGCGTCCGTCGCCGAGGACATACAGACGCGACGGCGGAATGAGAAGTACCTGCCGGACGTGGAGCTCGACTCGGGTCTCCAGGCCACGTCCGACATGCGGTATGCACTCGCCGAGGCCGGCGTCGTGGTGTCCGTCAGTCCATCCCACGTGGTCCGCACCGTCATGGGCGAAGCCTCAGCGCACCTCGGTGATCGACGTCCTCTTCTCGTCAGCGCCTCCAAGGGCCTCGAGATCCAGTCGGACCTGCGAATGAGCGAGGTTCTGACGGACGCATTGGGGCCGGAAGTAGCCGGAGGTGTCGTGGTCCTGTCTGGACCCAGCTTCGCCGCTGAGCTGGCCCGCAGGCTTCCCACCGCCGTCACGCTCGCCTCGACGAGCCTGGAGAATGCCGTGCACGTGCAGCGCCTGTTCCAGAACGATCACTTCCGCCTCTACACGCAGTCGGACCTCATCGGGACTGAACTCGGGGGGGCGCTGAAGAACGTAATTGCCCTGGCCGCGGGGATCAGCGATGGGCTGGGACTGGGAACAAATGCGCGAGCGGCGCTGATGACCAGGGGACTGGCGGAGATCGGCCGCCTTGCCGAGAGACTGGGCGGCGAAGGTGCCACTCTGGCGGGACTCGCGGGAGTGGGTGACCTCATCCTGACCTGCACGGGAGATCTGAGCCGTAATCGACGCGTAGGACTCGCCGTGGGCCGGGGAGAGGCCCTCTCCGAGGTCCTGAGCGGAATGACTGCCGTCGCAGAGGGTGTGCGCACGACGGAAGCCGCCCGGGACCTCGCGAAACGGCATGGGGTGGAAATGCCCATCGTCGGGGCCGTATACTCCATCCTGTACGAAGACGTGGACCCGCGGAGAGCCCTGGCCCTCCTGATGTCCAGAGAGCCCAAGCCCGAGCGCTGGAGTTGAATTCGGTGGAAGATCGTATTGCGCCGAAGGAGTACTATTCGATCGGAGAGGTCTGTGAGCTCACGGGTCTCAAGCCGCACGTCCTGCGCTACTGGGAGACCCAGTTCCCGGCGCTGAAGCCCTCGAAGAACCGGGCCGGAAACCGCGTGTACCGGCGCAAGGAGATCAAACTGGTGCACCTCCTGCGTCACCTTCTGTACGCTGAGAAGTACACGATCGAGGGAGCTCGCCACAAGCTGGATCAGCTGCGCAAGGAAGGTAAGCTTGCCCGGGCGGCCCGAGTGGCCTGGGACCGTGAGACGGTCCGGGACCTCAGACGCGAGGCCGATGGCCTGGTTGACCTCCTGGCGATTGGCGAATGACGTCGGGCAGCGACGACAGTCCGACAGCTTCCTCGCGCCGGCCGAGGATCCTGTGCACGAACGACGACGGCATCCACGCCGTCGGACTGACGACCCTCATCGAGATCGCTTCGCGCCTCGGCGAGGTCGTGGTGGTGGCGCCAGATCGTGAACAGAGCGCGACCAGCCACTCCCTCACGGTTCATCGCCCGCTTCGCGCCACCCGGACGCCCGAAGGCTACCACGTCATCGATGGGACACCTACGGACTGCGTGCTGATCGGTATCAACCAATTGCTCGACGAACCGCCTGATTTCGTCCTCTCGGGCGTCAACCACGGCGCGAACATGGGCGAGGACGTCCTCTATTCGGGCACCGTGGCCGCGGCCATGGAGGGGACGATCCTCGGGATCCCGTCCATCGCCGTTTCATACTCAAGCCGGGCGTCGGAGCGAATCCCGACCTACGCGGACACGCTCGAGGAGCTGCTCGGAGATCTCATCCGGCGGCCCGACTTCCCGGATGAGACGTTCTTCAACGTGAACCTTCCGGACATCCCGGCCGAAGATCTGAAGGGCAGGAGGGTCACGACCCTGGGACGCCGGGTCTACTCCGACTCGTTGACCCGGCGCGAGGACCCGTCCGGCCGGGCCTATTTCTGGATCGGCGGGGGGGTGTCGAGCTGGAGCGGGCGGGACGACTCCGATTTCCGGGCGGTGCAGGCGGGCTACATCTCGGTAACCCCCTTGCACCTCGATCTCACGAACTATCAGCTGATCAGCGAGGTCCGGTCATGGATGCTGGGCGGGTAGATTCGTCGTACCTGCGGGACCGGCGCCGGCTCATAGAGGGTCTGCGGTCTAGCGGGCTCGAGGATTTGGCCATCCTGCATGCCTTCGACGCCGTCCCCAGGCACATGTTCGTGCCTGACGCAGTGGCTCATCGCTCGTATGAGGATGTGGCCCTCCCGATCGGACACGGGCAGACGATTTCGAAACCGCGGGCTCACGCGCTACATCTCGCGCTCGCCGCTCTCGGAGGGGACGAGAAGGTGCTGGAGATCGGAACCGGTTCCGGTTATCAGACCGCGCTTCTGGCCCAGCTCTCGGCGCACGTGTTCTCGGTCGAAACGGTCCCTGAGCTGGCCGCGATCGCCGAACAGAGGCTGAAAGCGCTGGGATTCACGAACATCACGCTGAGGGCGGGAGATGGCAGCGGAGGGTGGCCGGAGAACGCTCCCTACGACGTCATTCTGTGCGGCGCAGCCGCACCCAGGGTGCCGCCTCCGCTCGTCGACCAGCTGGCGCCGGGTGGACGCCTGATCATCCCCGTGGGGGACGACGAAGGCCAGGAGCTGGTCCGCGTGACTTTCGACCGTGACGGCAATCCCAGCGAGGAGATCGTCGATCGCGCCCGCTTCGTTCCCTTAACGGGAGAGCAGGGATGGGGTTGATCCAGCACTTCGGGGTATTCCGCGATGACTGAGCTCCTGATCGAATACGTGCAGGTTGGAGCCGAACTCGGCCGGACGTGGGGCCCCCTGATTGTCCTCGTTTTGATGGCGGTCGAGAGCTCCTTCATTCCGTTTCCCTCTGAGGTAGTCATGATCCCCGCCGGATTCATGGCGGCGCGCGGTGAATTCGTTCCGGCCGATCCGACCGGCGGCCTGCTGGTGGCCATCCTGGCGGGGATCCTGGGCTCTCTGATCGGGGCGTTCGTGAATTACGGACTGTCGCTGCGACTCGGCCGGCCGTTCCTATATCGCTATGGCAAGTACTTCTTCCTTCCGGCGCCGGCGCTCGAACGCGCCGAGGAGCTGTTCCGGAGGCACGGCGAGATCACGACGTTCGTGTGCCGGCTGATCCCGGCGGTGCGGCAGTTGATCTCCATCCCGGCGGGCCTGTCACGCATGAACTTCGGCCGGTTCGCGTTCTTCACCGGCCTCGGTGCCGGAATCTGGGTCGTCATCCTATCCCTGATCGGGTTCTCTCTGGGGAAGGGGACCCGGGAGATGAGCTACGAGGAACTGGTGCACGCGGGTGAAGCCCTGATCGGAGACAACCTCGTGTGGATCTTCCTCGGCCTGGCCATCATCATCGCGGCGTACATCTGGTTACACCGGCGAATCATGCATGGTCGCCGCATTGACTGATCCGACGGCCTCCACGTAGTTTCTCCTGTTTCCCGGACCGCGCTCCTCGGCAGTTCCAACCGCCGAAGAGCCGGGAAATAGGGGAAACGCAGGTAGTGCGCTCGTAACTTGCTGTGGTATAATACTTTACAGGCACGCTCACCGTTGACGTGACCGTGCATTGAAAGGCGTTGCGGACAGATGGCGAGATCGATGGCCCGCGAGAAGCGGCAGCAAAACCTGGATACGGAAGATCATGTAACCGAGCGCGTCATGGAGGCCGCTGCGTGGGCCGAGACCCACCGGCGGGCAGTGCTGGCCGGCGGAATCGCTCTCGTGGCGGTCGTGGCCGCAGCGTTCTACTACCAGGACTACCGGGGGAAGCTCGTGGAGCGCGCCTCGGTGCGGCTTCAGGAAATCCAGATCACGTCGCAGTCGGCAGACATGGAGACCATCCGCTCGGAGCTCCGTATCTTCATCGACCAGTACTCCAGCACACCGTACGCTGATCAGGCCCGGCTGGCCCTGGGCGACCTGGAGCTGCGTCGCGACAGCCTCGGTCTGGCGATCCAGGCGCTCGAGCCGGTCGCCGAACTGGGAGATGCCAGCCCGCT
The DNA here is from genome assembly GCA_023554335.1 of Candidatus Benthicola marisminoris. Lineage (GTDB taxonomy): Bacteria > Gemmatimonadota > Gemmatimonadetes > Palauibacterales > Palauibacteraceae > Benthicola > Benthicola marisminoris. The sequence goes on from JAMJQR010000257.1 coordinate 9,025, forward strand.
CTCCTTCACGGCCATGGAGATGGTCGCGGCGGCCTACGAGCAGGGTGGAGACCCTGACCGCGCCATGCGGTGGTACGAGCGACTTGGCGACGATGCCCAGTTCGACTACCAGAGACACTCCGCGATGGCCGAGCAGGCCCGTCTCCATACCGCAGCCGGTCGGTATTCGGCAGCCGCCAGCATCTACAGCCAGTTGATGGAGGATTCCCCGGAGGACCCGACAGGCCAGTCCGTCTATGGCGTGCGATTGGGCGAGGTTCGGGCCCTCGATCAGTTCGGGGCGGCGCCGCCGGTGCTACCGGTTGCCGAGTTGCAGGAGGTTGGAGCGACGGACGCGGAGGCCGATGCAGCCACGACGGATACAGAAGCGGGTTCGGACGGGGACGGCGGCGATACCGTGTCTGAGGACGAGCCAGGCTCCTGACGGGTCCCTGCGCAGGACACAGCAATAGGCCCTAAATGGCGCATAAGATATGTTATGTTAACTAGCGCCCGGTGCCTTCCACGGGCGCCTTGCCCTTTCGGTGCCTTCCTACCCTCGCGGCTGAGCCGCCAGATTCGGTGCGCGCCAGGCAGCCCCCTTCAGAGCCGACCGAATATGGACGCGAACCTGAGGGCCCATACGCGCCACACGGCCTCCCGCACGATGGTCCGTGACATCTTGCTTTCGCCCTCCTCGCGGTCCACGAACACGATGGGCACTTCGCCCACCCGGAATCCCTTCTTCCAGGCACGAAAGTCCATTTCGATCTGAAACGCGTACCCCGTGGACCCCACCTTCTCGAAGTCGATCGCCTCGAGGACTTCCCTGCGGAAGACCTTGAATCCCGCGGTTGCGTCGGACAGGGGGAGGCCCGTGACCACCCGTGCATACCGGTTGGCGAACCAGGACAACAGCAACCGCGACATGGGCCAATTAATTACGTTTACTCCACTTACGTACCTTGACCCGATCACGAGGTCGTAGTCGCTCTCGACCGCAGCAAGCAGTTCGGGGAGGTACTTCGGATCGTGTGAATGGTCGGAATCCATCTCGAGAAGATATGAGTAGCCGCGCTCGAGTCCCCAAGAGAAGCCTTTGAGATAGGCGCTTCCAAGGCCCTGTTTGCCCTGGCGGTGCAGCACGCTCACCCGGGCGTTCTCTGCCGCCATGGAATCAGCCAGAGCGCCGGTGCCGTCCGGAGAGCCATCGTCGACGACGAGCACGTCGATACGCTGGTCCTGGGCGAGCACGGCCGGTACGATTGAAGGGAGGTTGGCCGCCTCGTTGTACGTGGGCATTACGACCAGGGCCCTGCCCCGCCCGACCTCGCTAGCCGCCACATCAGGGTTTGCGCTCAAGCGTCGTTCCCCTCGGGTTCGCCCGGCCAGGCCAACACGATTGCCAGGGCTGTCAGCTCCGTAGCTACCACCCACAGCCGCGCCATGACCGATGCGGCCGCAGCCACCCCGAGCGCCAGAGCTCCGACCTTCGCGAGGAGAGCCGTCATGGCTCCCTCCCGAACCACCAGCCCTCCCGGGGCGACGAGGACAAGGTAGCCGGCCACGTAGCTGGCTGCGAACACGCCCGTGAGCAGCGGGAGATCCAACGTATCCCAGGGGATGCCGACGCCTCGCAGCAGGAACATCAGTCCCGCGCCATACACGAGCCACGCGATCATCATCCCTGCCGCAGCTCGCGCCACGTCCCTCGCCTCGAGGTCCAGGGTGACGCTGCCCTCCCCCAACCACCTGCCGAGCCGAACGGCCGCCCAACGGATGACGGCCGGGTGGAGCCCGGCGAACAGGAGGACGACGAGAATTCCCAGTCCCGGTACCCAGCTTCCGGCTCCGACCCACCCGACACCCAGAGTTCCGACCGCGACGGCTGTCCCGGTTACCAGCACCACGATCTGAAAGGCGAGCGCGGAAACGAGAGCGGCCGCACCTGAATCGCCACGGCCCCTCATGTAGGCTGCGAGTCCTCCCAGCTGCCAGACCTTCCCGGGTATGTATCTTCCGAAGTTCGTGAGCACCCACACCCGGGCCGCCTCGGGCCGCCGGGCCTCTCCACCCAGACGATGGAACAGGCCCGTCCACACCAGCGCCATGAAGAACAGATTCGCGGTCCCCAACGAGACGGCCGCGAGAAGCAGGAGAGGCCTGAATGTCCAGCCGAAGCTGCGAGTGGAGCTGAGCGCCGCTTCCAGGGTTCCCCACTGGTCGCGCAGCAGAACGATCAGGAATGCAAGCGCAGTGGCCACGAACAGGATAGCCGAGATGCGGCGGACCCGAAGCGATGCCATCAGCCAGAGTCCCCTGCGGTATCTTCGTCGTCGGCCGGAACGCCCCGCGAGCGCCTGAAGCGGAACACCAGCGCCGCAAGCACGACCAGCGCCGTCAGTCCCGAGACCCCGAAGCCCACGCGAAACTCCGCTGCGGAGTAGTTCAGCTCGACGGTGTGGCGACCCGCCGGCACGACGATGCCGCGGAACGCCGTGTTGGTGCGCAAGACCTCGGTCGGTTCGCCGTCCACCGAGGCTCTCCAAGCCGGGTAGTATACCTCGCTGAGGAAGAGGAGTCCGCCACGACGGGCGTCCACCTCCAGTACCAGGTGGTTTGGGTCGAGGCGCGTAATCGTGGCCGACCCTTCCCCCGCCGGGGGCGCCACCTCGGCCTCCACGATCGCCAGGTCCAGTGGGTCCGCCTCCAGCACCCGCCGCAGGGCCTCGGCCGTATCCGTGGTCGCCTCGACCGTACGGGGGAAGAAGGCGTGCGGAATTTCGGTGCGGACGCGGTAGGCGGAACCCCGCGGGGCCTCGGCTTCCAGCTGAAGTGCTTCGGCCGACAGGCCGGGGCCAGCCACGATGAACCCCACATCGAGGAGTCCGAGGGCGGTCATGCTTCCGACGTTCTGCATGCCGAGGCCGCCCGTGAACCGCTCGTACCACTCCAGCCTGAACTTCTGGATTCCCGTCACCGTGGGAACGCGGTGAACGCTGAACTCACTGGGACCGTAACCGCTCATCCCAGCCGGCGGAAACACTCGTTCGCCCGGCTGCAGCGAGGTCGCGAGGTGGTCCACTACGGGATCCGTCGGGAAGACGGACGCCTCCTCCACGGTCCGCAGGTAGCGCGTGTTGACCCTCCATCCGTCCGCGATGAGCACGACCAGCAGCACCGCCACCAGCCACTCCGGACCGCGCCGGGTAGCCACCGCCCAGCCGACGGCGAGAACGCCCCCCACCCCCGCGATCACCATCCAGCCGTTGGCCCTCAGCGCCCCCACCGGATCCACGGTGGCGGTCCGGGTCCAGCCCGCGGGGAACCACGCGGTTCGCGCCCACCTGAGCAGGCCCTCGGGAGAGAACGCGGCAGCGAGGCCGAGCAAGAGGAGTGGAGCGGCGAGCGCCGCGATCCAAGCCCAGCTCCACTCCCCTCCATCCTTCCGCAGGTCCATGACCCTCTGCCAGCCAAGCCCGGCCAGCAGGGCTACCATGAGCGCAGCCGGCCCGAGCATCATGGAAGGCGCCCGAAACTGTTTCACGAACGGAAGGGTGTAATACGCGAGCCGGTGGACCGGCGTGGCTGCCCCCAGGGCAAATAGGATGCACACCAGGCCCGTGATCCCCAGAAACAGGACCCTCCGGTCGCTCCGGATCGTGGAGAGGGCCACGATCGCGAGCGCGACCGGTACGGCCCCCAGGTACTCCGTGTGAAGCTTGAACGGATTGCTGCCCCAATAGGTCCCGAGCGAGCCGACGAGGTCGGGCAGGAACAGCGCCGAGACCTCCTGAGGCGGCAGCGCCCATGATGAAGCAAAGGCATATCCCGACTCCCCTGCCCCGCCGCGGACCGCCACGTCCAGAATCTGGACGGTGGGAAGCAACTGGGCGGCGCCCACCAGCCCCGCCACGGCGAACGCGAGCGCCCACTTGGCGGCCAGAGCGAACGCCGTCCGAGCCCCCTCCTGCCGCGCCTTCTGCCCGATCCGAAGGGCCGCGTAGAGGGACAGGGCCAGGGAGGAGTAATACATGAGCTGGATGTGTGGCGTGAAGATCTGGAGGGCCACTACCAGCCCGAGCCCCAGGAACCAGTGCACGCGGCCCGAGGCCAGGCCCCGCTCGAGGAGCGTGAAGGCGAGCGGGATGAGCACCATGGCGAACATTCGGCCATCGTGTCCGCCGTACAGCGTGGAGACCACGAATCCGGTGAACATGAAGGCCAGTCCTGCGACGGCCGCCGGCACCCGATCGAGCCGGATCGAACGGGCAGCCGCATATCCGAACACGCCCGAAAGAAACGTGTGCAGCACGAACGTCCAACCGATGGCCCGGTACAGCGGCATGACCAGGTACAGCAGGCTGCTAGGGTAGAAGACGGGTCCGGGGAGGATTGCCAGGTATGGCTGCCCACCGTACACGAACGGATTCCACAGCGGGAAGCCACGCCCCGAGAGGATCTCGTCTACGCCGAAGGAGCGCAGCTGGAAGCCCTCGTTGATCATGTCGTCCCCGTACAGCATCGCCGCGCCGTCGAGGATGAACTCCCGGTAGAGTAGGAGGGCCAACCCGAGGACCGTGACGCCGAAAACCCACTTGAAGCGCGATCCGTCGATCCGCCTGCCCTCGCTCAACTGCCCCCCCTCACGTCGTCCGGGCGACCTGGACGCTCCAGCAGGAAGAACCACTGGGGCGAACCCGCTCGCAGCATGCTCGCACGCAGGCCGGCTGGAACCCGCTGGATCGCCTGCCAGGCCGCACCCCATCTGGGCCCCCACGCCAAGCCGACGAGATCGTTGATAGCCTGCTCCGTAATGTCACGGACGACGAAACCCGCCGAGCGCATCAGTCGCATAAGCGGTCGATACGTAAGAAACCGGATGTCCTCGTACCCATCTCCCCGGCCCGCAGCGCGCACGTATGCGCCCGCCACCTTCGGTGGGAGCCAGCTCAGGAACGGCAGACGATAGTGGGGCTCCATGACCGCCCTCCGACTGCCAGCTGTTACGTAGGCCCTGCCCCCGGGCCTCAGCACCCTGTAGGTCTCTCGAAAGAGGGCCCCGGGATCCGGAACGTGCTCGTACAGGTGGTTCAGCATGGCGAAATCCAGGCTCTCGGAGGCGAAGGGCAGGCGCAGAACATCACCGAGGGCCATCCGTTCTCGCTCCACGATGAACGAATCATCTATTTCTATACCATATATCGGATTATCACAGGCGATCTCAAGTTCTTTTCGAATCAATCCCGTCCCGGCACCCAGGTCCGCGGCGATCGTGTCCCCGTGCAGGTAGGGGCCGCACAGGTGAGCGATCACGTGCGCCTTGCGGCGCCGCGATGAGCGGTACGCCTCCGACGCGGTGTACTTCTCGTAATGGTCACGTACGGGTTCCACTACGCGCCTCCAGAGCTGACTCGTACGCTTTCTCGGTCTGTGCAAGGATACGGTCCCAGGAGAAGCGTCGCGCGGCCACCTCTCTCCCCTGTGCCGCCACCTCTCGGGCTCGGTCCGGATCAGCGGCGACCGACTCCAGCACGTCGGCGAGCACCTCGGCGTCTCCAGGGTCCGCGAGCCAGCCGGTGACCCCGTGCTGCACGACGTCGAGTATTCCCCCGGCTCTCGAGGCGACCACGGGTCGCTCGCACGCCATGGCTTCCAGGAGCACGACTCCGAGGCCTTCCGTGTCACCCCTGGCGTCGACTATGGCTGGAAGCACGAAGATGTCGCACTCATCGTACTCCCTCGCCAACTGGTCGGAATCCACGAATCCCCGCAGGTGCACTTGCTCCGTCACCCCCTCGATGGCAGCCGTGCGCGTGATGTTTCCCTCGCGACTGCCCGTCCCCACGATCACCAGCTCGGCTTCCCGTCGGTGACGCAGGCGAGCCAGGGCCCGCACGAGCACCTCGACTCCCTTTCGCTCCACCAGGCGACCGACGAACAGCAGGCGAACCGGTGCTTTGGGATCATCCAGCGCCGGCCGGCGGGGGCGACCTCGGGCGTCCGGCAGCGGGGCCGCGTACGGAATGACCGTGACCGGCCGGTCCACTACGCGCCGCACCGCATCCGCCGTGGGCGTGGAGATGGCCGTGACACCGTCGGCGGACCGGATCGTCCATTCGAGGAACGGCCGCAGCCAGGGCATCCGATGATTTACCCAGTTGAGCTCGACGCTGTAGAAGCTCGACAGGACTGCGGTACGCCCGCCAGAGGACCGTCGCATGGCTGCACCGAACAGAGCGTGAGGCATCGGCCAGTGGACGTGCGCCAGGTCGACCCCTTCTCTGCCCAGGGCCGCGGCGGCCCGGCGCCCCGCCGCCAGGTAGGCGGGAACGAGCGTGGAGAAACCAGGACGGTGGCGGATACGGTCGGGGACGGACTCGTCGTGTGTGAGGGTCTCGAGCCAGCGGGGCGCGTACCTGAAGCGATGAACCGGGATCTCCGTGGGCTCGACTCGAGGCCCTCCTCTGTAGGACGGCGCGAGAACCGACGCATCGATGCCAGCCTGGCGTTGCCGTCGCACCAGCTCTACCAGCCACGGGGTGATCGGATCTCCGTCATGACGCGGGAACGCGGTCGCGACGTGCACTACTCTCATGGGACGGCGAGCGAGGCAGTTCGCGGGATCGAGAGCATGCGAAGCAGCACCGTTCCCTCCTCGCCTCCAATCGTGTGAACGACCTCGAAGCGCTCCAGGTTCGCGGCCACCGCGGGTATGAGATACAGGCCCGTCGTGGCACTCAGCCGATCCACGAGGACGTAATCGGCTCCCATCGCGTCAAGCCCCCGGATGACCTCGGCGTCATCCCGCGAATACGGGTACAGGTCACCTTGACGTCTCGAGAACAGGAAGAACGTCGCCGGGCTCCGGTTGGCGATCACCGCACCCTCTGGAGTGTTCACGGCAGCCCAGCGCGCCATGGCGTAGAACTCCCGGTACTGGGGCCGGTCGCACGGTTGACCGGCGCGGAACGAGACCTGGCAGGCGACCCGGGTGGGTATGGACGCGCCGCTCGTCATCAGTGCCATCGATCCCACGAGGGCCACGAGAAGTCCGCACGCCAGAGAGCCCCAGCGTCGGCCGACTCGGTCCACGATTCCCATCGCTCCGCTGGCAGCGAAGACCGTGAGCAGCGGAAGGACAGGAAGGAGAAAGCGGCGATCCGTCCAGACGGGCGGCCACAGGAGTACGAGCCCGATGTAGAGCGCTACCACCAGGTGTGTGACCCGGATGCTCTCGACGGCCGTCCTGAGCCAGCCCCACAGCGTCAGCGCGCTGAGCAGGACGCCAGCGACTGCGGTAAAGGCGATCGTCCCCCGCCGCAGCGTGGCGAATCCGTACGAACCAGGGTACTCGGAGCTGACGTAGCGCCACAGGTTGCGAGCGGCGCGGGCCGGGAAGTCGAGCAGGCCGACCGTGCCCGCTTCCGGAACGTACGGGTTTTCCTGGATCAGCTGCTGCAGGTAGCCGGGCTGGCTCGGCTGGGCGAGATGCTGGTAGATCGCCCAACCCAACACGCACACGGCAGCCACGGCGGCGGCCACGAGGAGTCTTCTCCTGCTCCCGTCCATGAGGGCCCAGACGACCAGGGCCGCGAGGAGGGCCAATCCCGCCGTACGGGTGAAGAACGCGGCCGCAGCCGCTCCGAGCGCCATAGCCCCAACGGGCCGGTTGTCGAGCGTCGCGGCGACCATGCCGAGGAGGAGGAACGTGAAGGCGGCCTCGGAAAGGACCCGGTGAGAGAAATCGAGCAACACCGGAGAAACGGCGAACAGGCCCGCGGCCGCGAGGGCCGGCCAGTGCCCCAGGAGAGCCCGGGCGATCCGGTAAGTGAGCCACACGGATCCCGCGGCAAACGCGAGAGACAGGGCCTTGAAGAGCTGGAGGCCGCCGAACCAGCCGGCTACGGCAAGGATGACGGGATAGCCCGGCGGGAACTTCGCGTGCAGTGGCGACCCGGGCAGCTGGATGTCGCGGAATCCCAAGCCCTCGCGGAGAGCCTCCCCGAGAACCATGTAGTGCCCGGCGTCGGCCCCCGGGAACAGCGTGGGCTCGAAGACGAGAATGGCGAGCGCGACATGCAGAGCCACGAGAACACCGGGGGCCCAGGCGTGCACGCTCTCGTCCCCGCCCGGTCCGGCTTCCGTCCCCGGCCGAGCTTCGCTTTCGGCTCCCGGGAGGTCCGTCGTCACCGTCGCAGCTCACGTCGGAGGTCCTCGACCTCGGACCTGAGACCGGCGATCAGCTCGGCCAGGAGGCCTGCGACGAATAGCAGGCCGCCCAGGAGAACGAGGAAGACCACGAGGGTGAGCAGGGGCCTGAAACCGGTGTCGAGCACGAACCTGAGAAAGAGCGCCACCAGGCCGACCAGGACGCCGAGCCCAGCGACGAACAGGCCCGTGATCCCGAAGAACAACATCGGCTTCCGGCTGAAGACGAGCTGGAACCATACGGATACCAGGTCCAGGAGCCCCACGAATACCCGGCTCCGGCCGGAGTACTTCGACACCCCGTACCTGCGAGGCAGGAGCTCGATATCGATCTCCGCGAGCCGAAAACCCCGGTCATGGGCCAATACGGCCAGGTAACGGTGCCAGTCCTGCCGCAGGTGCAGGTCCTCCACGACCTCCCGCCGAAATGCCTTCATCGAGTTGAGGTCGCGTACCGGCACCCGGAAGATCAGGCGCGAGAGTCGGTTGTACAGGCCCGAGACGAATCGCTTCGAGTAGTCCCCTACCTTGCGTCCGGCGACGAGGTCGTACCCTTCGTCGATCTTCTCGAGGAACCGCGGGATCTCCTCCGTGGCGTGCTGCAGGTCGGCATCGAAGAGCACGAACACGCGTGCGTCGCTGGCTCGCGCTGCCGAAACGATGGCCGCGGTCTTGCCCTGATTCACCCGGTGCTCGACCCAGACCGTCCGGCCTTCGAGACCGGCCGCCCGAGCCGCCTCACGCGCCGCTACCAGCGTTCCATCCGTCGACCCGTCGTCCACGAGAACAACTTCTCCGTCCAGATCCGAACGCTCGAAGGTCGCGGCCATGTCGTGGAACAGGTCGGCCATGTTCTCCGCCTCGTCGAAGGCGGGGACGATGACCGCGAGGTTTCTGGAAGTCGGAGTGACGGGGTCGGCGGGAGACAACCCGGACTCGGTCATACTCTCTTTCGCATCCTCGCCGAAAGGATTCCGAGCTGGTCCCTGTACTTCGCCACCGTGCGGCGGGCAATCTGGACCCCCTCCTTCTTGAGGACGTCCACGATGGCCTGGTCGGTCAGGGGCTTCTTCGGATCCTCGTCGGCCACCAGCTTCTGGATCCTCGCGCGGATGCCCCTCGCCGATACGTCCTCGCCATAGTCGGTCGAGAGGCCCGAGGAAAAGAAGAACTTGAGGGGAAGCACCCCCCGCGGCGTCTGTACGTACTTGTCGTTCGTGACCCGGGACACCGTCGATTCGTGCATGTCGATGTGCTCAGCCACTTCCCGCAGCGTGAGCGGCCGCAGGTGCTCCACTCCCTTTTCGAAGAAATCGCGCTGCCGGTCCACAATGAAGCTCATCACCTTCAGCATGGTCTGGCGGCGCTGCTCGATCGCCTGGATCATCCACTGCGCGCTGTTGAGCTTCTTGGAGATGAAGGCCTTGTTCTCACCCTGGAACTGATTTCGGTCCTGTGCGACTTCGCGGTACGATCGAGAGAGCTTCAGGCGCGGCAGGGACGAGTCGTTGTGGAAGACGAAGTACTCGTCGTCCACCTTCTCCACGACCAGGTCGGGGATGACGTAATTGTCGCTCATGTCCGCGTACTTCAGACCCGGCTTCGGGTCGAGCTTCGCGATCGAGTCCGCGGCGGCCTGAACGTCCTTGGGCGAGATCCCATGCTCCTTCGACAGCTCGCTCCAACGGTGGTTCACGAGCTGGTCGAAGTGGTCACGGATGATGCGGAATGCGAGGGTCTCATCCTCCTTCCGGTCGCGCAGCTGGATCAACAGGGTCTCCCTGAGGTCCCGCGCACCGACACCCGAGGGATAGAAGCCCTGAATGACGGCGAGCACCGACTCGGCCTCTTCCAGCGTGAACGGCTCCATTTCCGCCCACAGATCGGGTTCACTCTCGGCGAGCCAGATATTCAGAGCCTCCACCACCTCTTCCAGGCTGCAGGTGAGGAAACCCTCCCGATCGATGTTTCCGATAATCTCTTCGCCAAGCGCGAACTCACGCGGGCCCAGCTTGAGCAGGTTCAGCTGCTCACGGAGGTGCTCCCACAGATCCGGCGGAGCGGCCGGCGTGGGCATGTAATGTTCCTTGTCCTCGAACTGGCTGCGTCTTCCGCCAGCATCGAAGCCGTTAAGGAGGATCTCCTCCCAGTCGACCTCGTCCTCGTCTTCTTCCTCCTCCTTCTCCTCGGGGAGCTCCTCCTCGGCCATCTCGCTGAACTCGAGGAACGGATTGACCAGGACCTCCTGCTTCAAGTGCGCCTGCAGGTCCAGGAGCGGCATATACAGAAGATCCATCGCCTGGTACAGGCGCGGATTGATCTTCAGCTCCTGCCGCATTCCGAGGCTCTGCGAAAGCCCTCGCCTGAAATTGGCCATTCCCGGTCGTTCTCTCCGTTACTGGAAGTCCACGGCCCCCGGGCCGCACATCGCATGTAAGATAGCGCACCCTGTACGGACGGCACACCCCTTGCATCGGCACGCGGGGCAGGCGGGCGACACGCGGAGTCTAGAGCTCGAAGTCCAGCCCCAGGTACATCTTCCGCGCTTCCGGATCTTCGACGAGCTTTTGCGCTGGTCCCTCGATGTGGATCTGACCGTTGAACATGAGGTAGGCGCGGTCCGTGATCGAGAGGGTCTCGCGCACGTTATGGTCCGTGATGAGGACCCCGAGGCCGCGCTCCCGGAGCTCGGCGACGATCCGCTGAATGTCGTCCACGGCGATCGGGTCCACGCCGGCGAACGGCTCGTCCAGCAGCATGAACTTGGGCTGTGTCACGAGGGCTCGCGTGATCTCGAGTCGTCTGCGTTCCCCGCCCGAGAGCGAGTCCGCCTTGCTCTTGCGCAGATGGCCGATCGACAGCTCTCCGAGCAGCTCATCGAGACGCCGCTGCCTCTCGGAGCGCGAAAGATCGAGCGTCTGAAGGATGGCCATCACGTTCTGCTCGACCGTGAGGCGACGGAAGATCGAGGGCTCCTGAGACAGGTAGCCGATGCCCGCGCGAGCCCGGCGGTACATCGGCACGCGGGTCAGTTCCATCTCGTCCAGATAGACCCGGCCGGCGTTGGCCCCGAGAAGTCCCACGATCATGTAGAACGTCGTGGTCTTCCCCGCACCGTTCGGTCCGAGCAAACCTACGATCTCTCCCTGACGCACCTCGAGATCCACGCCGTCTACCACCCGGCGCTTGCCGAAACTCTTGACCAGGCCCTCGGCTCTCAGGACACTCTGCTCGCTCACGGCCCTTCTCCTTCACTGGAGGGCTCCAGGTAGATGCCGATGGCGTCGAGAGCGACCACCTCCGACGGCTCTCCATCCCTGAACAACACACTGATCGTGCGCCCCAGCAGATAGTTCCGAGAGGGGGATTCCGTGCGTGTCGAGTCCCGGACGGAGGCATAAAACGACCGGGCATTTCCGGTCGAGATCAGGCGATCCGGAGTCGGATCGACCTCGGAGGAAGGAAGAAGCGGGTCGCCCTGCGGCACCACGAAATAGGCGCGAATCGTGTCACCCGTCAGCCAGTTGGATCCGGGATCGAGCCCCTTCGGAGCTTCCGCCAGCCTCGACCCGGGCACGAAGGGACCCGTCTCGACCGAAGACGCCCTTCCGACGGATGCGATCGAATCGATCTTTCCCGCGGTCAACGAGAACTCGATCGAGTCCCCCTCGAGCTGAAACTCGCCGGAGGCGGCGATCGAGCGGCCCTCGCCGAACGCCCACAGTCGCTCGACCTCTCCCGCCCGGATCTCCGCGGTGACCACTTCCGACTGAAGCTCGAAGTCCCGTCCGGACGCCGAGGCACCCCCGAACGACTGGACCTCCCGCAGCTCGTCTTCCGAGAATCGGGCCAGGACGCTGTCGCCGGTCAGCTCGAATCCTTCGCCACGAACGATCGGCCGCCCGTACAGGACGCCCAGACCTCCGGCGTCGAAGCGGGCGCTATCCGCCGTGGCGTCCAGGTCGGATCGGCGAATCTCAACGTTGCCCCGTGCGAACGCCCGCTCTTCCCCTTGGAACTCCGCTTCATCCGAGTCCACGAGAAAGGGCTCGGTCCCCCGTCCCCCCGTCGGCAGGGTCATGTGTGGCCGGCCGGTCGCTACCGTCCGACTCCCCTGGAATGGAGTGCGCAGGAATTCGACCCGCGGACCCTCGAGAGTCGCGCCCGACCCCAGGCGCTCCAGGCGAACGCTGTCCTCGGCGACCACCCGATCCACCAGGCCGTAGTACGTGACTCTCTCCGCGTCGAGCACACGCGTCGTATCGCGATAGCGCACCGACCCGATCATCCTGGCCTCGGCGATATGCTCCAGGTGCACCGCACTGTCGCCCGTCATGGTGGCGTCGCCGCAGCGTCCGATGACCAGGCCGCCGCCCAGGTGCATCTCGTACTGTCCTTCCGCCCCGGGGATGGCCAGCATATTGCTCCGGGGCTGCGCCCCGGAACCGGCGGCCGGGACCACGCGGACGCGGAGCTGGCAGCTCGGGGTCGCCTGGGCCTGGGCGAGGCGCGAGCTCCCGAGGACAGCCAGAAGACCGAGCAAGAGCCCGGCGATCCGCGTGGCTCGAAGCCTGGAGCCGGCCAGGCCGGAATCGGGAGTCACTCGGGTGAGGCGCTTCCAGCCTGGGTCGGGTCGCCTTCCGACACGAAGCTGGGATTCAGGATCTGCACGTTCTCCAGCTGGGCGTCGCTGACGAAGCTGTTCCCGCGAGATTGCAGGCCCGGCCGGTACAACACGAAGGCGGTATCGCCGTAAAGGGAATCGACCGAGGCGACGTAGCGCAGACGCTCCGTGACGAGCCGCTTGGAGCCCAGCGCCTCGGTGACCTCCACCTCCCCATTGACCTTCACGTCGCCCGTCTCGAACTCGTACTCCCCTTCCCGGCCGGTGAGCACCCCTTCCTCCAGGCCGGTGTCGCCGTAGAACGTGATCACCAGGTTGCGGAGCTGCAGCAGTCCCTCTTCCTGGTAGCTGAACGCCGTGTCCGCCACCAGCACTGCGTTGCGCACCCCTGCACGAGTCAGGTTCATCTCCACGCCGACCAGCACCTGGTCCGCCTCGAGGCCGAGGAGGGTCGCCGAAGCCAGCGTCCGTTCACTCTCCTGCTCGCAGGCGGTGAGCAGGAGGGGCAGCGCCAGGAGGCCGACCCGGGACCAGGGACCCCATCTCGGCGAACTCATGTCAGCCTCGCGCGCAGCAGGTCGTGCAGATGAAGCATCCCGACCAGGTGATCGTCCGCATCGACGACGGGCACGGCCATGATTCCGTGTCGCTGGATGAGCTCCAGTGCCTTTGTCGCCAGCTCTTCCGGCCCGATGGTCTTCGGCTTTGCGTTCATGGCCGCGGATACCGGGTGGGTTAGAAAATCGTCGCGACCGTCCGCGTAACGGGTCAGATCTCCCGCGGTGATGACGCCCACGACCCTGGAATCCCCGTCGACGATCGGGACCGTGCCCTGTCGGTGGGCGATTTCGTGCATCGCTGCGCCGAGATTCGCCTCCGCACCCAGGGCCGGAACGCGGTCGGGATCCGTGATCATGACGTCGCGTACCGTCCAGGTGAGCCGTCGCCCCAGGTCGCCGCCGGGATGAAGGCGCGCGAAGTCCTCGGGCCCGAACCCACGAAGCTCCGACACCGCCATGGCCAGAGCGTCCCCCATCGCGAGAGCTGCGGTGCTGCTGGCCGTCGGGGCCAGATCGTGCGGACACGCTTCCACCTGGACGCTCACGTCGAGTACCAGGTCCGCTCGCCGGGCCAGCGACGAATCAGGCTCTGAGGTAAGGGCAATCACCGGAATTCCGAGCCGCGAGATGACCGGCATGAGGCTCTCCAGCTCGGAGGACTCGCCGCTCTTGGAAAGAGCCAGGACGAGGTCGCCGTTGACGAGCATACCGACATCCCCATGCGCAGCTTCCACCGGGTGCAGGAAGATCGCCGGAGTGCCGGTGGACGAGAACGTGGATGCCAGCTTCCGGGCCACGATCCCCGACTTGCCGATGCCCGTCACCACCACCCGGCCGCCGATGGATGCGATCTGTCGAACCGCCTCCGAGAAGGACTCGCCCAGGCGCCCCACGAGCGAGGCCACGCTCTCGCTCTCGATTCGGAGCACATCCCTGCCTCGCTCGATGATACGCGAATCAGGAACCGGATCCGGGGTCGACTCAGTCACCTGCGCCCGCCCTCCAATGCTCAACGCATTCGGCCACGTATTGCTGGACCAGGGTCTCCCACTCGCCGCGTGCAGACAGAAGTGCCTCGACGAATTCTCGAACGGCCCCTGCTCCGCCGGGCTTCGCACCGACCCAGGCCGCCGCCTGGCGTACTTCGGGGACCGCGTTGGCCACAGCCGCTGGTAGCCCTACCTCGCGGAGCACGGGAAGATCCGCCAGATCGTCGGCGAGGAAGGCTGCCTCATCCCAGCCGGCCCCGAGGCGGCCCAGGATCCCCTCAACCGCCTCCAGCTTGCCGAACGGCGAGACCTGGTGAACCTCTGTGATTCTTAGCTCCTCGGCGCGGCGCCTGGCGGGAAGCGAGAGCTTGCCGGACACGACGGCCGCAGGGATTCCGGCTCGACGCAGCATGTGAATGGCCATTCCATCGTGCACGTGAAACCGGCGGCCGTCGGCCGCCGTCCCGCCGGACTCGGAGAAGTACAGGCCCCCGTCCGTCATCACGCCGTCCACATCCAGCAGTACCACGCGGACTCGGGCCGCGAGCGACGCCTCCAGGGGAATCAACCCGCTCCTCCGGACCGCTCCCTGGCCTCCCGCACGGCCAGAAGGCCTTCCACCAGACCTTCAAGGCGGTCTAGTGGGAGCATGTTGGCTCCGTCCGAGGGGGCGCTGGCAGGATCCGGATGTGTCTCCACGAATATGCCATCCGCACCCGCGGCCACCGCCGCTCGGGCCAGAGTTTCGATCCACCGTGGCTCACCACCGCTCGCCTTCCCACCAACGCCTCGGCCCGGAAGCTGTACCGAGTGCGTCGCGTCGAAGAGAGCCGGACACCCACATGTTTCGGCCATGATGGCGAAGCTACGCATGTCGACGATCCAGCGCCCGTACCCGAACAGTGTCCCGCGCTCGGTCACCGAGACGCTCTGAGCCCCCGCCGCGCGCACCTTCTCCACCGGGTGCAGCATGTCCTCAGGGGCCAGCCATTGTCCCTTCTTGATGTTCACGGGGAGGCCCGTGCGTCCAGCCGCGGTCAGCAGATCGGTCTGACGGCAGAGAAAGGCGGGAATCTGAATGGCATCGACGGCGGCGGATACTCGCTCTGCCTGACTGGCCTCGTGAATGTCCGTCAGGACCGGGACCCCCGTCTCGGCGCGCACTGTGGCCAGACGCTCGATCCCCACCTCGAGGCCAGGGCCTCTGGGGGAAGACGCGCTCGTTCGGTTCGCTTTGTCGAAGGAAGCCTTGAACACCACGGGCACGTCCAGGCGCCGCGCGACATCGCGGACTCGCTCGCCGATGGCCACGTTGAGGCGATCGTCTTCCAGCAGGCACGGCCCCGCGATCAGGAGGAAGCGCCGACCCGCCTCGAGCACGCTCATTCCCGACCAGCCGTCGCCCAGCTCTGCGACGTCCCCGCCTCGCTCGCCCGAGTCTCCTCCCGCGCGTCCCTCCGATCGCGGGCCGCGCCGATGAACGCCGCGAACAGCGGATGCGCCCGGGTGGGCCGTGACTTGAGCTCGGGGTGAAACTGGGTCGCGACGAAGAAGGGGTGATCCCGGATCTCGATGATCTCCACCAGGCCTCCGTTCGGCGACAGGCCGCAGAAGCCGAGCCCCCCTTCTGACAGGGCCTCCCGGTACTCGTTGTTCACCTCGTAGCGGTGCCGGTGGCGCTCCGATATCTCCTCTTCACCGTAGATCTCTCGCACATGCGTACCGTCCACCAGGTGTGCGGGATACGCCCCCAACCGCATCGTGCCGCCCTTCATGGTCACCTTGAGCTGAGAGTCGAGCAAGGAGATCACGGGGTGCGGCGTGTTCGGCTCGAACTCTGCCGAATCGGCCCCCTCGAGGCCACATACGTTCCTGGCCAGCTCGATGATGGCGCATTGCAGTCCGAGACAGATCCCGAGGAACGGCACGTTCTCCTCCCGAAGATAGCGCACGGTGTCGACCATTCCTTCGACTCCCCGTTGCCCAAACCCCCCGGGGATCAGCACCGCGTCATACGGCAGGAGTGTCTCCGTTCCCTGCGAGTCGATCGCCTCGGACGAGAGCCAGTCGATCTGGACCCCGGTGTCATTGGCGATTCCACCGTGAATCAGTGCCTCCTGGATCGACTTGTACGAATCGACGAGGGACGTGTACTTGCCCACAACGGCGACTCGGACCTCTCCCGCTCCGGGATGCTTGATCCGCTCGACCATGGACTCCCAGGCCGTCAGGTCCGGATCGGGGGTATCCAGGCCGAGGTGGTCGACGATGCGGTCGTCGAGGCGCTGCTCACGAAAGCGTAGCGGGACCTCATAGATCGTGTCCATGTCCCGGCTCTCGATCACGTCTCGAATGTCCACGTTGCAGAACCGGGCCACCTTCCTTCGCACATCCTCGGGAAGCGGCCACTCGGTCCGACACACCAGGATGTCCGGCTGCAGGCCGATCTCCATCAGCTCGCGGACGGAATGCTGGGTGGGCTTGGTCTTGAGCTCTCCGGCGGCGGCGATGAATGGAACCAGAGTCAGATGAATCAGAACCGTGTTCTTCCAGCCCACGTCCTGTCGAAACTGACGGATCGCCTCCAGGAACGGGAGCGACTCGATATCGCCGACCGTTCCACCCACCTCGGTGATCACCACGTCGTGACCTGGCCCGAGCATCTCGATGTACGACTTGATCTCATCGGTGACGTGAGGAATGACCTGAACCGTTGCCCCGAGAAAGTCCCCTCGCCTCTCCTTGGTAATGATGTTCTGGTAGATGCGGCCCGTGGTCACGTTGTTGGCCTGCGAGAGCGACTCGTTGATGAACCGCTCGTAATGTCCCAGATCGAGGTCCGTCTCGGCACCGTCGTCGGTGACGTACACCTCTCCGTGCTGGAACGGAGACATGGTCCCGGGATCGACGTTGATGTACGGATCGAACTTCTGGATGGTCACCGCCAGCCCCCGCTCCACGAGCAGCCTGCCGATCGACGCCGCGGCGATTCCCTTGCCCAGGGACGACACCACCCCACCGGTGACGAAGATGTATTTCGTATCCGCCGAAGGC
Source organism: Candidatus Benthicola marisminoris (assembly GCA_023554335.1). GTDB lineage: Bacteria > Gemmatimonadota > Gemmatimonadetes > Palauibacterales > Palauibacteraceae > Benthicola > Benthicola marisminoris. The sequence goes on from JAMJQR010000257.1 coordinate 26,442, forward strand.
GCTTCAGGCATGTGGTCTCACTTTCGAATCTTGACGGAGTGACCCTGCCGGTTCCCGCTCCTGCTCGGGATCGCGACAGAAAGAGACACGTCTACGCATGGGATGTGCCCGGAGGCGGAAGCGACCTGGACAGGTCGGAATCGGATGCGTGACGGCGGTAAATTCACGCTCCGTAAAGTAATCCGTGCGAGAAGCCGGTGTCAAAGGGAGACGCTCAGAGGTCGCCGCCGAATCTGAAGATCGCGTATCCGCGAGCGCTTCCGGAGTCCGGGTCCCAGGCCGCTCCGGCCTCGAGCACCCAGAAGCGGAGTCCTCCGACCAGGTTGACCTGCCAATCCGCCGATTGGCCTTCCTGCCAGGCGGCCCCGGTGCCAACTCGCCCGAAGACGCCCGGAGCTCCGAGGCCTCCTGCGCGCAGGGCCTCAATGGGAATCGTGTATCCGACGTGTCCATATGTGACGCGAGGGCCGCGAAATTCCATCACACCGAACGTGGGAAGCGTCGCTCGACCTCCGAAACCGGTCCAGCGCTGACCCGGCAGCGTACCCGCCAAATCGCCTCTGGCAAGCGCAAACAGGTCGACCTCATGCGAACCGAACCCCGCAGTCTTCCAGCGGCCCTGTACCTCCCCGAGTACGTACGAGAAGTCCCCGGCCAGGGTCGAGTCCGCCCCCTCGAGCAGGACCCTTCCTTCCAGTCTTCCCGTCGCGCCGGTGACGCGGTCCACGGACACGGCGAGCGTCGCGCTCCACGCCTCCCCCTCATCGATCGCCGGGTTCGAACGCACGTCGTCAGAGCCGAAGAGCGTGAAATGGTCTCCCGCCCTGCGGCTCCAAGCATCCTCCCATTCGATCTTCAGGAGCGGACGCCACCACCGATCGCCGCTCCCCCTGACGACCAGGGCCACCCGGTCGGCGCCGTAATAGTCCCGGAAGTCCTCGCCGAGGACGAGATAGGAAAGCGAGTTCGAGATGTCGGCCCGCACCCAACCCTCGTTGGTCTGCGTGGCCCGCTCCGCCTCGATACCGAACTCGACGGGCCCCGGATGCCAGAATTGCCGCACGGTTCCCTCGACCTGCCCCTGGCCGGATCGGTATCGCCCGACCAGCTCGAGCGTGGGCTGCCAGGCCCAGGTCGCGGCCGTGAACGTGACGCCCCACCCGAGAGTCACGGCATCGACGCGCTGGTAGACGGGCGCCCTGAAACCGTACAGGCCGTGCAGATCCACTGCGTCCGGAAGGTCCACGACCGGGTTGATCTCGAAGCCACCGGCGGCCGGGAGGACAGAGTACCGCTCTGCGGGCCGCCAGGTCGTGCGACCCTCGACCGTGGCCATGCCCGAACCGTGGTATCCACCGCTCACGACTACGATGTCCCCTCCCACCCGCGCTCCCGGGCGCAAGAAGAGATCGCCATCCACCACGAAGATGTCTCCGTCTACGGTCCCCGCGATCCGGACCTGGGCCTCGAGTACCAGCAGGTCGCCCTCCACCCGCCCGTCAGATGCCACG
>JAMJQR010000258.1 GCA_023554335.1 Candidatus Benthicola marisminoris
GTGATGCCGGGCGACAACGTGAACATGGACGTGGAGCTGATCGCGCCGATCGCGATGGACAAGGAGCTCCGGTTCGCGATTCGCGAGGGCGGCCGCACCGTCGGCGCCGGCGTCGTCACCGATATCACCGAGTAACCGGACCGGACAGGCTGCGCGCCGCGCGCGCTACTGACACGAAGAGACGAGAAGACCATGGCGGAAAAGATTCGGATTCGGCTGCGAGCGTTCGACCCGGCGGTCATCGACCAGACGGCGGCGGACATCGTGCGCACCGCGCAGAAGACGGGCGCGTCCGTGAAGGGGCCGATCCCGCTCCCGACGCGACGTCAGCTGTACACGGTTCTCCGGAGCCCGCACAAGGACAAGAAGTCGCGCGAGCAGTTCGAGCTGAAGACGCACAAACGACTGATCGACATCTACGATACCCGCCCGCAGACGGTGGACGCGCTGACGAAGCTCGACCTCGCGGCCGGCGTGGACGTCGAGATCAAGGTGCAGTGACATGCCTGGATTGATTGGAAAGAAGCTGGGAATGACCCAGATCTTCACGGAAGATGGAAGGGCCGTGGGCTGCACGGTTCTCGAGGTCGGACCGTGCCCCGTGGTTCAGATCAAGACCGAGGCCTCGGACGGCTACGAGGCGATTCAGCTCGGATTCGGAGCCCAGCGGGAGCGGCGCGTCGCCAAGCCGGAAGCCGGCCACGCGGCCCGCGCCGGCCTCGACCACGCGCCCCGCGTGCTGGCCGAGTTCGAGCCCGAGTCGGACCAGGAGTACGAGGCAGGCCAGAGCCTGACCGTGGATCTGTTCGAGGTCGGCCAGAAGGTCAAGATCACCGGACTGACCAAAGGGCGCGGTTTTCAGGGCACCGTGAAGCGACATGGCTTCGGCGGCTCCCGGGCTTCGCACGGCGGCAGCGCGACCCTGCGCAAGCCGGGCTCGATCGGTCCGGGAACCGACCCGTCACGCGTGATCAAGGGACGCAAGATGTCGGGCCAGATGGGCGGCACGCAGCGCACGGCCATGAACCGGCGTATCGAGATGATCGACGCGGAGAAGAACCTGATGCTGGTCCGTGGCTCGGTCCCCGGATCGCGTCACAACGTGGTTCTAATTCGCTCCGCCTGAGCGGACCCAATTCGCTGGGAAGTCGAAGAGAGAGAGCATGAAGGCGAAAGCATATTCGACGACGGGCAAGGCGCGGTCGGCAGGCTTCGAGCTGCCGGATTCCGTGTTCGACGGCTCGGTGAACGAGAACGTCCTGCACCAGGTCATCAAGGCCTACCGGGCCAACCAGCGCCAGGGCACGCACTCGACCAAGACGCGGAACACGGTCCGCGGCGGAGGCCGCAAGCCGTGGCGCCAGAAGGGTACCGGACGCGCCCGGGCCGGATCGGTTCGTTCCGCCCTGTGGCGAGGGGGGTCGATCGTGTTCGGGCCGCAGCCCCGCAGCTACCGCGTGCGGGTCCCGAAGCAGGTCCGCCGGCAGGCGATCCGCTCGGCCCTGAATGCGCGCGCCGCGGACGGCGAGCTGATCGTGGTGGAGTCGTTCGCCCTGGAAGCGCCGAGCACCAAGGCCCTGGTGGCCCTGTTCAGCGCACTCGAGCTGGACGCCGGCAACGTGTTGATCCTTACCGACGGGGTGAAGAACGACGTGTACCTCTCGGCCCGGAATCTACAGGACGTCGAGGTGCGGCCGTGGGGTGAGGCTTCGGCCTACGACATCCTTTGGTCCGACGTCGTGATCGTGGAAGAGACCGCCTTCAGCGCCGACGACAGCCAGGTCGCCGAAGACGAGGAGGCATCATGAGCCGCTCACCGCGCGAGATCCTGATCCGGCCGGTCATCACGGAGGAGTCGTCTCGCCTGCAGTTCAATCCGGGACGCACCCGGACGCGGCACCAGGACAAGGAGGGGGAGCTTCAGCCCCAGTTCGTGTTCCAGGTGTCTCGTGACGCGACGAAGATCGAAATCAAGCAGGCCGTCGAGAAGATGTTCGAGGTCCACGTCAGCTCCGTGAACACCATGAACATCATGGGCAAGGATCGGCGTGTCGGCCGCTCCGTGGGCAAGCGTTCCGACTGGAAGAAGGCGATCGTCACGCTCGCCGAGGGCGAAGTGATCGACGTGTTCGAGGGAGTATAGCATGGCGCTCAAGAAATTCCGGCCCGTCACGGCGAGCTCTAGGTTCCGCTCCGTCTCCGCGTTCGACGAGGTCACGCGCTCGGAGCCCGAGAAGTCGCTGACCGAGGGCCTGACCAAGAAGTCAGGCCGGAACCACCACGGGCGGATCACCAGCCGTCGTCGGGGTGGCGGGCACAAGCGGCGCTATCGTCGCATCGATTTCCGGCGGGATAAGCACGGGATTCCGGGTCGCATCGCTGAGATCGAATACGACCCCAACCGGTCGGCTCGCATCGCGCTCATCCACTACGTGGACGGAGAGAAGCGGTACATCCTCCACCCGCGCGGCATGAAGCAGGGCGACACGATCGTGTCCGGACCCGGATCGGAGCCGCGGCTCGGCAACTGCCTGCCGCTCATCGAGATCCCGCTCGGCACGATGATCCACGCCGTCGAGATCAAGCCGGGCAAGGGAGCGCAGCTCGCTCGTTCGGCGGGCGCGTCCGTCCAGCTGATCGCCAAGGAAGGCGACATGGTCACGCTGCGGCTGCCCAGCACCGAGGTGCGCATGGTCCGCGGCGAGTGCTTCGCCACGATCGGCCAGGTCGGAAACGTGGATCACGAGCTGATCCGGTCGGGCAAGGCCGGCCGCTCGCGCTGGCTCGGAAAGCGGCCGAAGGTCCGCGGCGTCGCGATGAATCCCGTCGATCATCCGCTCGGCGGCGGCGAGGGTCGTGCGTCGGGTGGTCGCCCGCCGGTCTCGCCCTGGGGCAAGGCCGAGGGACGCAAGACGAGAAAGCGGAAGAAGTCGAGCAACCAGTACATCGTCCGCGGTCGCAAGCGCGGCAAAGCCACGAAGTAACGCGGACTCGGGGAGAAGAGAATGGCTCGAAGTGTCAAGAAGGGACCGTATATCGACGAGCGCCTGCTGGGGCGGATCGAGGCGATGAACAAGTCCGGCGACAAGCGCGTCACCAAGACGTGGGCCCGGGCCTCGACCATCAGCCCGGAGTTCGTGGGTCACACGGTGGCCGTGCACAACGGCAACAAGTTCATCCCGGTCTACATCACCGAGAACATGGTGGGACACAAGCTGGGTGAGTTCGCTCCCACCCGCCTGTTCCGGGGTCATGGCGGCAAGCTCGCCGACAAGCGGGCCCGTCTGTAGGGCCGGGTAACGGAAGCCAGGGGAAACGAGATGGAAGCGCGAGCAGTCTCGAAGAGAATCCGGATGTCCGCCAGGAAGATGCGGCTGGTCATCGACCAGATCCGCGACGCGGACGTAAACGAAGCCTATTCGATCCTTCAGTTCTCGAAGAAGGCGGCGGCAGAGCCGATCGACAAGGCACTGCGGTCCGCCGTCGCGAACGCGGTATACAAGGCGGATCAGCAGGGTGAGGTGCTCGACGTGGACGACCTCTACGTCAAGGAGGCCTACGTGAACGAGGGGCCGACGCTCCGTCGTTACCGGGCCGCTGGAATGGGACGCGCGTCCCCCCTGCGCAAGCGCATGAGCCACATCACCGTCGTCGTGGACACAAAGGAGTAATTGTGGGCCAGAAGACACATCCGTACGGCTTCAGACTCGGGCTCGTGAAGCCCTGGAAGTCCCGGTGGTACGCAAGCGGGAGAGATTTCCCGGGTCTGCTCGCCGAGGATGAGAAGCTGCGCAAGTACCTGCACGCCCGGCTGGACCATGCGGCACTGGCCGAGGTGGAGATCGAGCGCAAGCCGACGAAGATCGTGGTCACGATCCACACGGGTCGCCCCGGGGTGGTAATCGGCAAGCGTGGCGCCGAGGTGGACAAGCTCCGCGACGAGCTGGCGCTGCTCACGGACTCCGAGGTCTCCATCAACGTCGAGGAGATCAAGCGACCGGAGGTCAATGCCCAGCTCGTGGCGAACAGCATCGCCCACCAGCTGCAGCAGCGCATCGGTTTCCGGCGTGCCATGAAACGGGCCATGCAGGCGGCCACGCGTGCCGGCGCCGAGGGCGTCAAAGTGCAATGCGGAGGCCGGCTCGGAGGCGCGGAGATCGCGCGAACGGAAGGATATCACGAGGGCCGCGTGCCGCTGCACACGATGCGCGCGGACATCGACTATGCCGAGCGCATGGCGAAGACCACGTACGGCACGATCGGCGTGAAGGTCTGGATCTACCGCGGAGAGGTCAAAGACGACCGGCGCGGACAGACGTACACGGCCGGCGGCGCCAAGTAGGAACGGGACGATGCTTCAACCAAAACGCGTGAAGTACCGCAAGCAGCAGAAGGGCAAGATCCGGGGCAACGCCATGCGCGGTAACACGGTGGCCTTCGGTGACTACGGCCTCCAGACGCTGGACGCCGGGTGGATCACGAATCGCCAGATCGAGGCGGCTCGTGTGGCCATGACCCGGCACATCAAGCGTGGCGGAAAGGTCTGGATCCGGATCTTTCCCGACAAGCCGATCACGTCGAAGCCGGCCGAGACCCGGATGGGAAAAGGGAAGGGGAATCCCGAAGGCTGGGTGGCTCCCGTGAAGCCGGGCCGCGTCATGTTCGAGCTGGAGGGGGTGGACGAGTCCATCGCCCGGCGCGCCATGGAGCTGGCTGCGGCGAAGCTCCCGGTGAAGACCCGATTCCTGGTCCGGGAGGAGTAGCGACATGGATGCCAAGGACATTCGGGAACTGACCCAGGACGAGATCGATATCGAGATCGAGCGCGCGCAGGAGGAGATCTTCAAGCTCCGTTTTCGCGCCGCGTACGAGGAGCTCGAGAACCCGGCGCTCCTGAAGGAGCTCCGGAGAGACATCGCCAGGATGAAGACGATTCAGCACGAGCGCGAGCTGCAGGCCGCGGGAGACAGTGATGCTTGAGGATTCGACGCAGACCGCGGGTAGCCGCAAGGTCCGGCAGGGTCGGGTGGTGAGCGACGCCATGGACAAGACCGTCGTGGTCTCCGTGGAGCGCCAGTTCGCCCATCCCCTGTACCGGAAGCGGGTGACGAAGCGGAAGAAGTACCACGCTCACGACGAGCGCAACGAGTTTCGCTCGGGCGACCTGGTCGTCATCGAGGAGACGCGGCCCCTGTCCAAGCGCAAGCGCTGGCGGGTCGTGAAGCTCGTCGAGCGGCCGGAGCAGGAGGGCTGAAGACATGATTCAGCAGGAGACCGATCTCCGGATCGCCGACAACTCGGGGGCGCGCCGCGCCCGGTGCATCCGGGTGCTCGGAGGCTCAGCGCGTCGATACGCGGGTCTGGGAGACATCGTCGTGGTGACCGTCAAGGACGCGATTCCCGGCGGCACGGTGAAGAAGGGGGAAGTCGCCCGCGCCGTGGTCGTGCGCGTGGCCAAGGAAAGCCGTCGCAAGGACGGCACGTACATACGGTTTGACGAGAATGCCGCGGTGATCATTAACGAGGCCGGCGAGCCGCGAGCCACCCGGATATTCGGTCCGGTGGCGAGGGAGCTGAGGGAGAAACGGTTCATGAAGATCGTCTCCCTGGCGCCTGAAGTGATCTGAGGAGCCCGAAATGAGCAATCGAAACAAGCTGCACGTGCGCAGGGGCGACCAGGTCCAGGTGATCGCGGGCAACTACAAGGGAGCGCGAGGCCAGGTGCTTCGGGCGATCCCGTCGAAGCACCAGGTCGTGGTGGAAGGCGTGAACATGCGCAAGCGCCACCAGGGCCCGACGCAGGCGAATCCGGAAGGTGGGATCATCACATTCGAGGCTCCGATCCATGCCTCCAACGTGATGCTCATCGATCCGTCCAACGATGAGCCGACCCGGTATCGTAACCGGATCGACGCGGACGGAACGAAGGAGAGGATCTCCACCAAGAGCGGCAACCCGATTCCGCGGCCGTAAGGCTCGTGGGACGCAGGATAGAGTGACGTTCGCATGAAGCAGCAGCCAAGGCTGAGACAGCACTACGAGAACCAGGTGATCCCGCGGCTTCAGGAGTCCTTCGGGTTCGAGAACTCGATGGAAGTCCCGCGGCTCGAGAAGATCGTGATCAACTGCGGTCTCGGTGACGCCAAGGACAACGCCAAGCTCCTGGACTCCGTGGTGGCGGAGATCGCGCGGATCAGCGGGCAGCAGCCCGTCGTGACGCGTGCCCGGAATTCGATCTCGAATTTCAATCTCCGCGAGGGAATGCCCGTAGGGGTTAAGGTGACGCTCCGGGCGTCGCGCATGTACGAGTTCCTGGACCGGTTCATCAGCACGGCCGTGCCGAGAATCCGAGACTTCCGCGGCTTCAACAGCCGGGCGTTCGACGGCCGCGGGAACTACACGGTCGGGATCCGCGAGCAGATGGTGTTCGCGGAAGTCGACTATGACGAGATCGTCCGGGTCCACGGAATGGACGTCACGTTCGTGACGACCACGGACCGTGACGACGAGGCCCTGGTGTTGCTGCGCGAGTTGGGGATGCCCTTCCGCGGCGAGACCCCGGTCGTGGTCTGACGACGCACTGCACGGAAGAGATGCGGCTTTCAACGTTGGTCGGAGAGGGTAATGGCTAAGAAGTCACTCATTGCGAAGGCGAATCGCAAGCCGAAATACAGCGCGCGGACGATCCGGCGTTGTAAGCGGTGCGGGCGGTCGCGGGCCTATATGCGGAAGTTTGGACTGTGCCGGATCTGTTTCCGGCAGATGGCGCTGAGGGGTGAGATTCCCGGCGTGCGAAAGGCGAGTTGGTAAGACATGAGCATGAACGATCCCATCGCCGACATGCTGACGCGGGTTCGGAACGCGAACCGGGCGGGCCATCGCCGAGTCGACATGCCGGTTTCGAAGCTGAAGGTAGAGATCGCGCGGATTCTCACCGAGAACCACTTCGTGCACGGATACAAGGTCCTGGACGACGGGGCGCACGGTGTGCTGCGGATCTACTTGAAGTACACGGACGACGAGAAACCCGTGATCCGCTCTTTGCGGCGGATCTCGAGGCCCGGGCTGCGGCGATACGTCGGCGCCCAGGGGATGCCCAAGGTCCGATCCGGAATGGGCATCGCCATCCTTTCGACGTCCAAAGGACTGATGACCGACCGGCAGGCGCGGCAGGCGCGCGTCGGCGGTGAGGTGATCGCCACGGTCTATTAGGGCCGGGCGCCAGGAACAGTCGTCCCCGTGGGGACGCCAGACAGAGCGCGATACAGATGTCCAGAGTCGGTAAGCAGCCAATCGTCGTCCCGGAAGGGGTGGACGTGACCATCGATGGGTCGAGCGTGAGCGTGAAGGGCTCCAAGGGCGAGCTCAGCGGGCGCTTCGATCCGGATATGAGCATCGAGTTGGAGGACGGCGCCATCCTGGTGACGCGTCCCACCGACCAGCCCCGCCACCGTGCGTTGCATGGGCTCACGCGCAGCCTCGTGGCCAACATGGTCCAGGGGGTTCACGAGGGGTACGAGCGCTCGCTGGAGATCCACGGCGTCGGCTACCGCGCCCAGCAGAAGGGCTCCGCGGTCGAGTTCTCCGTGGGCTACAGCAACCCGGTGATGTTCGAGGCTCCAGAGGGCGTGACCCTCGCGGTGGAGACTCCGACGCTGGTACACGTCAGAGGGATCGACAAACAGGCCGTGGGCGAGGTGGCGGCGAGGATCCGCAGGATTCGCCCGCCCGAGCCCTACAAGGGCAAGGGCATTCGTTACCGCGGCGAGCACGTACGGCGGAAGGCCGGTAAGGCCACCGCCGTCGGCGCCTAAGAGGAATCGGACATGGCACTCAACAAGTCGGCAGAGCGGCGAAGGCGCCGCGCCAAGAGGCACAAGAGGGTCCTCAAGAAGATGCGCGGGACGGCGGATCGACCCAGGCTGGTCGTCTTTCGGAGCCTGAAGAACATCGAAGGTCAGCTGGTCGACGACGACCGGGGAGCTACCCTGGTCGGCGTATCCACCCAGGCGCTCGAGGAAGCGCCCGAGGTGGAGGACCTTTCCGGGAAGATGGCCGCGAGCTACACGGCGGGTAAGACTCTCGCCGAGAAGGCGAAGTCGGCCGGCATCGAGAGCATCGTGTTCGACCGTGGCGGGTACCGCTATCACGGCCGGGTCAAGGCGTTCGCCGACGGGGCGAGGGCCGGCGGGCTGAAGTTCTAGACGAGATTACTTGACGGCGGATCGGCCGCGAAATACGCGCCCGGACGCCGCAGGATTCGGAGAAGCTCAGGGAATGGCGAAGAAGCAAGGTCGCAGACGGGATCGGCGGGACGAGGGGGATAACCTCAAGGAGAACGTGATCCACATCAATCGGGTCTCCAAGGTGGTCAAGGGTGGCCGCCGGTTCTCCTTCACGGCCCTCGTGGCGGTCGGCGATGGACAGGGCAAGGTGGGCACGTCGCTCGGAAAGGCCAACGAAGTCGCGGAGGCGATCCGCAAGGGACTCGAACAGGCGCGCAAGGCGATGGTCGAGATCCCGATCGTGGGCGGCACGATTCCGCACGAGCTGGTGGGCCGGCACGGCGCCGGCCGGGTGCTCCTGAAGCCCGCGTCTCCGGGTACGGGAGTGATCGCCGGGGGACCGGTGCGCGCCGTGCTCGACTGCGCGGGCGTGCAGGACATCCTCACCAAGAGCCTGGGATCGAACAATCCGCTCAACGTGGTCGCGGCCACGATGAACGGGCTGCAGAGCCTGATGACGCCGGAGGCCGTGGCCCGGGAGAGAGGCGTGGATCCCGAGGTGATCCGGGAGGCGATGCGTGGCTAAGAACATCCGCATCAAGCAGGTGCGCAGCGGGAGCAACGCGATGCGGAAGCAGCGCGCGACCCTCGAGGCGCTCGGACTCCGCCACCATCAGGCGGAGGTCGTGAAGGAAGACAACCCGGCCATCCGAGGGATGATCCGGGCAGTCGCGCACCTGGTGGAAGTCGAGGAGGTCGACTAGACCCATGGCAGACAAGAAGCGAATCGGCCTGGACAACCTCAGCCCGATCCCGGGATCCAGCGGAAAGCGGAAGCGGGTCGGCAGAGGGCACGGCTCGGGTCACGGAAAGACGTCCGGCCGCGGACACAAGGGTCAGAAGTCGCGTTCCGGCGCGTCCATTCCGGCCTGGTTCGAGGGCGGCCAGATGCCGCTGTACCGGCGGGTCCCGAAGCGGGGCTTCAAGTCGATCAACCGGCGCGAGTACCAGGTCGTGAACGTGGGCATGCTTGCGGACGCCGACGGCTCCGAATTCGGGCCGGAGGAGCTGAAGGCTCGCGGCCTCATCTCGTCTCTGCGCAAGCCGGTCAAGGTTCTCGGAGTCGGATCGGCCGGCCGGCCGATCACGGTGCGCGCGCACGCGTTCAGCGCTTCGGCCCGGGAGAAGATCGAGGCGGATGGCGGAACCGCAGAACTGATCGGCTGACATGGCGAACGAACGGACGCAGGCGCTGCAGGCGGCGCAGAACATCTTCAAGATCCCGGAGCTGAAGAGCAAGATACTCTTCACGCTCATGTGCCTTGCCATCTACAGGCTGGGTGCGCACATCCCGACCGCTGGCGTCAACGTGCTGGCCCTGCAGCAGCTGGCGGGTCAGTTCCAGGGCACCCTGTTCGGGATCTACGACCTGTTCACGGGTGGCGCGCTGGCTCGGGCCACTGTGTTCGCGCTCGGGATCATGCCGTACATCTCGGCGAGCATCATCTTCCAGGTGCTCGGCTCGACGTTCCCCACCATTGAAAAACTGCAGAAGGAGGGAGAGGACGGGCGCCGGAAGCTAACTCAGTGGACCCGGTACTCGACCGTCTTTCTGTGTGTGATGCAGGCGTACGGCTACTCGATCTTCCTCGAGTCGCAGCCCGGAGTCGTGGTGTTTCCTGGCTGGGCGTTCCGGATCGAGACCGTCCTGTTGCTCACCGCCGGTGGTGTCTTCGTGATGTGGCTGGGCGAGCAGATCACCGAGCGGGGCATCGGAAACGGGATGTCGCTGCTGATCTTCTTCTCGATCATCCAGGGCTTCCCGGCGGCCGTATTCAACACGCTGGAGCTGCTGCGGGCCGGCGGTATCAGCCTGTTCAAGCTGATCGCCCTGCTCGTCGTGCTGATCCTGATCACCGCGGCCGTGGTGGCGCTGACCATGGCGGCCCGGCGCATCCCCGTCCAGATCCCTCGGAAGGTGGTCGGGCGCGGACGCGTGCGTGAAGGCCAGAAGTCCTTCATCCCGATCCGCATCAACAGCGCCGGCGTGATGCCGATCATCTTCGCGCAGGCAATCATCATCGTGCCCGGCACGCTGTACTCGTTCACGGGCGGGCAGGGCGCGTCCGGCTTCCTGTACGATCTGAGCCAGATCTTTCAGCCCGGATCGATGTGGTATTACGTGACCTACGCGGCCCTGATCATCGTGTTCACCTACGTGTACACGGCCATCATCTTCAACCCGGTCGACCTGGCGGAAAATCTGAAGAAACAGGGCGGGTTCATCCCGGGAGTGAAGCCTGGAGCGCAGACGGCCGAGTACATCGACCGGGTCCTCACGCGGGTCACCCTGCCGGGCTCGATCTACCTGGCGGTGATCGCGATCCTGCCGTTCTGGATCTTCGCGGCGTTCGACATCCAGACGTTCTTCTTCGGGGGTACGTCGCTGCTGATCGTGGTTGGCGTGGCGCTGGACACGGTGCAGCAGATGCAGCAGCATCTCCTGCTCCGGCAGTACGAAGGGTTCATGAAGAAGGGACGGGTCAAGTACAGGGGCCGTCAGAAATACATGTGACGGACTTGTTCGAGGAGATCCGTACGTGAGGCTCATCATCATGGGTCCGCCGGGTGCGGGCAAGGGCACCCAGGGCGAACTACTGGCTCGGAAGCTGGGAATCCCGAGGTATTCGACGGGGGACATACTCCGTCAGGCCCTGCGCGATGGGACTCCGATGGGGGTCGAAGCCAAGCGGTTCATGCACGCGGGTGAGCTGGTTCCCGACGGAGTGATCCTCGGCATCATCGGGGAGGCTCTGCAGCACGACGACTCCGGGGGCGGTTTCCTCCTGGACGGCTTTCCCCGGACGGTCGCGCAGGCGGAAGGTCTGCAGGTCCTGCTGGCAGACCAGGGACTGGCCCTCGACGCGATCGTGAACCTGGTCGTGGACGATGCCGAGATCGGGAAGCGCCTGTCCACGCGCGGTCGGAAGGACGACACGGTGGACACGATCAGACGGCGGCTCGAGGTCTACCGGGCGGACACCCGGCCGGTCCTCGAATGGTATGGGAACCACGACACTCGGGTCCTGTCGGTGAAAGGCGTCGGCGACATCGAGGAGATCCAGGCCCATATCCTGGAGCGCCTGGGCCTGTGATGCGGCTGAAGTCGGCCGACGAGATCGACGCGATCGGCCAGGCCGGTGAGATCGTCGGCGGGGTGCTGGCGCTCGTCGGGGAGCGCGCCGTCCCGGGCGTGAGCACCGGAGAGCTGGACGAGCTGGCGGAAGGCTACATTCGCGACCATTCCGGAGCGAAGCCGGCCTTCAAGGGGCTGTACGGGTTTCCGGCCACGCTGTGCACCAGCGTGAACGACGAGGTCGTGCACGGGATCCCGTCGCCGGCGCGGCAGCTCGAGGAGGGCGACCTGCTCGGCGTCGATGTGGGCGTCGAATTGGACGAGTTGTTCGCGGATGCGGCGGTGACCTTGGCGATCGGGGAGCCTTCGCCCGAAGTGCAACGGCTTCTGGCGGTGACGCAGGAGGCCCTGGGTGTGGGTGTGGCCGAGGCCACCGTGGGCGCGACGCTCGGTGATGTAGGCGCTGCCATACAGACGGTCGTCGAAGACGCCGGGTACAGCGTGATCCGGGAGCTCGTGGGGCACGGAGTCGGCTTCGCGCCGCACGAGGAGCCCCACGTGCCGAACTTCGGCCGCCGTGGGCAGGGCGCGGCGTTGGAGGAAGGGCTCGTGATCGCGATCGAGCCCATGGTAAACGTAGGACGCCGTCAGATCCGGACGCTGGCGGACGGATGGACGGTGGTAACGGTCGATGGTAGTCTGTCGGCCCATTTCGAACACACGGTGGCCGTGACGAACGAGGGTCCCAGGATCCTCACGCAGCGCCCGGGCGGCTGAGGCGCCAAGGAGGAGAGCAGTTTGGCCAAGGAAGAACCGATTCAGATGGCCGGCGAGGTAATCGAAGCCCTGCCGAATGCCATGTTCCGGGTGAAGCTCGAGAACGGGCACGAAATCACGTGTCATGTCTCGGGGAAGATCCGCATGAATTACATCCGGATTCTCCCCGGTGACACGGTCACGGTCGAGATGTCGCCATACGATCTGACGAAGGGGCGAATCACCTACCGGTTCAAGTAAAGGTCGTTGATTCAGGGGCAGACAGCGGTTATCTTCAAAAGCTGTCTCGCGAACGGTCGAAAAGGACGGATGCTGTCATGAAGGTGCGTTCAAGCGTGAAGAGGATCTGCGAACATTGCAAGATCATCCGGCGCCGAGGAGTGGTGAGGGTGATCTGCAGCCGCGATCCGAAACACAAGCAGCGGCAGGGATAGAGGACGTTGGACCGGGAGGCGCCCTTGGGCGGCTCGGGTCCACAATCTGAACGGGTGGTACATGGCAAGAATAGCAGGCGTTGACCTCCCCAGGGACAAGCGGGTCGAGATCGCTCTGACGTACATCTACGGCATCGGTCGATCGACGGCACAGGCGATCCTGAGCGAGACTGCGCTGGATCCGGATACGCGGGTGAACGAGCTCTCGGACGAGGACGTAAACAAGCTCCGCAGGGTCATCGAGAACCGATACAAGGTGGAGGGTGCGCTTCGCACGGAGACGTCCATGAACATCAAGAGGCTCATGGACATCGGCTGCTACCGGGGTCTGCGGCACCGCCGCGGCCTTCCGGTGCGTGGGCAGCGGACGCACACGAACGCGCGCACCCGCAAGGGTCCGCGCCGAGCGGTGGCCGGCAAGAAGAAGCCGCCTTCGAAGAAATAGGACGACGACACGTGGCAAAGCCGACTCGCAGGAAGAAGCGCCAGGTAGACGCCGAAGGCGTCGCCCACATCAAGGCGACTTTCAACAACACGATCATCACGATCACCGAGAGCAACGGGGGGACCGTGGCCTGGGCCAGTGCCGGAAAGGCCGGGTTCAAGGGCTCGAAAAAGTCCACCCCGTTCGCCGCGACCATCGCGGCGGAGACCGTGGGGCGGGAAGCCGCCTCCATGGGAATGAAGAGAGTGCACGTCCGTGTGCAGGGGCCGGGTTCGGGACGAGAGTCCGCGATCCAGGCTCTGCAGGGGGCTGGCCTTACGATCCGGTCGATCCGGGACGTTACGCCGATTCCCCACAACGGATGCCGCCCGCCCAAGAAGCGGCGGGTCTGAGGCGGACGGTTACAGGATTTTGACGGCGACAGGTTAAGGGAGCCAGATGGCACGTTACACGGGTCCGGTCTGCAGGCTTTGCCGCAGGGAAAACGAGAAGCTGTTTCTCAAGGGCAAGCGCTGCTTCACGGAGAAGTGCGCCCTCGAGCGCAAGGCGTATCCGCCGGGTCAGCACGGGACCGGCCGCCGTCGCAGGCGGTCGTCCGAGTACGCGACCCAGCTGCGCGAGAAGCAGAAGGTGAAGCGCATCTACGGGGTCGGGGAGAAGCAGTTCCGAACCCTGTTCACCAAGGCCGCACGGGTGAAGGGGATCACGGGCGAGAACCTCCTGATCTCTCTCGAGGCGCGCCTGGACAACATCGTCTATCGGCTCGGGTTCGCGCCGTCGCGCAAGGCGGCGAGGCAGCTGGTGCGTCATCGTCACGTCCGTGTGGACGGTGCGACGGTGGACATCCCGAGCTTTCAGGTGGCCCCGGGCCACGAGGTGTCGATCGCACCGGCCGCACAGGACATGCCGGTCGTGCGGGAGGCCGTGGAAGACCGCAAGGGCAAGGATCAGCTCAGCTGGTTGGGCGTCGACTTCGACAACTTCTCGGGTCGAGTGCTCGAGCAGCCGAGCCGGGCGGACATCCCGCTCGCCGTTCAGGAGCAGCTGATCGTCGAGCTGTACAGCAAGTAATAGGGGCAAAACGCACATGTCAGCAGGGCTAGATCTTACAGGACTCGTATTGCCAGGCACGGTCGAGGAGCACAGCCGCTCCGAGGACGGCCGGCAGGCGGAATACGTACTGCAGCCGCTGGAGCGCGGTTTCGGACATACCGTGGGGAACTCGATCCGCCGGGTGCTCCTGTCGTCGCTTCCTGGAAGCGCGATCTGGGCCTTCCGCGCGGACGGCGTGCAGCACGAGCACCAGACGATCCCGGGTGTGGTGGAGGACATTCACCAGGTCATTCAGAAGCTGAAGAAGCTGGTGGTCGTTCTCGATCCGGGCGTCGACGAGGCACGACTCGAGCTGTCGGTTTCCAAGGCGGGGCCGGTTACGGCCGCGATGGTCGGGAAGGTCTCCGGGGTCACGGTAGTGAACCCGGACGTCGTCCTGTTCACGCTGCAGGATGACCTGCCCGAGGCGCGGCCGCTCAACCTGGATTTCTGGGTGAACCGCGGCCGGGGCTTCGTAGTGGCGGAGCAGCACGAACGCCCCGAAGACGCGCCGGTGGACCTGATCCGGGTCGACTCGGTCTACAATCCGGTGGTTCGAGCCAACTTCCTCGTTCAGGAAACGCGGGTCGGGCAGCGGACGGACTTCGATCGGCTCACGATCCAGATCGAGACCGACGGCTCGGTGGATCCGGGAGATGCGGTCGCTGATGCGGCCGAGATCGCTCGTCTGCACCTCCAGTACCTGACCGGATTCGGCGCGGGCAACGGTGGCTCCGCGCCGGAGATCGGCGGTCGGGACGGACGGAGCGCCGTGGATGCGGGCATGACGGCCCTGCTCGAGTCGCCGCTGGAGGCGTTCGAGGGGATCTCGATCCGCTCGCGCAACAACCTGGACAAGGCAGATATTCACACCCTCCTGGACATCGTGGTCCGGTCGCGGGACGACATCCTCGCGGTGCCCTCGTTCGGCGAAAAGTCGCTCGAGGAGATCGCGGAGGTGCTGGCGATCAACGGTCTCCGCTTTGGAATGGCGATCGAGCGCGACGACGTGGGTGATCTGTGGATGGTGGAGGACGTGGCCGCTGGAGGCGAGGGCGGAGATGAGGCATAGGCACAAGGGAAGAGGGCTCAGCCGCACGGCGAGTCATCGCACGGCGACGTTGCGCAACATGGCGACGAGCCTGATCCAGCACGAACGGATTCGCACGACGGAGGCGAGAGCCAAAGAGCTGCGCCCGTTCGTCGAGAAGCTGATCACGCTCGGCGGTACGGATGACGTGCACAGCCGGCGTCTGGCACGCCGACACATCGCAGACCGGGAAGCGCTCCACAAGCTGTTCGATGAGGTGGGGCCGCGCTTCCGGGAGCGACCGGGTGGATACACTCGTATCGTGAAGCTCGGGGCTCGTAAGGGCGATGGCGCCGAGATGGCCATCATCGAGCTCACCGAGATGGGCAACTAGAACCGACCTCGGGTCGGGAAAGGCAGGCACCGATGCTTCGCGGGACTTCGACGATACTGATGGTCGTCGCAGTGCTGGCCGTCGTCGGTTTCATGTGGTGGCTGGACCGGAAGGCGGGCTCCCTGGAAACCGAGGTCGAGCCGGTGCTCGAGGAGGTCGTGGACTCCGAACCGGTGGACATCAACAGCGTGGCTCTCGCGTCGGATCCGGGCTCGGCGGTAGGCGAGACGGGCTATCTTCGCTCGGTCCCGGTCGCTCTGCGCCTGGGCAGGGCCTCGTTCACGGTCCAGCTGGACAGCGCGACCACGTTTCCGGTGCTGCTCTCGCCTGACCTGATTCAGATGGACACCCAGGTGTACGCGGGTGACAATGTGACGTTGTTCGGTCACGTGTTCACGCTCAACGATTCGATTCGGTCGGTATGGGTGGAGCAGGAGGCCGTGGACCAGGCAAATGCGAGCGCGATTCCGGCGAGCCCGAGCTTCATCATCGCGGACTCACTCTCGTTCAACTGACGGTTTCGAGATGGCAAACTTCTGTTACGTATGCAATAAAGGGCCGGCGACCGGCAACCGCGTGAGCAACGCGAACAACAAGCGCAAGCGGCGCTTCATGCCGAACCTGCAGCGTGTCCGGGTCCTGGAGGACGGGCGGGCCGTTCGGGTTCGTGTCTGTACGCGGTGCCTCAAGGCGGGCAAGGTCCGCAAAGCCCCCTGAGGCGCCGGCGCGAGTCGTTTCTTCTTCATCGCGTCGAGCTGAGAAGACCCGAGAAGGCTCCGCCACCTGGTGGGGCCTTCTTGTCGTGTCAGGCCCGGCGCCGAAGGCCCGGAGCGTTGCGAGAATGAAAGCACTGGTCACCGGCGCCGACGGTTTCGTCGGCCAGCATCTGGTCGCGGAGCTCCTCGATCACGGAGTCGACGTATCCGCATCCGTGCTCGACCTGCCTCCCAGCCGATCGACTCTGTCCGTCGAGCAGATGGCGCTCGTGGAATGGAAGGCGGCCGACGTGCTCGACCAGGATGCCCTGGTTCGCGTCGTGGCGGCCGCTATGCCGGACCAGATCTATCACCTTGCGGGCTTTGCCTCCGGAGCCCTGGCCCGGCAATTCGCGTCGGACGCCGTTCACATCAATGCCGGCGGGACCGTAAACCTCTGCGAAGCGGTTCTCGCCGTGCGCGAGAACAAGCCCGACTTTGATCCGCGAATTCTGGTCATGGGCTCCGCTGACGCTTACGGGGATGCTGCGCGGGGCGGAGATCCGATCACGGAGGACATGTCGCTGCGGCCGGTTTCGGTGTACGGGCTGTCCAAGGCCGGCCAGGAGCTGGCCGCGCACACGTATCGGCGTGCCCACGGCCTGCGCGTCCTGGTGGCCCGCGGATTCAACCTGGTGGGCCCGGGACAGGAGCCGCCTTTCGTCGTGCCCGAATTCGCCGTCCAGCTGGCACGTATTTCCGCCGGCGAGCTCGAGCCCGTGGTCGCGGTCGGCAACCTGGAAGTGAGGCGCGACTTCACGGACGTCCGTGACGGGGTGAGGGCCTTCAGGATGTTGATGGATCTGGATGCGCCCGGGGCTGCCTACAACGTGGCCTCCGGCGAAGCGATCCGCATCGGAAGCCTCCTCGACTGGATCATAGACGAGGCGGGCGTCGAGGTAGAGATTGAGGTGACCTCGAGCCGGGTGCGGCGCGAAGAGCTGGACGTCGTGGTCGGAGACTCCACGCGCCTGAGAGAAGCGACGGGCTGGAAGCCGGGCCACGACATCGAAGCCTCGGTTCGGGAAACGTACCGCTGGATGAAGGGCCGGTTCGTGAACACGATAAACGATAACCCGGTGGTTTGAGCGAGGAAGACATGAATGTCACGGTCGTAGGAAGCGGATATGTCGGCCTGGTGGTCGGCGCCTGCCTGGCCGAGACGGGGAACCAGGTAGCGTGCGCGGACATCGACGAGCGGAAGATCGGGATGCTCAACGAAGGGAAGAGCCCTATCTACGAGCCCGGCCTGGACCGCCTCCTTCAACGGAACCTGGCGGAGGGCCGCATCCGGTTCACCACCGACGTGGCGGACGCGGTGCGCGAGGGCCAGGTGGTGTTCATCGCGGTGGGCACGCCGCCCGACGAGGACGGGTCGGCCGATCTCCAGCACGTCCTGGCCGTGGCCCGAGTCATCGGTCAGAACCTGGTCGATGAGAAGGTGGTGATCACGAAGAGCACCGTGCCTGTCGGCACGGCCTCGAAGGTGCGCGAGGAGATCGAGAAGCACACGGATGGCACGTTCCACGTCTGCTCGAATCCGGAGTTCCTCAAGGAGGGCGCCGCGATCGACGACTTCATGCGTCCGGACCGGGTGGTCTGCGGCATCGAGTCTGAGGGCGCGCGTCCGGTCCTCGAAGAGCTGTACGAGCCGTTCGTACGCAGCGGAAACCCGCTGATCTTCATGGACATCGCATCGGCTGAGCTCACCAAGTACGCGGCCAATGCCATGCTCGCCACCCGGATCAGCTTCATGAACCAGATTGCGGCGCTGTGCGAGGCCGCCGGCGCAGACGTGACCATGGTTCGGCGCGGAGTCGGCTCGGATCCACGGATCGGGGCCTCGTTCCTGTACGCCGGGGCCGGGTACGGGGGAAGCTGCTTCCCCAAGGACGTGCGGGCGCTGATCCAGACGGGCGAGGAGATGGACGTAGACCTGTCCATCCTCAAGGAAGTGCATGAGACGAACGAACGGCAGAAGAAGGTCCTGGGCCGGAAGATCCGGACGCGGTTCGGAGAAGACCTGTCGGGAAAGAGCTTCGCGGTTTGGGGACTCGCCTTCAAGCCGGAGACGGACGACATGCGGGAGGCCGCTTCCGTGACGGTGATCGAGGAGCTGCTGGCCGCCGGCGCCACGGTCACCGCGCACGACCCGGTAGCCGAAGAGGTGGCCCGCGAATGGTACCTGGGCGACCGGATCGAATACGCTCAAGACGAGTATGCGGCCCTCTCCGGCGCGGACGCCCTGGTGGTGGTCACCGAGTGGCTGCAGTACCGACGCCCGAGCTGGGAGCGTGTGAAGGCCGCGCTCGAGGCACCCATCATCTTCGACGGTCGCAACTTGTACGATCCGGCGCGCATGAGGCGGCACGGCTTCGAGTACTATCCCATCGGCCGCGAGCAGGTGCGATGAGGATTCTCATCACCGGCGCTGCCGGCTTCCTTGGCTCGCACCTCGCGGACCGGTTCCTGTCCGACGGCCACGAAGTGGTCGGGATGGACAACCTGATCACGGGGAACCTCGAGAACATCGCGCACCTCGCGGACGAGCCGCGTTTCGAGTTCGTGGAGCACGATGTGACCCAGTTCATCGACGTCCAGGGAGAGCTAAACGGGGTGCTTCACTTCGCGTCTCCCGCGAGTCCGGTGGACTACCTGGAGCTCCCGATCCAGACACTCAAGGTCGGGAGCCTCGGTACTCACAACGCGCTGGGCCTCTCCCTGGCCAAGGGCGCCCGCTTCCTCCTGGCGTCGACCTCCGAGGTATACGGCGATCCCCTGGTTCATCCTCAGCCCGAGAGCTACTGGGGAAACGTCAACCCGATCGGACCGCGCGGCGTGTACGACGAGGCGAAGAGGTTCGCCGAGGCCATGACCACCGCGTACCGGAGGTACCACGGGGTCGACACGCGCACCGTTCGCATCTTCAACACGTACGGTCCGCGGATGCGCCCGGGGGACGGACGGGTCGTGTCCAACTTCATCGTGCAGGCGCTGCTCGGGCATGGCCTCACGGTCTACGGTGACGGCTCGCAGTCGCGCAGCTTCTGCTACGTCTCGGACGAGGTGGAGGGGATTTACCGCCTGTTCAACTCGAACGAGCCGCACCCGGTGAACATCGGGAACCCGGACGAGTACACGGTGGGGCAGCTGGCCGAGCTGATTCAGGCCCTCGTGAACCCGGACGTAGGAGTTACGTACCTGCCACTTCCCACCGATGACCCGAAAGTCAGGAAGCCGGACATCACGCGGGCACGGACGCTGCTCGGCTGGGAGCCGCTGGTGTCGCTCGACGAGGGACTGCGCAGCACCGTCGCGTACTTCCGGTCGCTCCAGGAGCGTGGGGCCCTGAAGCCGCCGCCGGTTCTCACCGAGGATGCGGAGGACGCGCGATGAACGAGTCCATGGGGCAGGTCCTGTCGGTGGTGATGCCCGTTTACAACGAGCAGGAAACGCTCGAGGCGATCGTTCGCCGCGTGCGGGAGGTTCCGCTCAAGATCGAGCTCGTGTGCGTGGACGATGGCTCGTCCGACCGCTCTCGTGAGATCCTGGCGAGTCTCGAGGCAGAGGGACTGGTCGACCGCGTCATTCTGCACGAGCGGAACCAGGGCAAGGGAAGGGCACTCGCGACCGGATTCGCCGCCGCGAGCGGGAATGTGGTCATCATTCAGGATGCGGACCTCGAGTACGACCCGGACGAGTACCGGAAGCTCCTTGAGCCGATCCTCGACGACCGGGCGGACGTAGTCTACGGCTCCCGATTCTTCGGCGGCGAGCCTCACCGCGTGCTGTACTTCTGGCACTACGTGGGGAACCGATTCCTCACTCTGATGTCCAACATGGTGACGAACCTGAACCTGACGGACATGGAGACGTGCTATAAGTGCTTCCGGAAGGAAGTTCTCGAGGGGCTGGAGATCGAGGAGCGAGGCTTTGGAGTCGAGCCGGAGCTCACGGCGAAGATCGCCCGAGGCGGATGGCGGGTGTACGAGGTGGGCGTCTCGTACAGCGGCCGGACCTACGCTGAGGGGAAGAAAATCAACTGGAAGGACGGATTCCGGGCCCTGCACTGCATCGTGAAGTACGGAGTCGTACGGCGGGCCACGTCGCGGCCCCAGATTCCGGCGCGGGCCACGGACGGCTGAGGCAGAGGATCGTGCTGCGTTCCCTTGGGGGCGGGTTCCCGGTGGGAGCCATGGCGCTCCTGGTCGGACTCTTCGGGGTGGCGGGCTGTGACAGCGCTCCGGACGACGCGGTCGAGCGTGGAGATCGGCTGTACGCCTCCGGCCAGGTGGACGCGGCGATCGCCGAGTACAGGCTGGCGGTCCGCCAGCGGGGGGACGAGCCGGAGCTGCTGCTTCGGCTGGGCGACGCATACGGCAAGAAGGGCGAGGTGGAGGCCGCTCTGCGCTACGTCCGCCGGTTGCTCACCCTCGATTCGACGTACCGGTACCAGGCGGCGGCCGTTCTCGCCGAGGCGGGCAGGGCTGCGCTGGAGCGAGGCGCACCGGACAACATGGCACGGGCGCTCGGTCCCGTGGAGCGGATGGGCATCGGTCTGATCCCGGCGGATCTGCGGCTGGCCCTGGCCCGACACTACTCGGGGTTGGCGGACTACGGA
>JAMJQR010000036.1 GCA_023554335.1 Candidatus Benthicola marisminoris
GCGGCGAGCCAGAGCCGAGCCGTTCCCGTCCACACAACCACGAACCAGATGAGAGCGCCCAGGAAGACGTCGATCAACGCTACCGACCATCGGATCCGGGCTCCGTACTGCTCCACGGACGTGGCCGTGTACATGCCGACCTCGACGAGGGCGTTGGCGCCGACAGCGAAGGCGGCGACGGCGATGAGCAGGTGAACCGTACTGCTTCGCTGGCGGATCCACACGAAGGCGTGCTGGAGGCCCAGGGCCATGCAGATGCCCGCCACCACCAGCTGGGCGGAGATCAGCGGGGTCACGGCCAGGCTCCTATTCGGTCCACTTCTCGTCCTCGGTAAACACGGTGTCCACGATCGGCGTAGGCTCGAAGCCCTCCATGGCGGTTGCGATCCGCTGGCGCACCTTGTCCAGCTCCTTCACTCGACCGGGTCTGAACTCAGGGCTCACCACGAGCTGGTTCAACACGTACAGGAATCGGCCTACCTTCATCATCCGGACATGCGAGGCAGCGAGGGGAAGATCACCGATCGCGCCCTCCACGCGCCTCCGCACCTCTTCCTGAACGCCCGGTTCGGGCGCGAAGGCCAGGATCTCCCGCAGGCCCTCGCGAATCGTGCGAATCGGCACGGCAAGGATCGCGAGGATCAGAACGATCACCAGCACCGGGTCGACGTAGGGCACCATGTAGGCGAAACGGGTCCGCCCGAGGATCAGAGCGAGCCCGAATACCGCGGCCACCACGCCGCTCAGCAGCCCGTCGATCAGCCAGTTCTTCGAGTCGACCTCGAGGAGCGGCGATCCGATCCGTCTGGCCGCCCGGCGCTGCACCGCCCCCACGACCAGGCAGCCCGCGAGCGCGATCACCGCGTACACGATCCCGAGGCCGGGCTGCACCTCCCGACCCCCCTTCACGATCGCCCCGATGCTTCCGGCGAGCGCGAACGCTGCCACGCCGAGCATGAGCAAGCCCTTGATCGTGTTGAGGAACGGCTCGAACTGCGCGTACCCGAAGTGGAAGTGCTCGTCGGGCGGCTGAAGCACGAGGCGCGCGACTCGAATGGTCACGAGCGCCATGACGAAACCGATGAGCGAGAAGAATCCGTCGAGCAGGATGGCCTGGGAGCCTGAGATCCAGCCGAAACCGAGACCCAGCGCCGCCATGATGAGGTTCATGGCCACAGAGAGTCTGAGGGCTTTCGTTTCCTGCTCCATCGCTTCTCCGGTGGTCGAAAAGGCGGACGCGACCAGATAGACTACCCACATGCCCGATCGGTGGCCAGCGAAACGGGGGTTCTTGGGGGACCAGGACAGACTTCATGGTGTTGACTCATCATTGAGAGACAAACATACTCATGTCATGAGTAAAAGATTGCAGGTCATCCTGGATGACGAGGAAATGGCGGAGATCAAAGAAATCGCCCGATCCCAGAAGACGACGGTGGCCGATTGGGTGAGGCGCGCTCTGCGCTCGGCCCGAAGCTCGGCGCCCTCTCGCAGTCGGCAACAGAAACTGGCCGCCCTCAGGATCGGGAGCGAGCACGGGTTCCCGGCTGGCGACATCGAGTCCATGCTCGAAGAAGTCGAACGAGGGTACAGAGGCGATCCCGAATGATCTTTGTTGACTCCAACATCCCGATGTACGTCATCGGTGCGTCACATACGCACAAGCTCGACGCACTCCGGATGCTGGAACGGGCGATCTCGACCGACCATCGTCTGGTCACGGACGCTGAAGTCCTGCAGGAGATTCTGCACAGGTATTCGGCCATAGGGAGAGCGGAGGCGATTCAGCCGGCTTTCGAGGTACTGCTGGGGGTGGTAGACGAGGTCTTCCCCGTCGACCTGGCGACCGTGCAGCGCGCGAAAGAAATACTGCTCGGAGCGAGGGGCCTCACGGCGCGAGACTCTGTCCACCTGGCGTCCATGGAGCACAACGGCGCCGAGACGATCATGACGTTCGACCGCGGATTCGACGCGTATCCAGCCGTCCGCCGCCTGTCCTGACTAGGTGGGTGTCGCCTTCCTCCTCCGTTCCGACTCCTGTGACGTGTACAGCCCCACGAGCCGAGCTACCAGGATCACCAGGTAGAGCTGCCCGAGCGTCGCCTCCAGCATGGCCAGGATGCGCGCGGAATCGCTGACAGGGTAGATGTCGCCGTACCCCAGCGTCGTCAGGGTGACGAAGCTGTAGTACATCATGGTCCCGGAGGCACTGTTCGCCCGCTCCTGCCACTCGTCGGGCAGAACGATCGCATCACCCTCTTCCGCTTCGTCCAGTAGCGCCGCACGCGTGGCCTGGAGCGCCCCCAGCTCATCCTTGTCAGGAAAGTGAAACGAGCCGGGATTCGTCAGGGCGATGGAGTAGAAGGCGATCCCCCATATCAGCGCCATCAACAGGTAGACGCTCACCGCCCCGTAGATGGTCTCGGCATCAACCTCGTGCTGCCTCAACGTATACAGGAGGATGTGGAACGCCAGGTAGACGAAGAAGGCCAGGTATACGAACTGCGATACGATGTAGAGCTGGAGATTGTTGGTCGCGAGGCCGATGGCGTTGAGGACCACGGCCGGAACGGCCAGCGCGAGACCTACCAACAGCTGTCGCCGACGCTCGGAGATCGCGTGCAGCCCGGAGAGCATGAGCACGAACAGGGCGGCCGCCATGACCACCCGTATGATCGGCCCATCGGGCACGACGACCGGCGCCGCGATGACGGCCACCAGGAACCAGAACAGGACGGAGAGGCGCTTGCCGAGGGCTGTCAGAAGCCCCTTCTGCCGACCTCCGCCAGTCTCAGCGCTCATGCCGGGCGCAACCGCGAAGTCACCGGGCCGCTCCCCCTAGAAGAAGTATCGGATGTCGAAGTCGACGCCGGTGGACTTGATCTTCGTGTCCAGCGACTCCGTCGGGAACGAAGCGTACCTGAAGTTGAGCCCCAGGTTCAGGTCCTCACGCCCCGTGTAGCCGATTCGGAACAAGATCGTTCGAACGACGTCGGTGATGTCGGCGCCGCCCTCCGGGAACGAGTCCTGCGAGTATCCGGCCGCCAGGCCGACGGGCAGCCAGTTCACCGCTGCGAGATCGAAGTCCACCGTGGCTCCGAAGCGCGTGAACCACTCGTCCTCCTTGGTGCGGTCCACGGACTCGCCGTACCCGGTCTCCAAGAAACTCACGAGACCGATCAGGGGACTGAAGGCATGGGTGAAGCGAACGCCGGCTCCCGCGCGCATGGACGGTGTCTTGCCGACCAGCTCAGCGTCCTCGCCGTCAATCACGTCCTCGACGAAGTCGGCGATATTGATCGTCGTGAAGTCGCTTTTCCTGACGTCGAAGCTGAGAGACAGATAGCTCTTGTCCGTCTCCAGCAGGCGCATCAGCCACCCGAGCTCGAATCCCGTGCTGGCAGAGACTCCGCTCGCGAGAAGGGCTGACGTCCCCGTCCCCAGGCGTCCGTTGACCTTGAATGCGGCGCGGAACGCGATCCAGTCCTTGATCGTCTGCTGGTACTCGAGCCCCAGAAGCGCGAACAGCAGCGACCCGCGCGATGCGAACAGGGTGTCGCTACCGACGACTCCGAGCGGAATGTCTACGTCGAAGGTATTGGAGAGTCCGACGTTCGTCCGGATGTACGACCGCACGAATGCGTCCGGAACCCCGAGGGCCGGGCTGAACGTATGGCCGTTCTTATGCGGAGCTTTCCACTCCCGATCATCCGTCTCCTGCCCGGCCAGCGGCGTCACGGCCAGTCCGAGGACCGCGACCGCGAACAGGGGAGTCTGCCAGGTCCGTCGTGCGGTTCTCATTCTCCACCTCCCAACGGCAGCAGGACCCCCGCCAGCAGTTGCAGACCACTGGATCGTAGACGCGCCCTCAGCCCCTCCGGAGTCGAATCCTCCTCGATGATGTTGATTAGACCCTGCTCGTACCGGGCCTCCAGCATGATCCGGATCCGGCCCGCGGGCAGCTGGCCACCGACGCCGAAGTCCACACCCACATCGAAGTTCCGCAGCGAGTCCTTGACGTCCTCGGACTCGCCTCCGCCTTCCTCCGGGACGATCTCGGCGCTCGTGAGGAACGAGAAGTTGAGCCCGCTCATCACGTATACCTTGCCGCCCGCCGTGACGAACTTCGCCAGCACCGGGACGGCGAAGTAGCTCAGATTCAGGCTCCCGATCTTCGTCGGGTCCTCTTCGTCATCGAACTTGAACTCGATGGCCGCACCACGCGGGTGGATGCCCGGCTGGACGCTCAGCCAGACGTCGTCGGTCAGGAGGTGCTCGCCGATGAGACCGAAGCCGAAACCGGTGTTGCCGCCGTAGGAGAAGTCCGTAGGCGCGTCACCGCTGACGCCCGCGGAGTTCAGCAGCCCGTACGCACCCACCGTGAACTGCGCGTGTGCGGCGGGTGCGGCGAGCATGCCGACAAGGAGCAGCAGAGGAAGGACAAGACGTTTCTTCATGATGACTCGCTGGAAAGGGCCCGGTTCTTCCGGACTTTGGAAATGTGCGCGCCTGTGGCATCCCGTGGCAAGCACATCCGGGCTCGACTGCCGAAGCGGCAAAGCGTGGCTACATTGATCTGATGAACCACACGAAGCGATGGAAAAGACGCGCAGGCACTTTTGCGTTCGTCGTCGTCATGGCCGGCTGTTCCGGTGGCGGGACGGCCAGCGAGCCTCTCGTCCAGGAGTTCCCGCCTGGCTGGCGCTACCCGCAGGCCGATTCGCCCCTTAGCGCTGCCCACGGAATGGTGGTCAGCACCGATTCGCTGGCCAGCGCCGCCGGGCTCAGCATGCTGCAGGCCGGGGGCAACGCGGTCGACGCCGCGGTGGCTACGGGATTCACGCTCGCCGTCGTGAATCCGGAGGCCGGCAACATCGGGGGTGGCGGCTTCCTGGTGGCCCGCATGGCCGACGACACGCGCGTGGCGCTGGACTACCGCGAGAAGGCGCCGCTCGCCGCGACGGCGGACATGTATCTGGATGCCGACGGCCGCGTGACGGACGCAGGGGTGCTCGGCCACCTCGCATCGGGCGTCCCCGGCTCGGTAGCCGGGATGGAAGCCGCCTGGAGTCGCTTCGGCACGCTTCCCTGGGCGGACCTGCTGGAGCCGGCCATCCGCCTGGCCCGAGACGGTTTCGTGATCGCTCCCAGACACCTTTCCTCGGTCGGAGCCAGGGCCGAGCTGCTGCTCCGTTTTCCCAGCACCGCGGCCGTCTTCCTGCCGGGCGGCGAGCCGCCGCAGATAGGCTCCGTGTTCCGCCAGCCGGACCTGGCCCGGGCTCTCCAGTCCATCGCCGATGAGGGAGCAGCGGCCTTCTACGCCGGCTGGATCGCCGACTCCACGGTTGCCGAGATGGACCGAGGCGGTGGGCTCATCACCCATGAGGACCTGGCCTCGTACGACGCGGTGTGGCGGGATCCAGTCGTTCTTGATTATCGCGGCCACGAAGTGATCACCATGCCGCCTCCCAGCTCCGGGGGCGTCACCATGGGCCAGATCCTGAACATCGTCGAGAGCTTCGATCTCGCGTCAATGGGCTGGCTGTCGGCGGATCACGTGCACGTCGCCGTCGAGGGGATGCGGCGGGCCTATGCCGACCGGAACTACTTCCTCGGCGATCCGGACTTCGTCGAGATTCCCATGGGCCGCCTGCTGTCCCAGGCCTACGCGGACTCGCTCGCCGGGACGATCGACATGCGACTGGCGTCGGACTCGCGCGCCTTCAACCGCGTGCCCGAAGAGTCTACTCAGACGACCCACTACTCGATCGTGGACCGGGAGGGCAACGCGGTCGCCGTGACCACCACCATCAACAGCTGGTTCGGGTCGAAGGTAGTGGTCCGGGGCGCCGGCTACCTGCTCAACAACGAGATGGATGATTTCACGTCGAAACCGGGCGTCCCGAATCAGTTCGGTCTCGTGCAGGGAGAGGCCAACGCGATCGCACCGGGCAAGCGAATGCTCTCGGCGATGACGCCGACGATCGTGGTGGGTCCGGAGGGGAGGACCGAGCTGGTGACCGGCACGCCGGGGGGCGCCACCATCATCACAACCATCTTCCAGGCCGTGACGAACCACGTGGACTTCGGGCTTCCGGTGCGCGCGTCGGTGGACGCCCCGCGGTTCCACCACCAGCACCTGCCCGACCTGCTCCGCTACGAGCCGTCCGGCCTGCCACCCGCGATCGTGCAGGAGCTTCAGCGGCGCGGTCACGTGCTGGAAGAGCGGACGGGTATCAGCGGCGACGTGCAGTCGATCCACGTTCTCGAGGACGGGACCCTGCTCGGAGCCGCCGACCGCCGCCGCGGAGGACAGGCTCTCGGCTACTGACGTCTAAACGCGTCTCCGCACCGTAAACGTTTCCTCGACGCGGAGCGTCATCTCGGAGCCCTCTTCCAGGACGGCGTCGACGTCCTCCGTGCCGAGCGCGATCGCCGTACCGGCCGCGGCTCCTGCCACGCCTCCGATGATCGTCCCGGTGGCGTTTCCGCCGATCACGCGTCCCAGGATCCCGCCGACCACGGCACCCGCGCCAATCTTGACCGCCTTTTCCTCGGTGCTGCTGCGGCCCCGGGTGGTCGCGTTGGCTTCGCTCACGGTGAGCGCCACCTGGTAGGACTCACCGTCCAGCAGGACCTTCCCGAAGTCCAGCCGGATCATCGCCTGCTGCCCCTGGCTACCGGACACCTCGAGAGCCGTGACCTCTCCCTGAATCCTGGTCCCCGCGGGAATATCGAGCCCGGCCGCGTCGGTCACCGGCCCGAGGAGCGTGACCGTGAACACGTCGCCGACGTTGCTCGTCTCCGTGCTGAGCTCCCGGTCCAGGCTCACCCGCATGAGAGTCCCGGCCGACACCCTGACGTCGCGATACCGCGGAGCCGGCGGCGGCTCGGGATCCGGCGTCGGATCGGTCCGGGCCGGCGTAGTGCTCTGGGGAGGATCGCGCCGCGGTGGAGGCGTCTCCGCCCGCGTCTGAACGGGCGCCTCGGCCTCATCGGCCTCGGCCATGGCCGTATCCGAGAGGGCGGCCAGCGAATCTTCGGCCATGGCCAGGTCCAGCTCCCGGTCCAGCGGGTCGACTTCGTCCGCCGAGTTTCCGCAGGCAGCCAGGAACCCGGCGGCGAACAGAAGGAACACGGGTGTCATGGATCGGAACTTGTTGCGCATCTCAACCTCCGGGTACCGCTCGTTCAGTGCGGCCGAATCGGTCTTTGGGCCTCGTTCGTGCTCTGCTGCGCCCCGAGTTTGCACGTACCGGGCCAGGTCCGCGGGCCCAGCCGGTGGACCTCGACGGGCTCGCCTCCGTACTCTATATACCGGCTGGCAGACTGGTACCGCGATAGCCGGCCCAAGGATCCGGCCGGGCGAGTGCGGACCGGCGGTATACGACCAGGAGGAAGATGAGACACCTTCGCGCTCTGCTGCCATACTACCGCCCCTATCTCAGGGGGCTGGCCGCGGGCATGCTTCTGGTCGTCGTGTCCAACGTCTTCACGATCCTGGGCCCGTTCATCGTCAAGCTGGCCATCGATGGCCTGACCGCGGAGTTGACGACGGACAGGATCGTCCAGTACGCGCTCCTGCTCGTGGGTGCCGCCCTGGCCGCCGGCGCGGCGCGTTATGGGATGCGCGAGCTCCTGAACGGGATCAGCCGGAAGATCGAGACCGACCTTCGAAACGACATCTTCGCCCATCTGCTCCGGCTTCCGCCGCAGTTCTACGACCGCTGGCGAACCGGCGACTTGATGAGCCGCGCAACCAACGACGTGCAGGCGGTCCGCCAGGTGGCGGGACCGTCCATCATGTACCTGGTGAACACAGTCACCATCGGGTCGCTGGCGCTCGGATTGATGATCTGGATCAGCCCCAGGCTCACCCTGATCGCCATGATTCCCATGGTCCTGATGCCCGGTCTCGTGATGTGGATCGGGAAGAAGATCAACGTCCGGTTCGAGCGTATCCAGGAGCAGTTCTCGGAGATCTCCAACTTCGCGCAGGAGAACCTGGCCGGCATCCGCATAGTGAAGGCGTATGGCCGCGAGGCTGACCGGTCGGAGGCGTTCGCGAGCCTGAACGCCGAGTACCGCCGCCGGAACATGGACCTGGCGCGCATCTGGGGCGCCTTCTTTCCCGTCCTGACCTTCATGGGAGGGCTGGGCTCCGTCCTGGTGCTCTGGTTCGGAGGGCAGGAGGTGATCGCCGGCGCGATTACGGTGGGCGACTACGTAGCGTTCGGCTTCTATCTCGTGCTGCTCATGTGGCCGATGATCGCGGTGGGCTGGGTCACGAACCAGATCCAGCGGGGCGCCGCCTCCATGGGCCGCATCAACTCGCTCCTCGCCGAGCCGCACGTGATCGAGGAGCCGGAAGACCCAGTCGCTATGCCGGCGATCCGCGGCGGGATCGAGTTCCGGGACGTCTCGTTCCGGTATCCCGGAACGGACCGGTGGATCCTGAAGAACATCTCCTTCCAGATCGAGCCGGGGCAGACGGTGGCGATCGTCGGAGGGACGGCGAGTGGAAAGACCACGCTGGTCCGCCTCATTCCGCGCCTGTATGACGTGGGAGCCGGGAGCGTGTTCGTGGACGGCGTCGACGTACGACGCATGCGGATCGAGGACCTGCGCGACTCGGTGGGAGTGGTTCCGCAGGACCCCTTCCTGTTCAGCAT
Organism: Candidatus Benthicola marisminoris; assembly: GCA_023554335.1. Classification (GTDB taxonomy): domain Bacteria; phylum Gemmatimonadota; class Gemmatimonadetes; order Palauibacterales; family Palauibacteraceae; genus Benthicola; species Benthicola marisminoris. The sequence continues at coordinate 8,673 of JAMJQR010000036.1, forward strand.
GCCTCTCAGTCGCAACCTGACCATGGGTCCGGCGGAGTCGGCAGACACCGGGCGACTGGATCGCGCCCTCGACATCGCGCAGCTGCGGCCCACGCTCGACGTTCTCCCGGACGGGCTCGAGACCGCACTCGGAGAGCGCGGGATCAACCTGTCGGGCGGGCAGAAGCAGCGCGCCACGATCGCCCGGGCCCTCTACCGCGACACCCCCATCCTGGTACTGGACGATTCCCTGTCGGCCGTGGACACGGTGACCGAGGAGGCGATACTCGCGGGCCTGCAGGAGTTCATGGCCGATCGCACGTCGATCGTGGTCTCGCACCGGGTCACGGCGGTGGCGGGCGCCGACCTGATCCTGGTTCTCGAGGACGGGGAGCTTGCGGAGACGGGAACGCACGCCGAGCTGTTGGCCCACGGCGGGGTGTACGCCCGCCTTCTGGAGCGCCAGCTCCTCGAGGAAGAGATCGAGCAGGAGGAGGCCGTCTAGCGAGCGGGGGGACCGCTCGAACGCTTCTCTCCTAGATCCTCTCCAGGATGAACGACGGAGTGAACTGTGTGGCCCACCCGGCCAGGGCCGTGAAGCGGCCGCTTGCGAGCAGAATCCCCACCGCGATCAGCAGAAGTCCGCTCACCCTCTCGACCCATGGGATCCAGCGCTTGAATCGATCGAACGTGGACAGGAACCACGAGAGAGCCAGAGCGCTGAGGAGGAACGGCACAGCCAGACCCAACGAGTAGAAGCCGAGCAGCACCAGGCCGTCGGTGAGCGTCTGCCGGGTCGCCGCGAAGGTGAGGATGCCGCCCAGGATGGGTCCGATGCATGGCGTCCAGCCCGCCCCGAACGTGAACCCGACCACGGTGGAGCCCAGGTAGCCGAGCGGCTTGTCTCGGAGATGGATCCTCCGCTCGCGGGCCATGCCCTTGAACGGCCGGAAACCGACCAGGTACAGGCCGAAGAAGATGATCAGCAGGCCCCCGACCCGGGCGATCCACACCTGGTACTCCCGCAGGAGCCGTCCGACGAAGGTCGCGGAGGCGCCGAGGGCGAGAAAGATGAGGCTGAAACCGAGGACGAAGAACAGCGAATGCATGAACGCCACCCGGCGCACGTCGCCGCCACCGTCCTCGAGCTCCTCGATACCCACGCCGCTGACGAACGACAGGTAGGACGGCACGAGCGGCAGCACGCACGGCGAGAGAAAGGACAGAACGCCCGCGGCGAATGCGACCGCGACTCCAATCTCGAGCTCGTTCATGTCCTCACCACCTGTGACGCGTGACGTTTGGCCGAAGCGGCCCATGCCTATCGCAAACACAAGGCGCCCGTCGCGGTTCCACGACGAGCGCCGGTGTCCGGCCGCGCGGCCGAACCTAACTCGCTGGGATCAGCGGATCAATCGACCGGATGCTCCTCCGCGCTGATCAGCTGCACCCAGCTGTCGGTACAGCCACCGATCTCGAAATGAAGGGGCTCGCGATGGTCGCCCAGCCGCTCCCGAAAGCCGGCTACGACGCGCGGGACGCGGTGAGACGGCATGGCTCCGTACTCGGTAATGCGCCGGCAGTTGCCGCCCGCCACCGCCGTCTCTCCGTCGCCATTCCCGTTGGCGTGGCCGTTCCCGTTTCCGAGGCTCGCCGCGACCTGGCCGTTCCCGTTTCCGTTGCCTTCCGCGAACTCGGCCCCGCAAAGGTGCCTCATCTCGTCGGGCAAGAACCGGGTGAAAAGCAGGAACTCCGTCGATCCCTCGAGGTGGGAAAGCGGTGGGAATACCCACACGTCACTGATCTCGGTCGGCGCGATGCGCTGGCCGAGATCGCGGAGCCGCGTGGCCACTTCCGTCGTGGGGGTGTTCCGTCCGTTCGTCCTGTCCTGTTCCATCACTCCCTCGCAGAGAGGAGAGACGTATCCCTGCCGCCGGTGAAGGCGGTGGACGGGCAGGACACCAATAATTTAGGGATCGCAGGCCTCGCGGTACAGGGGTAGCCGAAAACGGCACCGGACGGGGGGATCAGGACAGCGCCTCCCGCACTTCATCCAGCACGCGAGCCTCGGCCGCCTCGAGGGCCTCCGGGATGACGGCTCCCGCGGCTTTGACGTGTCCGCCGCCACCCAGGCGGCGGGCTACGGCCGCGACATCGGCGTCCCCCGAGGAGCGTAGCGAGATCTTGGTGCTCCCGTCGTGCAGCTCCCGGAACAGCAGGGCCACCTGTACGCCTCGAATCCGGCGGGCGTACTCGACGATTCCCTCCAGGTCTTCCTTGGTGGCCCCCGTCTGAGCGAGATCGGCGTGACGAAGCGAGATCCAGGCCACCGGCAAGTCGTCGGCCACCTCGAGGCGCTCGAGGGCGCGGCGCACCAGCTCGAGTCCAGCCGGGGTATACTGGGCGTAGATGCGCAGGTACATCGACTCGGGATCGACGCCGGCCCGCAGCAGGTCGGCCGCGATCTCATGGGTGCGCGCGGTGGTGTTCCCGAAGCGGAACGAGCCGGTGTCGGTGGCGATCGCCACGTACAGGCCGTCCGCTTCTTCGCGCGTGATTTCGTCACCGGCGAGACGGATCAGGTCGAAGACGAGCTCGCCCGTGGCGCAGGCGGTGGGATCGCACACCACCACGTCCCCCACGGAGGATGACGTCGGTGGATGGTGGTCCACCACGAGCATCCTGCGACCCTCCGTCCGGCTCATGACGGCTCCGAGACGCGACGGCTCCGCGGTGTCTAGCACCAGGAACACGTCCGCGTCCCGCATGGCCTTCTCCCCCTCCGGATCGGCCGGCGTCCAAGCCTCCATCCCGTCCGCCAGGAGGAAGCGGAAGGAGTCCGGGAAGGGGGTCGGGTTCACGATCACAGCCTGCAGCCCCCTCCGGGCCAGCCAGTGGGCCGCTGCCGCCTGGCTTCCGGCTCCGTCCCCGTCCGCGTTGAGGTGCGTCGAGAGCACGACGCTGCGGCCCGGCTCCAGCTCCTGCAGCACCCTCTGCAGGCCCGACCGGCGAGCCCTGTCGATGGAATTAATCTTCGGCCTCCGCATCCAGTGATCGATCGTCCCTCAGGATCCTCGAATAGCAGTAGAGCACCAGGGCCGTCACGCTGACCATGCTCACGGTCATGAATCCCAGCGCGAACGGCGTCATATCGGATGCGCTCACGAATGTCCCTCTTCCTTCCGGCGCCACGCGGCGCGAACCAGCAGCAGCCCGGCCACGAAGAGCACGAGCATCACGCCCCGGCTCAGCCACAGATACCCGATGTCCTCCGGCGCCTTCCCCTCCATCAGGAGCTGGGGCACCGCCTCGGTCACGCTCCACCAGATCAGGAGCGTATAGAGGAAGACCGGCGTCACCCACTTCATGATCGGCTTGTAGATCGGCGGGATCCGGAGATCCGCTCCGCGGTGCAGCTCATCCCACCCGCGATCGATACCGAACACAAAGGAGAACAGGACGATCTCGATCGCGGCGAAGATGACCAGTCCGAAGGTCCCGGCCCAGTAGTCCCACTCGTCCAGAAATCCGGTCGGGTAGAAGACGACGTGCAGCATGCCGATCCCGAGCGCCAGCACCATGAGGCCCCGCACGGCGGTCCGCCGGCGCCAGTGGAAACCCTCCTGCATGAACGAGATCGCCGGACTCGCCTGAGCGACGGCCGACGTGATGCCCGCGATGAACAGGAGGAAAAACCACAGGAATCCGGTCATGCGGGCCAGCAGCTCGGGACCCGGCAGGCTCTGGAACACCACGCCCATGGCCACGATGCCGAGATCGAAAGAGCCGCCCCGCGCTACCTCCTGCGCCCCGTCGATCCCGAAGAAGACGACCGCCGCAGGGATCGCGATCGTCCCGCCGAGCACGACTTCGGCGAACTCGTTCGTAGCCCCCGTGGACAGGCCCGTAAGCGTGATGTCGTCTCGCTCCGACAGGTACGAAGCGTACGTGTGGATCGTGCCCATCCCGAGCGACAGCGTGAAGAACATCTGCCCCGCGGCAGCCAGCCAGACCTTCGGTTCAGCCAGACTGCTCCACTCGGGGTTCCAGATGAAGTTGAGGCCCGCCATGGGACTGGCCTCTGCCGGAGGCAGCGTCAGGACCCGAGCCGCCAGCAGGAAGGCGAACAGGAACAGAATCGGCATCCCGATCAGGGCCAGCTTTTCGATCCCGCCGCTGATCCCGCGTGAGAGCACCCATCCAAGGAAGGAGAGCGTGACCAGGAAGAAAAGGAGCGCGATCCAGGCGCCATGCACCGACGAATCGAAGATGTTCTGGTAGGAAGCCAGGAAGCCGCGCATCTGCTCGACTTCTTCCAGCCCGAAGTAGGCTCCGGTGAGGCTGAACACGCTGAAGCCCAGCATCCACGACACCACGTAGGTGTAGTAGATGAAGACGACGAGCGGCATGAACAGGCCGAGCACGCCGGCGTACTTGGCCCACTTCTTCCTGCCGTCCGTCAGGGAATCGAACATCCCCGGCACCGTGCCGTGGCCGAACCGCCCTCCGTAGCGCCCGATCCCCCACTCGATCCACATGAGGGGAATCCCGAGTACCAGAAACGACACGAAGTACGGGATCATGAACGTCCCGCCGCCGTTCTGGGCAGCCTGGACCGGGAATCGAAGGAAGTTGCCGAGCCCGACGGCGTTCCCGGCCATGGCCAGGATCAATCCGATCCGGGTACCCCAGCGCTCGCGAGGCGGAAGGCCGGTCACCCGCCCATCCCGATCTTGCGGGCGATCTTGGCCCAGGTGGAGCCGAGGTGGACGAGGTGGCTGGACGCGCGTCCCTCGATCCTGCCTTCGGACAGAGAGGCCAGGAACTCGGCCGGACCGGCGAATGCCGGCATGATGACGCGCCCCCGCCCGATCTCGCTCAGCAGGTGCGCATCGCTTCCGGCCCCGAGGGGAAGACCGTGAGCGAGGGCCCAGTTCTGGGCGCGCTGGTTGCGACGCGGGTCGTGGATGCGTGCGTTGAAGCCCTCCACCGCATCGATGCAGTCGCGCACGCCATCGAGGAACTCCTCGGTCGTGCCACGGCGTGAGTCGAACGGGTGCGGGGCGTAGGCCACCCCTCCCTGCCGCCGGATCTCGTTCGCGACCTCGCGGAACGTGCCGCCACGCGGAATGTGCTCGCGGATGAAGAGGCCGATGAGGTCCAGGCCTTCGGCCGTGCGCACCTCTTCACCGACGATGACCAGCTCGGGGTCGATCTCCCGGGCCTCGAATGCGCCTTCAATCTCGTTGTGATCCGTGATGGCGATGCGGTTCAGGCCCACCTGCCGCGCCTGCCGGACCACATCCTCCGGCGAGCTCAGGCAGTCGGAGGAGGCGCGGGTGTGCATGTGGAGGTCCACGTGCCAGCCGTCGGCCCGAGCGGCCGCCTCGACCGACTCGACCGCCGATTCGGGTGTGGAACCCGTGATGGCCGTCCACACGGCGGCGGTCTCTGCCTCGAGGACGGAAAGATCGTCGTCATTCCAGATCACGTGATCGGCTCCACCGCGCTTGCGCTCGCCCGGCCACTGCGCGGCGTCCATGGCCGCAAATTCGTCGGGCGTGAGACCACGCGATTCGCATACGCGGCCCCGGCGCACATCCTCGGGCGCGTCCACCACCACGACCGCGTCGAACTCGTGCCTCAGGTCCTTCTCGAAGAGGAGAGGAATCTCGAGCACGGCCACCGTCGCTCCCCGGGCCGAGGCCCGGTCGAGCAGGTCGGCGCGCAGGCGATCCACGGCCGGGTGGATGATGGCCTCCAGTCGCCTGAGGGCCCCGGGGTCCGCGAACACCACGGAGCGAAGGGCCGCCCGGTCGAGGGTTCCATCTTCGTTGAGCATGGAGTCGCCAAAGACCTGGCGGATGGACTCGAGAGCGGGCTGCCCCGGTTCCACCACCCGTCGCGCGAGCACGTCCGCATCGACTCGGCTCGCGCCCCAGGACTCGAACAGGTCGCCGACCGTGCTCTTCCCGGCTCCGATGGTGCCGGTGAGACCCACGCGGATCACGGGGACTCGGCCCCTTCTTCCTCGACGGCGATAAGGGATTCGGGCGCCAGGGCTTCGACTTCGAGGGCGACGGCGAACTCGTCGAACAGGCCGTCGATCAGCTCGTCGGCCTCCTCCGAGGACGCCTCCGGGCTGAGCCCGATCCGGGCCCCGGCCATCTCGCCGTGGCCGCCGGCCGACCCGCGGGAACCCACCACGCCCTGCACCAGGTCTCCCGCGTGAGCGTCCGGCTGCTGCGCCCGCACCGAAATGAGGAGACTCTCCTTGTACCGACCCGCCGCGATGACCCAGTCCACCCCGTGCACTCTGAGAAACAGGTCCGCCAGCTGCGCCACGAGGTCCGGATAGTCCAGGTCGCCCAGCGGAACGAATACGACCTCGCCCCGGCTCCAGGCCCGTTCCAGGCCCTCGTGGATGGAACGATACACGCCGCGCGGGACCCGTGCGTGCCGGATTCTGGAGATGGCTGCGGGATCGGTACGCGGGTACAGGAACACGCTCGCCGCCACGTCGGCCTCGGACGCCTCCCGCCCCAGGTCCATGGTCTCCGACTGGATTCCGTAGAACAGGGCGGTGGCCAGCTTTCGTTCCGGCTCCAGCTTCGCGGCTCGAATGTACTCGACGATCATGGACGCGGACGCCCCGAATTCGGGTCTGATGTCCGTGAACGAGGCGGCCTCGCTCTCCGGCCGCGGGGGATGGTGGTCGAGCACGATCGCCGGGATCACTCCCTGGGGAAGCGCGTTGTTGCCCGAGCCGGGCTGGGTGTCCACGAGGGCGAACGCCGTGTTCGGGGCGACTTCGAGGCCCTCGATGCGCTTGAACGGCACGTCCAGCTCTTCCATCAGCGACCGGTTCTCCGCACGGCCGATGATGCCGCCGAACGCGAGCGTGACGGGGAGCCCCGAGACGCGCTCGACCAGGAAGCCGAGGCCGGCCGCCGAGCCGATCGCATCGGGATCCGGATTGTCGTGCGTGAGCACCACCACATGCTCGGCTTCGCCCAGGAACCAGCGGATCTGAGAGAGCCGCTCGGTGACGTCGGCGGCCGGCTTACGGGGCGTCATCGGCCCCGACTCCGCCTCTTGCTCAGCGTCGGCATCGGGAACGAGCTCGTCGGGCGGGAGCATTACCAGCCCATCGCCGCGTTGCGGCCCACGAACGGATTCGTCTCGGCCTCGGTCTCGACCGAAGTGGCCGGGCCGTGACCCGAGTACAGGGTGGTCGCGGGCGGAAGCGTCAGGATCTGCTCCCGGATGGAGCGGAGGAGCGTGGCCGTATCTCCGCCCGGAAGGTCGGTGCGTCCGATGGAGCCGGCGAAGACGCAGTCTCCCACGAAAGCCTCGCTCCCCGAGACCAGTACCACGCCGCCCGGCGAGTGCCCCGGCGCGTGACGCACCTCGAACTCGATGGTTCCGAAGCGAAGAACCTGACCGTGCTCCAGTCCATGGTCGGGCGGTGGTGGCGACTCGATTCGCACCCCGAACATCGCTCCGTGCTCCGCGGCCCGCTCGTACAGGGGGAGATCGTCCGGGTGCAGGTAGACCGGACACCCGTAGCGGCCTGCCAGGCCGGCCACGCCACCCACGTGGTCCACGTGCGCGTGGGTCAGCACGATGGCGTGGGGAGCGGCCTCCCAGACCTCGAGCATGGAGATGATCCGGTCCGGTTCCGCGCCGGGATCCACGACGACCACGTCTTCCGCGGACCGCGCCAGGAAGCAGTTCGCCTGAAAGGGGCCGACCGGGATGGTCCGCACCTCGAGGGATGCGGAGCTCACGGCAGATCCCCCCCGGAAGCAGCGAAGCCCGGCTCCGTCGGTGCGACGGTGCCGGGCCGGAACTCGCGGGCTGCGAGCCGTCTCATGGCCGGGATCAGACCGAGAATGAAGTTCCGCAGCCGCAGGAACCCGTAGCGTTGGGGTTCTCGAACGTGAAGCCCTGGCCCTGAAAACTGCTGTGGTACCCGATCGTGACGCCGGACAGGTACTGGCCGCTGAACGGATCCATGAAGAGCCGTATCCCCTCCGATTCGAGGACGTAGTCGTCCTCTGCCGGGGCCTCCTCGTCCACCTCGAGTGCGTACTCGAATCCCGAGCAGCCCCCGGGCATCACGCTCACCCGCAGGGCGGCCGAAGTCTCATCCAGGTTCTCCGCCGCGAAAAACTGCCGCACCTGTACGGCCGCCTCCGCGGTGAGGGTAAGGGTGACGCCACCCTCGGTCATCGTATCGCTCATTTCAGCCATTCCCGCTCGCTTTTCTCGGGCCGAAGCCACGGTTCGCGGCCTGCAGCCCCCATCACACTAGTTTCCGCCCGCTCGACAAGTCAACGATCCGGGCTCGACATATACGCACGCGGCGCCCGGCGGGTTCCTCGTCCCGGTCAGCCGTCGTCTCCATGGGCGAGCCATCTTTCGGCTTCGAGCGCCGCCATGCAGCCGGTC
>JAMJQR010000037.1 GCA_023554335.1 Candidatus Benthicola marisminoris
CACCGGGTTCACCAGCTTCCAGTCCAGCGGCTGGTCCGGTCCGCCGTGGACGCTCGACTCGGACACGGACACCAGCAGGTTGTCGATCGGCCGGACCTCGAGACGGTGGATGGCCACGTAGTGCGTGGTGTCCGCTCCGTAGTCGCCGTAGGAGGCGAACATCCCGATCAGGTAGATGCGGTCGCTGCCCACCCGGTACGAGACCTCTTCCTGGCTGTACGCGTAGTCCGACCGGAGGAATCCGTGCTGGTTCGGTAGCCCCCAGTTCCGGTACATGCTTCCGAAGCCGATCCGGGCGTAACGGCTCTGGAACTCCAGGTACCCCTCCTCGACGCGGACCGACATCTCGCCCCCGAAGGGGTTCTCCAACTTCGGCACCACGCGGCCGTCGGGGTACTGGGCGTCGTTCAAGTAGATGCCGTGCCGGCGCAGCCGGAAGGCCCCGGCCACGGGCCCGGCGGCCCCGTCGGCTTCGATCCTGATGTCCTCCATGAGCTCCGCATCGGAGAACTCGCCGTCGAGTTCCGGGCGCAGCATATCACGGTGCGTCTGGCTGGCGTACTGCGCCCCGGCGGCCAGCTCGAGATTGACGTTCACGTTCTGGCGCCCGCTGCTGGCCAGGAGGGAGAGCTCGGGCGCGAAGGCCTGCCGCAGCCGGTCCAGCCAGTCCCTCTCGCCTCCGCCCAGCCGGTCTTCATCCAGCGCCTCGAGCGCCCGCGCGATATCCATGCGCCGCCACGGTTTGACCATGGGCGACAGCGACGTGATGAGCCCGGATGACACCCAGTACTCGAGGATCGGATACTCCCACCGGTCCAGCGGCAGATACGGTGAGGCGTAGAAGGGATCCCTGGGCTGTGGCTGGTCCTCGACCTCGGCGGCGCCGGTGTCGGCAGCAGGCGGTTCCTGCGCGATCGCGACCCCGAGCGGGGTCAGTCCAAGGATGAGAGCAAGGAGGAGCGTGCGCACCGCGTTCATGCGATCAACGTACGGGCTGGCCGGGGCCGCCTCAACGAGAGGTGCGTCGGTTCAGCGAAGGGCCTCGAACGGCCCCAGGTATGCCTCGTCCACGTAGCACCAGCTCCAGGTCTCACCCGGCTCGAAGGACTGCATCACCGGGTGTCCGGTCTCGCCGAAGTGGCCGGTGGCGTGCTTCCCGGGAGAAGAGTCGCAGCAGCCCACATGACCGCAGACCATGCACATTCGCAGGTGTACCCATGTGCCGCCCGTCTTCAGGCATTCCTGGCAGCCCTCATCGGAGGGCTGGACGCTCTCGACGGCCTGGTCGAGATGCTGGCAGGTCCTCTTCGGCACGGAATCTCCTTGTGTGAGTCGTGAGCCTTCGAAAGGGCAAGATGGAGCTTCGGGATCGGGAGCGGCAACCGGACGGCGGCGGTACTGAACCGGCCGGACGAGCTGAAGAGCCGGTTCGAGGAGTAGGCCCGCCGGTTAGCACCACACTGCACGTGCGTTTATCTTCTGGATGCCCCCACCGCATCCGTCGGCGAGTCCGCACCCCCTCCTGGCCGCCTCACCGAGTCGACGAGTCTCGGAGAAGTGTCATGTGCAAGGCGCATTTCATCCTCGTCCTTCCCGCGCTGTGCCTCGCTGGCTGCGGAGGCGACAATAACGGGGGAACCACCGACCCGCCGTCCGACCCCCTCGATTTGACCGCCGTATGGGAGCTTCGGACCACGGTGACCTCCAACACGTGCGGCATGCCGAACGGAGAGACCGATACAGACCGCATCATCCTCATCCAGTGCGGAGATCGCGCTGATGTGATCGCCGGGCAGGGTCTGTGGGGATCCGCCACGGTCAGCGGGCAGGCGGTGAGCTTCGCGGGCACGGACGTCGAGACGGACGAGGGCTGTGAGTCTACGCAGCAGTCCGTCGGGACGGCGACGGGGTCATCGGCCCTGCTCGAGGGCACGTTCACGACCAACGTGACGTTCGACCCGGTCTCCTGCGGCCCCATGGAGGCGTGCACCGTAGAGACGGCCGTCCGGCTCTCCTCGCCGACGCCCTACCGGGACAGCTGTCTGAACCGGGACCAGTTCGGCGCTCCGTCGGCCTCCCCCTACATGCTTCCGTGGCCGGCCGGAGAATCGTACGTCCTCAGCAACAGCTACTGCGTGCCCACGGGAGGACATCGGGAGCAGCAGGCGTACGACTTCCTCATTCCGATCGGCGACCCGGTCGTGGCGGCGCGGGACGGAATCGTGCGGCAGATCAAGGAGGACTCGCCCGACGACGGCCAGGGCACGGACCACAATCACGTCATGATCGAGCACTCGGACGGGACGGTAGGTTTCTACGCCCACCTGAGGCAGAACGGCATCCTGGTCGAGGTGGGGGAGAACGTCACGGCGGGGCAGACCATCGCGGAGGCCGGACATTCCGGTACAACTGATGTCGTGCACCTGCACTTCGGAGTGTACGACGACTGGCCGCCCACCGAGGGAGAGGACCGCGCCGTCAACTTCCGCAATACGACAGGACCAGTAGACTGTCGAGGCGGCCTGGTGAACGGCGCCACGTACGCGGCTCAGTGAGGAGGCGGACATGTGGAAGATGAATCGACGGATTGCCTGGCTGCCGGCCCTGGCACTCGCGTTCGTGACGGGCGCGTGCGGCGATGATGACGACCCCACCGGCCCTGGCCCGGGCGACGCGGACTTCGAGTGGACCGGCGCGATATCCCAGGGGCTCGCGATCGAGATCAAGGGTATCTCGGGGGGCATCACCGCCTCTCCAGCCTCGGGCTCCGAGGTCGAGGTGTACGCCGCCCTGGACGGCACTCAGGACGATCCCTCTACGGTAACGCTCGAGATCGTACAGCACGCGGGCGGAGTCACGATCTGCTCCATGTACCCTGACGCCGCGGGACAGCCGCCCAACGTGTGCGCCCCCGGCACGGACGGACACCTCAGCAACAACGATAGCGATGTCGTGGTGGCGTACTCCGTTCGCGTCCCCGCCGGCGTTCACTTCGTGGGCCGGACGATCGCGGGGAACGTCAGCGCCCAGGGTCTCGACGGCGACGCGTTCGCGTACATCGTCTCCGGCGATGTCGACATCGATGTGACGGGGATCGTGGAGGCACAGACGGTCTCGGGCACCATCGATGTGGAGTTCGGGGAGAGCGACCCGGATCAGGACCTCATCTTCTCGGTCGCGTCGGGGAGCGTAACCGTGCGGGTGCCGGCGGCGACCAGCGCGGAGGCCCGCCTCTCGACGGTCAGCGGCACCGTGACCTCGGACTTCCCGATCGTCGAGACGTCACCGGGAATCTGGGAAGCCACGTTGGGCGCCGGTGGCAACCTGATCTCGCTGAGCGCGGCAGCCGGGAACGTGACGCTGAGAAGCGGCGGGTAGGCAGCACCGGTCGATCTACCTCCGACGGATCGCGACCGGCCCGTCGAACGTCTGAATCTTCACGTGGGCCCCACCACCGCCGATGGTGAATTCCCGCTCGGGGCCCTGGGCGCCGTCTCGCTCGAGGGCCCCTTCCACTTCGAAGTCCACCTGAACGTCACCTTCGATGCTGGTGACGACGCAGTCCGCCCCCGCGTCGCGCGGCAGGGTCATCTCCACCCGGCCGCTGTGGGTCTGGATCCCCACGTGGCTCCCCGGCACCAGGTCGCCGTCGAACACGATATCGCCGGTCACGCTCTCGAAGTGTCCGCGCTTCATGCGCTGGCCGTTCACCGTAATCCGACCGCCCACAGTGACGAGGCTCACGTCGTCGCCCGCCCCGCGGAACGTGATCGGACCCTTTCCGGTCTTCGCGCGGATGGAGCTCGACTCGCCGGTGATCATCACTTCCCCGCCCATCGATTCCGCGTACAGCTGCTCGGGGCTACCGTCGAACGTGACGTTGCCGGTTACGCTGTACACGTCCACGCCACCGGTGACGTTGCGGATGTCCACGGACGCACCGGTCGTCTTCACCCAGACCGTGACGCCTGCGGGCACGGATATGTCGAGATCGACAGCGCCTTTCCCCTTCTTATCGGTCCAGATTCCGCCCTTGGCCGCCTTGCCTTCCTTGGTGGTCCCGAACTCGAGCTCGGGCAGGCCCGTGTCGGCCGTGCCCGAAAACGCGACGCTGTCCCTCGTCCACCCGGAGATGCGGATCTCGCCTTCGGTCTCCATGTAGATCCGCACGTATGCGTCCGGACTCACCGCGTGGCGGCTCTCCACACGCTGCTGGGCCGAAGCCACGGAGGGCAGGAGCACGGCCGTCAGGGCCACAGCCAGGATCGTGCGCGGGATCGTCATATCAGCCTTCTGCCGTGAGTGCGGTCGCCTGCCGCAGGAAGTCCAGTTTCTTTTCGTACGATGTAACTACCGCCTGCTGCAAGGGCAGGCTCTCCGGCGCAGACTCCAGGGCCGCCAGCGATTGCCGGATCGCCTCGTCGATCACGCGCAGGTTTTCTTCGATGAGCACCACGGTCTCGGCCGGCAGCCGGCCGCGGTCGAGCTCGAGTGCTTCGGTCAGGTCCGAGATCGCGGAGGCGTACTCAATCTCGATGTCCTGGTATCCGGTGAAGCTCGC
>JAMJQR010000259.1 GCA_023554335.1 Candidatus Benthicola marisminoris
TCCGCCTCCGACGCCCAGCGAGCCGCCTCCGCTTCGGCTTCCTTCCGCGCCGCTTCGACCTCGCTCGCGTGGCGCACCGCCTCGGCGATCGCCTGCTCGTGCTCCTCGGCCTCGGCCTGTCGGCGAGACGCTTCGCGCTCCGCCGCCTTCCGGGCCGCCTCGGCCTCGGCGGCGCGCTTCGCAGCCTCCAGCTCAGCGGCCTGAATGGCGGCTGCGGCCTCGGCGGCCTGGCGTGAGAGCTCCTCCTCGGCGGCCTTGCGGGCGGCCGCGAGCTCCTGCGCCTGGCGCGCGGCTTCTTGCTCCGCAGCCTTCCGAGCTGCCTCCAGCTCCCGCGCCTGACGCGCCGCCTCGGCCTCGGCGGCTTTTCGAGCCTGCTCCGCCGCGTCGAGCGTGGCCTGAAGCTCGGCGGCCTGCTGACGGGCCTCTTCCTCAGCGACCTTTCGTGCCGCTTCCAGCTCGGCCGTCTGCCGCGCCGCCTCCTTCTCCGCGGCTCTCCGTGCCTCCTCGGCGGCGCTCAGTGTAGCCTGGAGCTCCGCGGCCTGCCTTTCGGCTTCCTCTTCTGCTTTGCGCCTGGCTTCTTCCAGCTCTGCCGCGCGTCGGACCGCCTCCGCTTCCGCGTCGTGGCGGTTGGCCTCCGCCGCTTCCAGGGTGGTCTTTAGCTCGTCCGCCTGACGCCTGGCCAGTTCCTCGGCCTCCTTGCGCGCGGCCTCCAGCTCCGCCGCCTGGCGCTCGGCCTCTTTCTCGGCCGCCTCACGCGCTGCCTCGGCAGCGGAGAGTGTCGCGGCCAGCTCACGCGCATGTCTGTCGGCATCGAGCTCGGCAACGGCCCGGGCTGCCTCGAGTTCTGCGGCCCGGCGCTCCGCCTCTTCCTCCGCCTCCCTGCGCGAGCGTTCTGCGGCCGCGAGTGTGGACTCGAGCTCTGCGGCCCGGCGCTCCGCTTCCTTCTCCGCCTCCTCGCGAGTGCGCTGAGCTTCCTCGATCCTTCGCGCGGCTTCCTCTTCGGCCGCGATTCTCGCGGCCTCCTCCGAACGTCTGAGCTCAGCCTCCTGCTCTGCCGCCTCGCGCGCATTGCGGGCCTCTTCGGCGTGGCGGGCCGCCTGCTCCTCCGCGGCCTGACGGGCGGCCTCCTGCTCAGCCACGCGGCGGGCTGCTTCCGCCTCCGTCGCCCGCAGCGCTTCCTCGAGGCTGGCCGCACGCTTCTCGGCCTCGCTGGCGGCGGCCTTCAGCTGCTCCAGATCGGACGCGAGCCGGTCCGCTTCCTCCTCTGCCTGGCGGGCTTCCTGCTCGGCGTGCCGCGCTTCCTCCTCGGCGTGCCGGGCAGCGTCCTCCGCCTGTCGTCGCTCTTCCTCCGCCTTCTCTTCCTCTTCCCGCTCCATCTCGGCGGTTCGCTGTGCGGCCAGCTCCGCGGCGGCCTGCTCCGCCGCTGCCTGCGCCGCCTCGAGCTCGGCCGCCCGTCGCGCTGCCTTCTCGGCCTTTTGGGCGGCCTCCTTCTCGGCTTTTCTCGCCGCCTGCTCTGCTATCTGCGTCTGTTGGCCGAGTTCCGCGGCCGTCCTGGCGGCCGCCGCGACGATGGACCGCCTCGCGATCTCATCCGCCAAAGGACTCGAGAGCCCGACAGGCTGTCCGAATGCGTGGTCGCTGGAGGGCTTCTCATCTTGAACGGAGGTCGACGAATCGCCCAGCTCCTCGCGGACGACCTTCTCGCTGGTGCGCACGTTGGCCCAATCGAGGACCGTACGGCGCTCGAGGCCGCCAAGGGTCCGTGTCGGTACCACCTCGTAGAAAGCCTGTGGCTCGGATCCGGACAAACCGTCGAATGTGGTGCGGAAGAACGCGCCCTGAGCGGCGTCCTCCGCGCCGACCACGACGGCGCTGTGCCAGGGCTCGGCAAAGTACTTCTGGTGGGTGCTGATCTCGGCCTCGGCAAACGAGGCGGATCCGTCGCGGCCACGGAGGTACCAGCCGACCAGGTTACCCTGCGTGCGTCGAGCGGTCCGTCTCATTTCGTCCCACGCATCGGCCGGAACGAGGTCCGCCGGATCCTCGACGAGCGCTTGCGGTGATGGGATGACGTTGGTGATCAGGACGTACTTGCGTCCGGACTCGAGGTCTTCACAGAGGTCTCCGGCCAGAAGTCCGAACGGTCGGTCCTCATCGCCGCCGTCACGGACGTGCCGGAGCAGACTCGCCAGCGCGCTCTGACGAATGAAGACGTCGTACAGGGCGAGAGGGGCTTCCGGCGCGACGTCCAGAGGCTGCCAGTGAATGCTCATCGAGAGCGGCCGCGGGACCGAGATGTGCACGCGCTCCATCGTGCCGCCGCTCGCGGCGGGGCTCATGGCGTGGACCTGGGACTCGTTCTCGGTCGGCATGTCAGGGATTCCGGGCTCGTCTCATGGTCGTCGGCGGTCCTCGATGCGGCTCGCGGCCGCACTCTTCCGCGTACGTGAACAGCAAGTGCCGTTCCACTGCACGGCGGCGGCACCGCCCGCGACTCATGCGCATAAGTCCGCCATGAAGCAGGTGACACGGTGGCCGCGACCTCCGACTCGGCGGTGAAAATCGTGTGAATCGGGCGAATTGTGGCGAAAACCCGGTTGCAGTACCGAACCCTGCCGGGCGCGCGTCACGCGGCGTTCCGGCGGGCTTCCTCAGACACCAGCAGGTCCACGAGCTCCGCGATCGCTTCGGCCGGCTGGTCCAGTCCCGGCTCGTCCCGATGCAGCTCCTCGATTCGCTCGAAGATCACCTGGGCGACGGTCAGCTCGAGGTAAGGCATGGAGCGCGCCTGGGCCACGAAGTCCTCGTAGTCATCGTCACGGGCGGCTTCCAGCAGGTGCAGCACGCAGAGGGGGAGGGATCCCTGGCCCTTTTCGAGAGCGCCGGTCCAGTAGGTGTTCCAGTCATAGAAAGAGACCTGCATGCCACCCTCCTCTCCTCACGAGTTCGCAGGCGAGAAGCGCAAAACGCGATCCAAACGCCCGGAGGCAGCGAAACACCCTTAGAATCAGCGGATTCCCCCGACTGTCCTGGTCTAACTCGATGGGCGCAAAT
The DNA here is from genome assembly GCA_023554335.1 of Candidatus Benthicola marisminoris. GTDB lineage: Bacteria > Gemmatimonadota > Gemmatimonadetes > Palauibacterales > Palauibacteraceae > Benthicola > Benthicola marisminoris. Next base: position 3,055 of record JAMJQR010000259.1, read on the forward strand.
TCGCGTCACCCACGCAATCCGGCCCACGACCTTGCAAATGCCACGGCCCGCCGGGTCTCGTGGTGCGGTGGCCGCCGCCGATTGCCGGGAACCGGCTCCCCCGCTACCGTCCCGGATGCCCAATCGATTGCTCCATGAGAAGAGCCCCTACCTGATTCAGCACGCTCACAATCCGGTGGACTGGTATCCATGGGGGGAGGAGGCGTTCGCCGCCGCCAGGGACCTGGACCGGCCGATCTTCCTGTCCATCGGGTACGCGACCTGTCACTGGTGTCACGTGATGGAGCACGAGTCGTTCGAGGACGACGAAGTGGCCGCCCTCATGAACGAAGCGTTCATCAACGTCAAGGTGGATCGGGAAGAGCGGCCGGATATCGACGGCATCTACATGACCGTCGCTCAGATGACCACCGGACAGGGCGGGTGGCCGCTCACGATCGTGATGACGCCGGATCGCGTGCCCTTCCTGGCCGCCACCTACATCCCGCGAGACAACCGGCACGGCCGGGTGGGAATGGTCAACCTGGTCCCGCGCATCGCTCGGGCCTGGGCCGAAGAACGGGAGGCGCTCCTGCAATCGGCCTCCTCGATTCGAGCGCGCCTGGAGGGTATGGCCTCAGCCGACTTCCGTGGTCGATCCCTGGGACCGGACGTGCTGCGCGAGGCGTTCAGCGAGCTGTCGGCATCCTTCGACCGGGAGCACGGAGGTTTCGGGTCGTCTCCCAAGTTCCCCACGCCCCACCGGCTGCTTTTCCTGCTCCGCTACTGGAAGCGGACCGGGGTGGACCGTGCCCGGGAAATGGTCGAAGAGACTCTCGATGCCATGCGGGCCGGCGGCGTCTTCGACCAGGTAGGCTTCGGCTTCCATCGCTATTCCACGGACCGCGACTGGCTCCTCCCGCACTTCGAGAAGATGCTGTACGACCAGGCGATGCTGATGCTCGCGTACACGGAGTCGCTGGAAGCAGGAGGAGGCGAGGCGCGTGAAGCGGTCGTCCGCCAGATCGCCGAGTATGTCCTTCGCGACCTCAGGTCTCAGGACGGCGCCTTCTTCTCGGCGGAGGATGCGGACAGCGAAGGAGAGGAGGGACGCTTCTACGTTTGGTCGGCCCAGGAGGTACGGGACATCCTGCCCCCGGAGACGGCGCGGGAAGCGATGGAGGCCTGGAGCTTCCAGGAGGGCGGCAATTTCCTCGACGAGGCCACGGGCCAGTCCACGGGAACCAACATCCCGCACCTGCGTCGGGACGCCGGACCACCTTCCGACCTGCTGGAAACCGCACGCCGCGCCCTGCTGGAGCGCCGCGAGACGCGGGTCCGGCCGCTTCTGGACGACAAGATCCTCACCGATTGGAACGGCCTGATGATCGCCGCCCTGGCCCGTGCCGGGCGGGCACTGGGCGATGAGACTCTCGTCACAGCCGCCGCCTCCGCAGCCGGTTTCATCGCGGACACGATGTGGAAGGATGGAGAGCTTCTCCACCGATTCCGCGAAGGCGAGGCGGGCCTGCACGCCAACCTGGATGACTACGCCTTCCTCGCGTGGGGTGAGCTCGAGCTCTTCCAGGCCACTCTCGATCCGCTGCACCTCGGCCGCTCCGTCTCCGTCACGGATGCTATGATCGCGGGTTTTCGGGACGCCGAACGGGGCGGGTTCTTCTTCAGTCCAGAGGGCAGGGACGACCTGATCGTCCGCCGCAAGGAGGTCTACGACGGGGCCGCGCCCTCAGGCAACTCCGTGGCCATCTACAACCTCGTTCGACTGGCCCGGCTCACCGGAAGGAACGAGTACGAGGACCTGGCCGCAGAGACCGCCTCGGCGTTCTCACGCCAGATCGCGTCGCAGCCCTCGGCCTTCACGTTCTTCCTGTCCGCCCTCGACCTCGCGATCGGGCCATCCCGGGAGCTGGTCATCGTGGGCGAGCGTGGAGCCGAAGACACTGACGCGCTGCTCGCTGTGGCGCGGGAGGAGTATCAGCCCGGGCTCGTGGTGCTGGTACGTCCGCCGGGAGAGGAAGGCCGCGAAGTGGTCTCACTCGCTCCCTTCACCGACGGCTTCGGGCTGCTGGACGGAGGGGCGGCGGCGTACCTGTGCAGCGGTTTCGCCTGCGAACGCCCGGTCTCCGACCCGGCGGTGCTGCGCGACCTCCTGGCCGAGGCCTGACCCGGCCGGGCACGGGAAGCCCGTCAACGGCGGTCCAGAACCGCCTTCAGCTTCACGTGCCAGCGGGCCACGTCCCCGTCCGCCACATCCGCCTCGAGGGCCGCGAGCTTCACCCGCTTCAGGCCGGGAAGCACGGTCGCCGCTTCCTGCAGCGCGTCCACGACTGCCCCCTCGAGCGAGTCTTCCGAAGATCCCTCGATCTCGAGCTTCACCTCCTGTGAGGCCACCAGGATGTCGTCCGACGACACGACCGCGGAGAGATAGCTCTGGCGCGCCTTTCTTCGACCTTCCTCCAGGGCCTTCGTGGCCGTCTCGGAATCAATGTCTAGATCGTCGCGGATCCGCGTAAGAAACGCTTCCTCCTCCGGGTCGAGCCGGTGGTCGGAGAGGACCTCCTGCACCGCCGCTCCGTACACCGCGCACGCGACCTCCTCGTGCACCTCCGAGGCGACGGCGTCTGGAAGCGCCAGGACCTGCCTCAAGTGGGCCAGGTCTGCGACTTCAGCGTCGCTGAGCGAGTGGTCCACCAGACAGAATTCCACGTATCGCCGGTACAGGTCCCGGCATTGGGATTGGAGGCGGGCCATTTCGATGCCGTGGCGCGACGCGACCTCGGCGATGCGTTCCACGGTGACCGCGGACAGGTCGGCCGAGCCCGCCAGGAGCGCCTCAATGTCGCGCGCGGCCGCGCCGCGGGCCTTTCGGCCCAGCAGGCGGGAGCCGAGTCCCCCCGAGACCTCGGGGCTCTTCTCAAACGGTCCGGACATGCTCGATACCTCCTGGGGCTGCATCAACAGGGTCGGTCACAAGATCCCGTCCTCGGAGAACTCAGAATGCCCCTCCGGCGCGCGGACGGCAAACGCGACCTCCCGAGGTCGTGCTCCGGCGTGCCGGCGGGTAGATTGCGGGCATGGACAGATACCTGGACGTGCGCGTCGAGGTAGCCGCCGCGCTGGCCACAGGGCGTCCGGTAGTGGCGCTCGAAACGACCGTGTTCGCGCACGGGCTTCCGCACCCGTCGAATCTGGAGGCGGCGCGCGCCATGGAGAAGGCCGTCCGCGAGGAAGGGGCCGTCCCGGCCACCATCGGACTCCTCCGCGGCCGGGCCGTCGTCGGCCTGACGCCCGACGAGATCGAGGAGCTGGCCGTCGGACTGCACGTTGCGAAGGTGAGCGTCCGCGATATCGCGCCCCTCATCGCATCGCGAATGCCGGGAGCCACGACGGTGGCGGGTACGGCGGCGCTGGCGAGGGCGGCCTCCATCTCGGTGGTGGCCACAGGTGGAATCGGCGGAGTTCACAGGGGGGGCGAAGCGAGCCTGGACGTGTCGGCCGATCTTCAGGAGCTTGCCGAGGCTGCCATCGCCGTGGTCTGCGCCGGAGCGAAGTCGGTCCTCGACCTCGAGCGCACCCTGGAGACGCTGGAGACCCTCGGCGTACCCGTGATCGGGTTCGGGACCGACGAGTTTCCTGCCTTTTATTCGGCAGACAGCGGCCTGCCGCTCGAGCACCGTGCGGACACGCCCCGCGAGGTCGCCACGGTGCTCGAAGTGCAGCGGGCCCTGAAGCGGCGCCAGGGCGTGCTCGTGGTCCAGCCGCCTCCGCCGGAAGCTGCCATCCCGTTGGCCGAAGTGGAGAAGTGGGTGGCGACAGCGCTCGAGGAGGCGGCGCGATCGGGAACTTCCGGCAAGCGGCTCACACCCTACCTGCTGGACAGCGTGAAGCGCTCGAGTGGAGGGCGATCGCTGGCCACGAACCTGGCGCTTCTCGAGTCCAACGCCCGACTGGCCGCACGCGTCGCTCGCGAGCTGCTCTGAACGCTGAGCCCTTCCGTCGTCGAGTCAGGAAAACAGCTTGCGGGTCACCTGGTTCCGATGGTCGAAGATCTTCTCCACCTGCCGGACCACCAGGGGACGGGCCAGCGCGCCCAGCGGGCCGAAGGGGATCCTGTAACGCACCTCGTCGATCAGGAGGGTGCCCGAACCGTCTTCTTCAAACCGGTGGGTGTGTATCCACTCTCGATAGGGGCCTCGGAGCTGCTCATCCACGAAGCTGTGCGGCGGGTCCCAGGACGAGATGAGCGTCTGCCAGTAGACGGGCACGCCCCAGATCCGCAGTCGATAGTCGATCAGCGTACCCTCTTCCATCTGGATCGGGAGCGGCGTGAGGATCTGGAAGTTCAGCTCGGGCGGTGTGATTCGCCCCAGGTTCTCCGCGTTTGCGAAGAAAGCGAACACCTCGTCGCGCGGCTTCTCGACCCGCATCTCGCGGCGTAGCGTCATGGGCACCGGCCATCTCCTCGTTCGGGACTTCTGGTCTTTCAGCGCGCCGCAGTGTAGGAGCGGGTCGAGCTAATGTCAAACAAATATTCAGGAAAACATCTTGACATGCTCGTCCAGATCGCCCATACTCTCCGTATTACGCAGCGAGTGTTCAGTCGCTGTCCATATAGAACTCGTGCCCGCCTGCGGGGGGAGACATAGGTCGATCGCCATGAACGAACACATCGATTCGGAAAAGCGCCATCCCATCCAGGTCGTGGCGAAGAGGACAGGTCTGACGGCCGACGTCCTGCGCGTGTGGGAGAAGCGGTACGGAGTGGTCGAGCCGGCTCGATCCGACGGTGGTCACCGACTGTACTCCGACCAGGACGTTGAACGGCTGGCCCTCCTCCACCGGGCGATCTCCGCCGGCCGCCGGATCAGCCGCGTAGCGGATCTGTCGCTCGACGACCTGCACGAGCTGGTGCGCGAGGATGAGGACGCGGCCGTGCACCGGCAGCGCACGATCGAGCCCGGCCTGTCCGCGGCGCCCGACACGTATGTGGCCGGATGTCTGGAGGCGGTGGAGACCCTGGATGCCGTCAAGCTCGAGAAGTCGCTCATGCGGGCGGCGGTGGCACTTTCGGCCCCCGCGCTGATCGACGACGTCCTCGCCCCCATGCTCGCACTTATCGGTGAGCGCTGGGAGCACGGCAAGCTGAGTCCCGGGCACGAGCACCTGGCCTCGGCCGTGATCCGGCGCGTCCTCGAGTCCCTTACCAGCGCGGTGATGCCAGGGCCCGAGGCCGCGGGCCTCGTGGTGGCGACGCCGTCCGGGCAGATACACGAGTTCGGGGCGCTATTCGTAGCGGCGGCCGCGGCGACCCAGGGATGGAGAGTCATCTACCTGGGAACGGATCTCCCGGCATCCGACATCGCGGACGTCGCCCGGAGCATGAACGCTTCGGCCATCGGCATCAGCCTGGTGTTTCCCATGGACGACCCGGGGATCGCCCAGCAGCTCAGCGAGCTGCGTTCCGAGGCCGGGCCCAACATGCCCATCCTGGCGGGAGGCAGGGCCTCGGCCGCCTACCGGGAGCCCCTCGAGGCGATCGACGCCCGTATCATCACCAGCGTCGACGATCTGTACGCGACGCTGTCCGCGATCGAGAACGATCGGGTGGCCGCCTGAAAGAACGCAGCCGACTCGACCTCAGGACGAATAGCGTTCCAGGTAATCCCGCAGACGCAGTTTACGCGCCGTGTTCGCGGACGTCATGAAGCGGATCTTGCCGAATACCGGCCGTTCGGGCCCCCACGGACGATCGTAGCGACCCAGGCACCAGTAGATCCCCGAGTACGAGTTGGGGTCGCGCCCGTACAGGGCGTACCGATTGTTCAGCTCGATCATCACCCGCGCAGCTTCTCTCGGTGAGGGCGTCCACTCCAGAATCTTCTTGCCCCACAGCATTCGCAAATAGTTGTGAATGATCCCCTCACGGCGGAGCTGCCGCTGCGCCGCGTTCCACAATTCGTCGTGTGTGAGCGCCTGCTCGAATTCATCCAGTTCATAGAGGTGCTGTCGCGGATCCGAGGCGTGCTCCTCTAGCGTCTCGCGCGCCCACGGTGGCAGCGACTCGTACTCCCGGTGGTCGGGCCGGTTGGCCGCCATGTTGAACCCGAGCTCGCGCCATGTGACCAATTCGTCGAGAAAGGCCTCTGCCGAGGCGCTCGTTCCCCACCAGCCCGTGCGCTTACCGAGGGTCGGCCGGCCCTCGAAGTCCGGATGCCATCCCTCGTGCTCAGCGAGAGCTTCGAGGATCTCGTGCGTCGAGATGTGCCCGAAGTGCAGGTATGGGGAAAGACCGCTCGCCGCGTCCTCGTCCGGCTGATTCCGATCCTCGCCGTAGCGGGTGAGCTTCTGCTTGAGAAACGCATCCAGCCGGGCTCTCGCCGCCCGCGCTCCCCCGCGGATCTCAGCGGGTTCGACCGAGTGGTCCAACGGAAGCTCCGCCAGATCGAGGCCCACGGAGGTCAGCAGTGGCGACGCCTCCGGCCATCGTCGCAGCACGGACTCTGATAGCACCGGGGCAGGCAGTCCCTCGAGCTTCGAGACCGGATCCGTCTGCGGGACGCGCTCGAGGTGGGCGGGCAGCGACTTCTGCAGGTAGCGCCGGAACGAGTATGCCGTGGGGTAGGCCTTCGCGGTGGCGTGAATGGGATGAAGGCCGTTCGAGTCCACGGCCTCGAGCCGTACGCCCACCCGGCTGGCGGCCGCAGACAGCATCGCCGGAATGAAGAACGTCGGAAAATCGTCGGTGACCACGACGGAGGCCTTGCTCGCCAGCTCCCGGAGCAGACCACGTCCGCCGCCCTTCTCCGTCTCCACGAAGGGGAAGTAGGTGACCCCCGGACGACCGGCCAGTGCCTCGAGGTTGTCCTGCATTCCGTCGAGGACGAACCGGTGGAATCGGTCGCTGGCCCACCGGTAGTCACATCGCAGGGCCTCGAGCACCACGACTCCGAGCCCGAACTCAGCGGCCCACTCGGCCGCCCGCTGCAGCGCGAAGTTGAACCGGGTTCGCCGGTAGCTGGTCATCCAGTAGAGGATGTACCGTCCGTCCGGGTTTGGCT
>JAMJQR010000260.1 GCA_023554335.1 Candidatus Benthicola marisminoris
CGACTTCAGAGTCCGGGACGTGGCGGCGGGAGGGCAGGGCGCCCCCCTTTCGCCGTATTTCGACCGCCTCCTCCTTTCCGGCGACGAGGCCCGGGCCATCGTGAACCTGGGCGGAATGGGCAATCTGACGGCACTGCCGGCTTCCGGGTCCGATGACACTCCGGTCGCCTTCGACACCGGGCCCGGTGTGGCCCTGATCGACGGTGCAGTGCACCACCTCACGGGCGGCCACCAGGCGTTCGACGCCGAAGGTCGCCTCGCCGCCGCCGGCCGCGTGCTCGGCCCCGACCTGGAATCCTGGCTTTCGGACCCGTTCTTCTCCGAGCCGCCGCCTCGGAGCACGGGCCGGGAGCGGTTCGGGGGAGCGGCCCTGGCCCGGTGGCTCGCAGGCGCATCGGGAGCCCCGGCCGAGGACCTGATCGCGACCCTGACCGAGGTGACGGCCGCTTCCGTCCAGCGCGCGTTCGAGTGGATCCCGTTCGACATCGACGCGGTGTACCTGTGCGGCGGGGGCGGCCGGAATCCGGAGCTGGTGCGGCGGATCTCGGCCGACCTGGATCCGACGCCGGTCCGGTCGGTGGACGAGCTGGGCTGGGACGGGGACGCACGTGAGGCGGCCGCGTTCGCCCTCTTCGCGCGCCAGCACATGCTCGGTCTGCCCCTCGACCTGGGGTGGGCGACGGGCGCCGAGGGCCCCCGCATCCTGGGCAAGCGGGTGCCCGTTTGAGCGCCGGCCGGCTCTTTCTCGAGGCCCTCCGCCTCGACCTGGACTCCCTGGAGGACCTGCGCCGCCGCATCGACGCGGCGCTGAGGCTCGAGGTCGGCGGCTTCATCTTCTTCGGCGCCGATGCGGCCGACGCGCGAACTCTGGCCGGGGAGATCCACGCCGCCGCCGACTACCCTTTGTGGCTCGCCTCGGACCTCGAGCGCGGGGCCGGTCAGCACCTGCGAGGGCTCACCACGTTTCCGCCCCCGGCTGCCCTGGCCCGACACCCCGATGCCGAGAACGCGGTGCGCTTTGCGGCGAAGTCCACAGCTCTGGAGGCGCGGGGCCTGGGTCTCAACCTGGCCCTCGCCCCGGTGTTGGACCTGGACGTCGAGGCCCGGAATCCGATCGTCGGCACGCGCAGCTTCGGGTCCGATCCGGCGATGGTCTCCGCTCTGGGTCGCGCCTGGATCGAGGCCTGCCAGGCCGAGGGGGTCGCCGCCTGCGCGAAGCACTTCCCGGGACACGGCCGCACTACGGGCGACTCGCACGCGGAGCTGCCGCGTGTGGACGCGCCGAGGGAGGCGCTCGAAGCGGATCTCGAGCCATTCCGCGCCGCATGCCGCGAGGTGGCCTGCGTCATGTCGGCTCACGTCGCCTATCCGGCTCTGGGCGGGGAAGGTCCGGCGACGCTGGAGCCGGCCATCCTCCAGGACCTGCTCCGGAACGACCTGGGCTTCGAAGGCCTGGTGCTCACCGACGCGCTCAACATGAGCGGCGTTCGCGAACGGGCGGAGGCGGATCTGGCGCCCGAGGCCGCCGCGCTCACGGCCGGGTGCGACCTGCTGCTCTATCCGCCGGACCTGGCGCAGGCCATCGCCGCCGTGGAGAAGGCGGCGGATGCCTCGGAGGCGATCGCGGGCCGGCTCTCCGCATCGCTCGAGTGCTCGGCGCGGGTCCTGGACCGGTTCCCGGCGGCCTGGCCGGGGAAGGCCCCCGCGCCGTCCGACACGGGGCCGGAAGCGCTGGCGATCTCGATCGCAGCGGTGTGGCCCACCGGCGAGCTGCCCGAGTGGCTGGATCCCGCGGCGCCGGTTCGCGTCGCTACCCTGTGGGACGACCGGGAGGATCCCGCCCGTCCGCCGTTCGGGGCCCTGTTCCGCCGGACTCTGGCGCGAGCGGGCTGGACCGTTCTTCCCCCGGGGCCCGCGGACCCCGATGCCCCGATCTTGGTGCTCGTGGCGTCCACACCGCAGGCCTGGAAGGGCACGGCGGATCTGACGCTCACGGCCCGGGCTGCGCTCGAGGGCATCCTCGGTGCGGGCCGAGCCGTTCCCGTGCTCTTCGGGCACCCGCGCCTGCTGGACGATTTCGACGCGCCGGGCCTGTGCGCCTGGGCCACCGAGCCGGCCCAGGAGGCCGCAGCCGCCCACAGGCTGGACCAGCTGGCAAGGAGGCCGCGTGGCGCCTCTTGATTGGGCCATCGTCGGCGTCTACCTGGTCGGGACGCTGGCCGTGGGATTGTGGCTGTCCCGGCGGGCGAGCGGCGGGATCGTGGACTTCTTCGTCGGCGGCCGGGCTCTCCCCTGGTGGCTCGCCGGCACCTCCATGGCCGCGACCACATTCAGCGTGGACACCCCCCTGTACGTCACGGGCGTGGTCGCGCGCCGCGGGATCGCGGGCAACTGGGAATGGTGGGCGTTTGCTCTCTCGCACCTGCTGCTGATCTACATCTTCGCGCGCCTGTGGCGCCGCGCCGAGGTGGTGACGGACGCGGAGCTGACGGAAATCCGCTACGGGGGCCGGCCGGCCGCCGTGCTTCGTGGGACGAGAGCTTTCCTGTTCGCAGTTCCGATCAACTGCATCGCCATCGGCTACGTGATGCTGGCCATGCGCAAGGTGATCGAGGCGCTTGGCCTGTTCGAGGGAGCGGGAGCCGCCCTGCCCGGAGATCAGCGCCTGTGGATCGTCGCCGCCCTGTCCGTCTTCGTCCTCGTCTACGCCGGGCTCGCCGGTCTGTGGGGCGTGGTCGCGACGGACTTCTTCCAGTTCGCCCTGGCCATGGTCGGGGCGCTGCTCGTGGCCGGCTTCGCGATCGTGGACGTCGGCGGCGTGATGGAGCTCAAGCGGGGCCTCGCGGACATGGGCCGCTCGGACGCGCTCCGCATGGTCCCGAGGCCCGGATCCCCCGACCTGCCGATGGGCACTTTCCTGGCCTACCTCGGAATCCAGTGGTGGGCGTGGCGACGCTCGGACGGAGGCGGCGAGTTCGTGCAGCGCATGTCGGCGGCGCGAACGGAGGAGGATGCCGAGAAAGCCGCCTGGCTGTTCAACGTCCTGCACTACGTGGTCCGCGCCTGGCCGTGGATCCTGGTGGCACTCGTGGCGATCGTGGTCTTCCCGGACCTGGAGGACCCGGAGATGGGCTATCCGCTGCTGATGCTCCGGTATCTGCCGGTGGGAGCGCTGGGCCTGGTGGTCGCGTCGTTCGTGGCCGCGTTCATGTCCACCGTCTCGACCCAGATCAACTGGGGGGCCAGCTACCTGGTGAACGACCTGTACGCCCGCTTCGTCAATCCCGACGCGAGCCAGAAGCGGCTGGTGGCCCTGGGTCGCCTGGCCTCGGTGATCATCGTGGCGTTCGCCGCCGTGGCCGCGTTCTTCGCGAACGACATCGGCACGGTCTTCCGGTTCATGATCGCCATCGGGACAGGCCCGGGGGCGGTCCTGATCCTGCGCTGGTTCTGGTGGCGGGTGAACGCCTCCGCGGAGCTGGCGTCCATGATCGCCGGGTTCGGAATCGCGCTGGCTACCTATCTGCCCGTCTGGGGCGGCATGGGCTTCGGACTAAGACTCGCGATCACGGCCTTCGGCACGGCGGCGGTTTGGATCCCGGTGATGTACCTCACCCGACCCGAGTCCGACGCCACCCTCGACGCGTTCTACCGCAGGGTGCGCCCCGGGGGCTCCGGCTGGAATGAGGTCAGGGCGCGGACGGGTCTCGAACCGATTACGTTGCTCCGCTACGACGCGGCTCGCACGGTCGCGGCGACCGCCGTGCTGTTCGGCGGCATGTTCGCGGTCGGCGGGGCCATGCTTGCGGAGCCGGGCCTCGCGCTCGGATCGACGCTGCTGCTGTTGGCAGGGCTGGCGGGTCTCCGGGCCCTCGGTAAGCGGCACGTCACGGCGGACGCCGATTGACGCGGACCTCTGACGAACCTCGAGCGATGAACACGATCAGCCACCGATTCCGAAGACCCCACATCAAGGCAACCGTCGCCATCGGCGCTATTCTTGCGGCGGGTTGCGCGAGCAGCGGCACGACGCCGAGCGCCGCACCGGCGGGCGTCATGGAAGGTACCCTGCCTCCGATTCCGACGGTCACCGGGCCCCTGGATCTATACGTCGAGTATCCGGATTCCCTGCAACGGATCGCCGTGTCGGACACGAACTTCATCCACGGGCGGGTCGGCACGGGTGACGCGACGCTGATCGTGGACGGAGCATTCGTGGAGGTACAGCCGAACGGGACGTTCCTGGCCTGGCTGCCGGTGCCGCCCGCAACGGCAGGCGACACGGCGTACTACCAGCTCGTGGCCCGCCGCGGCGAGGAGGTGGACACGCTCAGCCACCCGATCCTCCTGCCTCCGGTCCCGTACGAGGGGGAGATCGGCACGCCCTGGATCGACACGGCCTCGGTGGTCATGCCCGCCGAGCGCTGGGCCCTGCCCGACGAGGTCCTTGTCCTTTCGTTCCGGGGGGCGCCGGGAATGCAGGCCGTGCTTGCCGCCCGCTCCGGCCGCGTTCCGATGACCGAGAGCCCGGCGGGCGGGACGTACGAGGTCCGTCTCCCAGCCGCTGAGTTTCACGCCGCCGCCTGCACGGCGGACGCGTGCGACTGGCTCGGCGAGACCGTGCCCTTGGCCGGGAGCTTCGCCCTGTCCGACGGGACGACCGAGAACCGGTACGACTTCGAGTATCCTCTTCGGCTGATGGACGCGATGGAGCTTCCCGTCGTGGAGCTGGTGGAGCTTCCCGACTCGATCAGCGGGACGAACGGGATCGTCATCGGTCGCCCTTCGCCCTTCGGCCCGTACCGCTGGCGGTTCCCGGTGGGAACCCGCGCCGAGGTTGACGGCCGTGCCGATGACCGGGTCCGGATCCGGCTGGCGCCCGACCTGCACGCGTGGGTCGGAGAGGACGACACGCGTCCGGCCCCGGCCAACGCGGCTCCGCCGCGCAGCCTGGTTGGAGACCTGCGCTTCCACGTGCGCGCCGACCTGGTAGAAGTCGGAATCCCGCTTTCCTCGGCCCTGCCGCTGCAGGTGGATCAGCCGGACGGCCGCACCGTGGAGCTCACCCTGTTCGGTGCCATCGGTCACACGGACCGGGTCGCGCAGGGAGCCGGGAGCCGCGCCGTGCAGGAAGTGCGCTGGGTCCAGCTTCCGGGCCTTCGCTATCGGCTCACCGTTGTCCTCTCGGAGCCCGTTTGGGGCTTCCGGACGCGCTACGAGCCCCTCGAGGGCGATCGAGCACGGCTCGTCTTCGAGATCCGCCGCATGCCGCCGATCGACCCGCTGAACCCCCTGGCGGGCCGCAAGATCGTCATCGATCCCGGACATCCGGGCGCCGGAGCCACGGGTCCGTCAGGCTACTACGAGGGACATGCCAATCTCGGAATCGGGCTCGCCCTGGAGCGCATGCTCGCGGACGCGGGTGCGGAGCCGATCCTCATCCGCCGAGACACCCTGCCGATCGGCCTGTACGAGCGGACCACGGCCGCGATCGAGGCCGGCGGAGAGGTCTTCGTCTCCATCCACAACAACGCCCTCCCCGATGGCGTGCAGCCGTTCGGGCGCGAGGGAACCAGCACGTACTACTACCATCCCCACTCCCGCGGCCTGGCTGCGGCGGTGCAGGAGGGCATGCTCGAGTCGATGCGCCTCAGGGACCTGGGCGTCTACTGGGGCAACCTGGCCGTGTGCCGCATGGCCTGGATGCCGTCCGTGCTCGCGGAAGGGGCCTTCATGATGATGCCCGATCACGAGGCCGCCCTCCGGGACCCGGAGTTCCAGGCCCGGTACGCGAGCGGAGTCCTCCAGGGCATCCGCGACTTCCTGGCCGCGTCGCTGCGGGCCTCGAGCGACCCCTCCGGATTCACGCCCTGATGGCGGGAGACTACCCGACCGCCGCGGCGCCCACGGTGCACCCGACCGCCTGGATCGCGCCCGGCGCCGACGTCTCGGGCGACGTCACTCTGGGCGCGCACTCGAGCATCTGGTACCAGTGCGTGCTGCGCGGTGACATCGCGCCGATCCACATCGGCGAGGACAGCAACGTCCAGGACCTCACGATGGTGCACGTGGACATCGATCGGCCGTGCCGAATCGGAGATCGGGTGGGAATCGGTCATCGCGCAATCATCCACGGGTGTGACGTGGAGGACGATTGCCTCATCGGAATGGGGGCGATCGTCCTCTCCGACGCCGTGATCGGAGCCGGAAGCGTCATCGCCGCCGGGGCCGTGGTGCGCGAGGGCATGCGGGTTCCGCCGGGGAGTCTCGTAGTGGGGGTCCCGGGGAAGGTCGTACGCACCGTGGACGACGAGCTGCGCCGCCGTGCGCGCGCGACGGTGGATCACTATCGGGAACTGAAAGAGGGCCACCGTGCCGGCCGCTGGATCGGACCGGAGGGCCACATCGAGGGAGAACGAGGATGACGGGAGCCGTCT
>JAMJQR010000038.1 GCA_023554335.1 Candidatus Benthicola marisminoris
GATCTCAGCCGACCCGACCCCTCAGATCCCACCGCCGTGCGGCGGTTGGTGGCCGTGCACGCCCTTCACGCCGGGTCCGAGGGAGTGGCGATCGGGGTGGCCATGGCAGTGGACCTGTCGCTGGGCGTGTTCATGGCGCTCGCCATAGCCGTCCACAACATTCCGGAGGCGGCCCTCCTCACCGGCGCTACGGGGGCCGGCGGTCGCAGCCGTCTGCGCTCCGCCACGCTGGCCGTGGCGTCCAACCTCGGGCAGCCGGTCCTCGCGGTGGCGACATGGCTGCTGGTCGCCAATTTCGCCTGGACCCTGCCCTGGGTGCTCGGGCTCGCCGTCGGTGCGCTGCTCACCCTGGTCACCACCGAGCTGCTGCCGGCCTCGTACCGCAAGGCGGGCTCCACGAGCATCGCGCTTCTGGCGAGCGTGGCCCTGGGGCTGGTGGTCCTGTTCAGCGGGATCCTGTCGTGAGCGACGTCGCGCTGGTCTTCGCCTACGGCATGATTACGGCGCTGGCCACCGGTCTGGGTGCCGTGCCCTTCCTGTGGGTCCGGAAGATCTCGGGGCGCACGGTCGGCCGCCTGAACGCGCTCGCGGCGGGACTCATGCTCGGCGCGAGCTTCGGGCTGCTCGCGGAAGGGACTCGATTCGGCGGCTGGCAGACCTTCATCGGAGGCCTGGCGGGGATCCTGTTCATCCTGCTGACGAACCGCTACCTGGCCGGGCACCACGTGGACCCGGGTTCGGGCCGCGCGGGAGATCCGGGCCTCCGGCGGATGATCCTCATCGTCACCGTCATGACCGTGCACTCGCTGGCCGAGGGCGTGGCGATCGGCGCGTCCTTCGGCGGCGGGATGGCGCTCGCGACGTTCATCACGGTGGCCATCGCGGTGCACAACATCCCCGAGGGGGTGGCCATCAGCGCGGTTCTCCGTTCCAACGGCGTGGGCGTCGGGCGCTGCGCCGGATGGAGCGTGTTCTCGTCCCTCCCGCAGCCCATCATGGCGGTCCCGGCCTTCCTGTTCGTCGAGGCGTTTACCCCTGCGCTGCCGTACGGAATCGGGTTTGCCGCGGGTGCCATGGTGTTCATGGTCCTCCTGGAGATCCTGCCGGAAGCCTACGGCAAGGGATCGGCGCGTGAGGTCGGGGCTCTCGCGGCGCTGTCGATGATCGCGATGATCCTCTTCCAGAAGCTGGTGGCCGGCTAGTGGAAGCCTCGGAGGGCTCAGCAGGGCGGCAGCGGTGTAAGAGGTTAGGCAAAATCGGACGCCAAGTCCGTTCCGCATGACCTGAGCCTGGAGGCAGCCGTGCGATATCGCTTAAATCCCGCCGCATTCCGCTCGCTCCTGGTGGCCGTGGCCGCGTGCGCGTTGTTCGCCCCAGGCGACCTGCAGGCTCAAAAGGCGCGCACGTTGGTCCGGGGTGACGCCAGCAACGGCGGATTCGGCGCCGTCGTGTTCAAGGGGTCGGGCGTGAACGACCAGTTCGCGGGCTTCTTCGGAGCTCGCGGTGCGTGGCTGATCGATCACGTGTTCGCGCTCGGGGCCGGCGCCTATCTCATGGGTGGCGGCGTGGACGTGCAGCGGACCAGCGGAAGCCAGTCTCTGGATATGTGGTACGGCGGAGCGGAGTTCGAGTTCATCAGCGGCTGGAGCCAGGTGTATCACATCACGTTCCTCACCCTCGTCGGCGGCGGGGCGCTCGAACTCGAGGGCGAATCGGACGGCATCTGGGCTGCGGAGCCCGAGCTGAATCTCGAGGTCAACGTGAACTCGTTCCTGCGCCTCAACTTCGGAGGCGGCTACCGCTTCATCTGGGGCGTGGACTATCCCGAGCTGAGCAACTCCGATCTGAGCCAGTTCTTCGGGCAGGTCACGATCAAGTTCGGCGCATTCTGAGCCCCCGGCGGGTACGGCTTCGGTCCGGTCGGCCTTGCCGCTGACCGCGCCTCCCATTTAGTCTGCGCTCTCGATCCGGGACCACCTTCACCGCGCTCCGGCCATGTCCTCCTTGCACGCCGTCGTCGTCGTGCCGGCCCGCTACGATTCGCAGCGGTTTCGCGGCAAAGTCCTCGCGCCGATTGGCGGGAAGCCGCTCATCCAGTGGGTATACCAGCGCGCTGCCCGGGCGCAGCTGGTCGATCGCGCGTGGGTCGCCACGGATTCCGAGCAGGTCCGGGACGCGTGTCTCGCGTTCACGGAAGACGTGTGGCTGTCCGAATCCGAGCATGCCAGCGGGACGGACCGGGTTGCGGAGCTGGCGCGCGAGGTGAGGGCCGAGATCTTCGTCAACGTGCAGACCGACGAGCCCATGATGGACCCGGAGCTCGTCGATGCGCTCATCCGCCTGATGGAAGCCGAGAACCTGGACTTCGCGAGCGCCGTAGCGCCGATTCGCGGCATGGACGACTTCCTGGACCCGAACGTGGTGAAGGTCGTCTGCGATGCCGCCGGGGACGCGCTCTACTTCTCGCGAGCCCCGATTCCCTGGCCCCGGGGAAGTGAGCTGGCTCCCGGGGCACCATGGCCGCAGGACCTGCGCGCCTGGAAGCACATCGGGATCTACGGTTATCGCCGGGAAGCCCTGCTTCGCCTGGCTGAGATCCCGCGCTCGCAGAGCGAAATCACGGAGAGCCTGGAGCAGCTCAGGGTGCTCGATCAGGGCTGGAAGATGAGGATCCTGGAGTGGGACTACGAGGGCATCGGGGTCGACACGGAGGCGGACCTCGAGAAGCTCAGAAAATACATTAATACAGTAGACATAAAAGACTGAGGATAAACAGGTGCCAGGTTTCGAGTGGTTCGGTGACGAGGAGCGGGCAGAGGTCGGCGACGTCCTGGAGACGGGGGTCCTCTTCCGCTACGGGTTCGACGATGCGAGGCAAGGTCACTGGAAGGCACGGACGTTCGAGGAGGAGCTGGCGGCGCGGCTGGGGGCGAAGCACGCCCACCTGTGCTCGAGTGGCACGGCCGCGCTCAACGTCGCCATGGCGGCCTGCGGAATCGGCGTCGGCGACGAAGTCATCGTCCCACCGTTCACGTTCATCGCCACGATCGAGGGAGTCCTTGCGGCGGGCGCCATCCCGGTGTTCGCCGACATCGACGAGACCCTTTGCCTCGACCCCGGGTCGGTGGCCGATCGCCTGACAGACAGGACCCGGGCGGTAGTGCCCGTGCACATGTGCGGTTCCATGGCCCGGATCGGCGAGCTCCAGTCCGTTTGCAGGGAGGCCGGAGTCGCCCTCATCGAG
>JAMJQR010000261.1 GCA_023554335.1 Candidatus Benthicola marisminoris
TTCCAGCGGGTCGTCCTGGATTGCAGCCTGCTCATGATCGGAGTCGGATTCCCCATCGCGCTGATCATCTCGTGGTACCACGGTGCCGGAGGGAAGCAGAACGTTCCGCGGGCCGAGGGCCTGATGGTCGGCACGCTGATCCTGGTCGGCCTGGTGGGCTCCGGGATTCTGCTCACGCGGGAGCGTCCTGAGCCTCGGGCGCCCGCCCTCCTGCCCGCCGGACTCGTCCCGGAGGACCTCGGCGAGGGATCGCTGGCGGTTCTCCCGCTCACGAACCGGACCGGCGCGGACAGTCTGGACTGGCTCGGGCCTGGACTGGCGGACATGCTCACGACCAATCTGGCCCAGCTGGAGGGCCTGCGGGTGGTAAGCGCCCAGCGGCTTCTCGACCTGCTTCGCCAGGCGGGACGAGAAGAGACCGAGGCGATTCCGGATGACCTGGCCCTCCAGATCGCGGCCCAGTCCGGCGCGCGCAGGTTGCTGCGTGGGTCGTTTATGGCTGTCGGGGACGAGGTCCGCGTCGACGTGCAGCTGATCGACCTGGACGACGGGACGGTAGCTGCCGCGGAGCAATCGCGCGGCTCGGACGTCTTCGCGCTGGTGGACGACGTCTCGGCCCGGCTGTCCGGCCGCATGCTCGGGCCGGCGTTCACACCTACGGAGCTCACTCCGGTCACCCAGCTGGCCACGGGTAACATCGAGGCTTACCGGGAATACCAGGAAGGACTACTGGCCGAACGACGCTTCCTCCTGGAACAGGCCGAGAGGAAGTACCGGCGTGCCGTGGAGCTCGATCCGGAGTTTGCGATCGCCTGGCTGCGACTCGGCATGTTGGGCAACGTCGCAGGCCAGGAGGCACTGCTCGCTTTCCAGAACGCCGACAGCAACAAGGACAAGGCCACCGAGCGGGATCGCTACATGATCGAGGCGATGTTCGCGGCCAATTTCGAGCGGGACCAGGAGGCGGCCGATTCGCTGCTGCGGGAACTCATCGACAAGTACCCGGAGGAGAAGGAAGCCCGGTATCAGCTGGGCGTCTTCTATGATGCGACGGGCAGAGACGAAGAGGGGCGCGCGATTATCCGCGAAGCCGTACGCCTGGACCCGTACTACGCACCTGGCATCAACCACCTCGCCTATATGGCAGGGAGGGCCGGCGACGCGCACGAGGCCGATTCTCTCAGCCTGCGGTACCTCGAGTTGGAGCCGGGTCAGGCCAATCCGCACGATTCGCGAGGCGAGATCCTCGAGATGATCGGGCGGAACGAGGATGCGCGGGAGGAGTTCAAGGCCGCGCTCGAGATCGAGCCTGGTTTCCTCGCATCTCTCGAACACCTGGTGCGGTCATACCTGCGCGATCGCGACCCGGCGGGAGCCAGGGCGGCCCTCGAGCCCCACATGGAGACCGAGAGCGCAGACGCCGCCGTGTACGCGCGGCGACTGCTTGGCGATACCTACATCGCGGATGGCAGTTACCCCGAGGCGCTGGCCGCCTGGCGATCGGGAGCGGAGCTGGCGGCGGATCTGAATCGGCCCGATCTGCGGATCCAGCCCCTCATCGAGTCCGGCCAATTGGCCACGTTCATGGGCGACTACGACGGGGCAGAAGCGAGTCTGCTTCAAGCCGACGCAATCGATCCGCTTCTTGGAGGCGTGATGTTCGGCCTGCTCGTCAACAGCGGCGAGCAAGGACAGATCGATGCGATGCTCGAGGTGCGTGACACGGTGATGGCCCGGTTCGCCGATGCGCCTCCGATCATGCAAGGCCAGGTCGAGCTCGTGACCCTCCTGGTCGACGCGATCGTGGCGTACTACCAGGGGGACGCCCTGGCCGCCGTACAACTGTACGACGAAGCCCGGGAGCTCGTCGGAGCGCCGCGGCCCGCACTCGTCGGGCCGAGCATGCAGGAGTCCCTCGCGCTCATCGACGTCGGGCGTGCGACCGAGGCGCTCAGCATCGCAGAGAACATGGAGTACCTCAGCCAGGGCGGGAACCGCCTGAACCCCGGCCAGTTGCAGGGATCGCTGTACCTGCAGGGGCGGGCTCACGAGGCGCTGGGCGAGGCATCGGAGGCCGCGGCGAGCTACCAGAAGCTGCTCGACATGGCCGGCGAAGGCATCCGCCAGATCGTGGGCATGCGGGACGTGCCGGAGAGGCTGGCCGCGACCCGCGCGGCTGCTGGTACGTAGGCTCGTTCCACCCGCGACGTGCGGCTGGGCGAAGCCGCCGAGGACACGTGCACCTGACATCACCCGCTTCATGGACCGCCTTCGCGGCGGCTGTAGCCCTCTCCGTCGGCATACAGTCGACGGCGTATCCTGCCGCGCCTTCCCGGCTTTCGCAGGAGATCCCCCCGGGCTCGGCCGCCCAGGAGGACACGATCCAGGAATGGGTCCCTTGCCGTCGCACGCTTCCCTCCTGCGTCAGCAAGACCCTGGGAGCCACCCGCCTGGAGGAGGACGAGAGCGTCGACGTGGACGGTCGCCTCGACGAGGGCATATGGAGGCGCGCCTCGTTCACGTCCGATTTCACGCAGCGCAGCCCGAATCCCGGAGCCCCGCCCACCGAGCGCACGGAATTCGCTTTCGTCTACACGGAGACGGCTCTGTACATCGGGGCCCGCATGTACGCGGAGGACCCCTCGCAGATCCGGGCGATCCTCGCCCGACGCGACGACGGGGGAGACTCCGAGCGGATCATCGTCAACATCGACAGCTATCAGAACCGGCGCACCTACTACTCCATCGCCGTGACCGCGGCAGGCAGCCGGCTCGACTGGTTCACGGGTGAGGACGCGAACAACTTCCGCGAGCGGGACTACAGCTGGAATCCGGTGTGGAGCGCGGACGCGGTCATCGATTCCGTGGGCTGGACGGCGGAGATGCGAATCCCGTTCTCGCAGCTCCGATTCAACCAGGCCGAGCTCGTGGACTTCGGGGTCAACGTAAACCGTTACATCCCCGGCAGGAACGAGGACATCTACTGGATCGCGGTGCCGAGGGACGAGGCGGGGTGGACGTCCTGGTTCGGCGACCTGGAAGGCTTGAGCCAGATCAAGATGCGTCGCCCGGTCGAGTTCGTGCCATACGTCGCGGGCGGGGCCCGCGTCGTCAGCAGCACCCTTCTTGATCCTGCTGATCCATTCACGAGCCGCAGCCAGACGGACGGCCGGGCTGGCGCGGACCTGAAGATGGGCATCGGACCGAGCCTCACGCTGGATGCCACCTTCAATCCCGATTTCGGCCAGGTCGAGGCGGACCCGGCCGAGGTGAATCTCTCAGCCTTTCCGACGTTCTTCCCGGAGCGCCGGCCTTTCTTCGTGGAGGGCAAGGAGCTGCTCGAGGCCGAGGGACTCTTCTACTCCCGGCGGATCGGGGCGAGGCCTCGCGGTAGCGTCGACGCGGACTGGGTGGACCGACCGAGAAACACCACGATCCTGGCCGCCGGGAAGCTGACCGGCCGAACGCCGGGCGGTCTAGCGGTCGGGGCCCTGGCCTCGGTCACGGCGGAGGAAACCGCGAGCACGTACGACGAGACCACGGGAGAGTTCGGTGAGGCCCGCGTCGAACCGGCCACCGTGTGGGCCGTGGCCAGCCTCAGGCAGCAAATCGGTCCTGAAGGCACGACAGTTGGGCTTTCCGCGACGGGCGTGCGAAGGGATCTCGGGGCGCGCGATGATCTTCTGTTTCAGATGAACCGGGAGGCCTTCGCCGCGCAGGCCGACTGGAACATCCGCATCGACGGGGGCAACTACGAACTCCGCGGCCTCGCTGCGGGAAGCCGCGTGAACGGATCTGCACCGGCCATTCAGCGGGTGCAGGAGTTCAGCGCCCGATACTTCCAGCGTCCGGACGCCGACTACGTGGACTACGACACCACCCGAACGTCGCTCAGCGGGTACCGCGCCCGCCTGGAGTTCGAACGGGAGAGTGCCGTGCACTGGTTGTGGGGAGTCGGGTTCGGGGCCACGTCACCCGGTTTCGAAATCAATGACGCGGGAAGGTTGCGCAAAGCGGACCGGATCGAGGGCGAAGCCCGCCTGGAGTATCGGGAAACCCAGCCGGGTTCCACGTTCCAGGAATGGAGCGTTCAGCTCGATGCCGAAAGCGCCTGGAACTACGGATGGGTACGGCAGCCCGGCGAGATCGAGCTCAGCTCCCGTTTCACGCTGCTCAGCTTCTGGGGGTTCGGTGCGGAAGTGGGCTTCCGGCCCAGGGCGCAGAGCGACTTCCTTACCCGCGGAGGGCCCAGTATGGGCACCAGCAGCAACGTCTCTTTCCAGGGAAACTTCAACACGGATCGGAGGAAGCTCACCACGTTCCGCCTCAACTTCCACTACAACCGCGGAGAGCTGGGAGACTGGGGAGCCTGGGCGGGGGGGCGCATCGAGTTCAAGCCCGGAGGCGCCTTCCAGCTCAGTTTTGAGCCCGAGTACGCGAGGTGGTACGAGACCCGGCAGTACGTGGGAACGTTCGAGGGAGGCAGCCCGGCCACGTTCGGATCCCGGTATGTGTTCGGCCACCTGGAGGGGAGCGAGGTCAACATGCAGATCCGGTTGAACTACGCGTTCACGCCGGACATCAGCCTGGAGGGATACGCCGAGCCGTTCGCGGCGGCCGGTACGTTCTCCAGGTACGGGGAGCTGGAGGCGACCGGAAGCCGGTTTCTGAGAACCTACGGCACGGACGGAACCACGATCGAGGAATCGGACGGTCCGGCGCCGCGTGAGATCACGGTGACGGACGGCGACGACACGTTCAGCTTCGACCGCGAGGACTACCAGGCTCTCTCCTTCCGAAGCAACGTCGTGTTTCGGTGGGAATGGCGGCCCAATTCCACCCTCTATCTGATCTGGCAGGTGGATAACGGCTCCGGGATCCCCGTCACCCGCCCGGACCCCGTGGCTCCCGGCGACGCGTGGCGCAGCCTGTCTGAGCCGGGACAGAATTTCTTCGCGATCAAGGCCGCCTACTGGCTCCCCATCTGAGGCAGCCCGGGCCGGGCGGGCGCAAGTCCGTCACTGGCGCCCTGCCCGCCCCTCCCCTACCGTAGCCCTCATGACACCCTGGGTAACACGGCTCCTGTTCGCCAACGTCGCGATTTTCTTCCTTTCGGGGGCCGTTCCCTCGATGTACCGGATGTTCGCCCTGGTCCCGGAGTGGGTGATCAGCCGCCCGTGGACGCTCTTCACCTACATGTTCCTGCACGGCGGCTTCTGGCACCTCGCGTTCAACATGCTGGTGCTCTACTTCTTCGGGCCGCGCCTGGAGAGCCGCCTCGGCAGCCGGACGTTCCTCCAGCTCTACTTCTTCAGCGGCCTCGTGGCGGGACTCGTCTCCGTGGTCGTTCCGTTCCTGCTGCCCACGTTCTCGACCATGACCGCAGTGGTGGGGGCGTCGGGAGCCCTCTACGGAGTCCTGCTCGCGTTCGCCCACTACTGGCCCGACGAGCGGATCCTCATCATTCCGATTCCGGTTCCGATCCGAATACGGACGATGGTCGTCCTGGCCACGTTGATCGCCATTGGTGGCATCGCTATGGAAGTCATGGGCTCGCGGCAGCAGATCGCACACCACGCCCACCTCGGTGGCTTCCTGGGCGCCTGGGTCTTCATGAAATGGCGCGAAAGGAACTCGCCGGCGGCCCGGTTCAAGAAGCAGGCGGACCCAGCCCCCAAGCGCGGCTGGCTCCAGGACCGGGACGCGGCGCAGCGCTGGGCGGCGATCGACCGGGAGTCCCTCCATCCGGTCAACCGGGAGGCCTACGACGAGATCATGGACAAGCTGCGGACCGAAGGGATCGGAAGCCTCACGGACCGCGAGCGCGCCTTCCTGGAGCGATTCAGCCAGGCCTGACGAGTCCCGCCTTTCACACGCCCTTCATCCGCACTGTCGAGCGTAGCTCCGTTTCGGATGCTAGTTTTGAGGTGACGGCCGGCGGGTCGCTCCAGGTGCGACCCCCCTGCGCCGCCGGGAGGCTTGAGCATGGTCGCTTCTATCCATCCTTCCCTGTTCGACCGCATGGTGAAGCTGCGGCGTGACCTGCACCGTCATCCGGAGCTGAGCCGTGAGGAGCACCGGACGACGGATCGCCTCGTCTCCGAGCTGGAGCGCCTGGGACTCGAGTGCCAGCGACCGCTGGACACGGGACTGGTCGCCGAGATCCCGGGAGCTTCGGACGCCCCGACGGTAGCGATCCGGGCCGACATCGACGCCTTGCCGATCCACGAGGAGACCGGACTTCCGTACGCTTCGGACGTGCCGGGGGTCATGCACGCGTGCGGACACGACGCCCACGCGGCCATGCTCGTCGGAGCAGCCGAGCTTCTGATGTCACGCCCTGAGCCGCCGCCCGCACCCATTCGGCTGATTTTCCAGCCTGCGGAGGAGCTGGGGATCGGAGCCCGCTCGATGATCGAGGCGGGGGTACTCGACGGAGTCGGTGCGATCTTCGGCGGACACGTCGACCGCCACTATCCCACCGGCACGGTGGTGGCAGTCAGCGGACCGGTGAATGCCTCCACGGACGGATTCCGGATCTCCATCAGCGGCCAGCAGGGACATGCGGCCCGCCCGCACGAGACGGTGGACGCGGTGGTGGCCGGCAGCCTCATCGTCATGGCCGTACAGACGATCGTTTCACGCGAGATCGATCCTACGCATCCCTCGGTCGTGTCGATCGGGCGCTTTGAGGCCGGCACGGCCTCGAACGTGATCGCTGGAACCGCAGTGCTTTCCGGCACGATCCGGGCCCAGGAACCTGCCGTGCGGGCGCACCTGCACCGGTCCATCAGCCGGATCTGCGAGTCCGTGGGACAGCTTCATGAGGCCGACATCCAGCTCGAGATCGAGGAGGGGACGCCACCGCTGGTGAATCAGGGCCCGATGGTGGAAGTGGCCCGCAGAGCGGCCTCGGAAGCCCTGGGGCCGGAACGGGTGCGCACGATGGTGCGTGGAGCGAACATGGGAGGCGAGGACTTCTCCTGGTACCTGCAGGAGGTCCCCGGCTGCTATGTGCGCCTGGGAGCGCGCCTTGCGGACTCGGCGGGATATCCGGCCCACTCCAGCCGCTTCCAGATCGACGAGGCCGTCCTGCCAGCGGGAGCCGCCTGGTTGGCCGAGGTCGCCGTTCAGGGAGGCCGTGAACTGGCTACCGGTATGGTGGATGACCTCGAAGCGGCGGGGCGGGCTTCATGATCACGATCCGCGAAGCCCGGGACACGGACGTCCACGGCATCATCGAGATCTACCTCGCGACGTACGGGCAGGACTACGCCTATCCCAAGTACTACGAAGAATACGAGATCAAGAAACTCATCTTCTCGGACGAGACGCTGATGCTCGTCGCGGAGGACACCGAAGACGATCGTATCGTCGGGACCGCCTCCGTGATCCTCGAGGTGGGCGCGTATACGGACCTGGTAGGCGAATTCGGCCGGCTGGCCGTGCACCCGGACTACCGTCGCCGCGGCATCGGAACGCAGCTGCTCGAGCGCCGCCTCGACAGCGTGAAGGATCGTCTGCACGTGGGAGTGATCGAGGCTCGGGTCACCCATCCGTTCACCCAGGCCATCGCGCTGAAGCAGGGCTTCGCTCCCGTCGGGTTTCTTCCGCTCAAGTACCCGTTCGGCCCCAACCGGGAGAACATGGGCTTCCTGGTGCAGCTGTTCGGGCGCGGGCGAGAGCTCCGTCGGAACAACCCGCGTATCGTGCCTGAAGTGTATCAGCTGGCCGCCACGGCACTCGAGGCGTGCCGCCTCCCGGTGGACGTGATTGTGGACGACGAGGCGGCGCCCTATCCGTTCGGTCACGGATTCACGGTCAGCGAGCTGACCACGGACGGATACTCCCGGCTCATGCGCATCGAGCGGGGGCGCGTACGGAATCGTGAAGTGTTCGGGCCCATGCGGCTCCAGTACGGCTACTTCAAGCTCATCTCCCATCGCTCGAAGTACCTCGTGGCCCGCGAAGGCAGCCACATCGTGGGCGCCGTGGGCTTCACCCTCGAGCGCCTCGACCGGATCGTGCGCGTGTTCGAGCTCATCTCCCAGCGGGACGAAGTGATTCGCTTCCTGATGGATCAGTTGGAGCAGCGGTGCCGTGAGGAGTGGGACATCGTGTACATGGAGCTGGACGTGAGCGCACACGCGCCCCGAATGCAAAGGACGGCGCTGCAGCTCGGCTTCGTGCCCGTAGCCTACGCTCCGGCCCTGGCCTTCATGGAGACCGAGCGCCTCGACCTGGTCAAGTTCGCCAAGCTGCTGATCCCGCTCGAGCTGGGGGGGATGATGCTGATCCCGCCGGTCAGCGACACGGCGGACATGGTGCTGGCGGCCTTCCGAAGGCGTGAGGTCCTCCCTCGGCTGGGAGAGGTGGTGGACCGGGTGGGGTTGTTTCACGGCCTGGAGGAGGAGCAGCTCACCCGCCTGGCGGCGGCATGCCAGCACCGGACGTTCAACGAGGGCGCGGAGGTCTTCTGCCAGGGCGAGGCGTCCGATGAGATGTACCTGCTGCTCGACGGCGAAGTGTCGATCCACATCGACGACCGTGAAGAGCGGATCGGAACGGTGCGGGCGGGAGAGTGCCTGGGAGAGATCTCACTCCTCACGGGAGGCGAGCACGCCGCGACCGCGCGCGCGGCCACGACCGTGGAGGCCGGAGTTCTGACGAAGAAGGACCTGCAGAGTCTCGTTCGCTTGCGGCCCGGCATAGGCGTCGTACTGTATCGGAACCTCGCGCGAGGTCTCGGTGAGAAGCTACGCCGGGCCGACCTCGACATTCTGAACGAATGACTCTCGCAGGAGGACCGAATGGCGCAGCGCGCTCTCATTCTCGGCGCGGCAGGCCGGGATTTTCATAACTTCAATACGTACTTCAGGGACAACGCCGACTACGACGTCGTCGCCTTCACCGCGACCCAGATTCCCGACATCGAAGGACGCACCTATCCCGCCGTGCTCGCCGGTCCCCGGTATCCCGATGGCATTCCGATCGAGTCCGAGGAGGACTTCGAGCGCCTCGTCCGCGACCTCGAGGTCGACGTCGTCGTCTTCGCCTACAGCGATGTGACCCACGAGCAGGTCATGCACCTCGGATCGCGCGCCATCGCAGCGGGCGCTGACTACATGCTCCTCGGCGGCGCACACACGATGGTGAAGTCGGTGAAGCCGCTGGTGGCCATCTGCGCCGCGCGTACGGGCTCCGGGAAGAGCCAGACGAGCCGGCGTGTGGCCGAGATCCTCACGGCCCGGGGCAAGAAGGTGGTGGTGATTCGTCACCCGATGCCCTACGGAGACCTCGCCGCGCAGGCGGTGCAGCGGTTCGCCACCTACGAGGACCTGGAAAAGCACGACGTCACGATCGAGGAGCGGGAGGAGTACGAGCCCCACATCGATGCCGGGCGTGTCGTGTACGCGGGAGTGGACTACGAGGCGATCCTCCGCCAGGCCGAGCAGGAAGCCGATGTGGTGATCTGGGATGGGGGCAACAACGACCTCTCCTTTTACCAGGCCGATCTCTACATCACCGTCGTGGACCCGCACCGTCCGGACCACGCCGCCCGTTACCATCCGGGCGAGGCCAACGTGCGCATGGCGGACGTGGTCGTCGTGAACAAGGTCGGCACCGCCAGCCTCGATCAGATCGAGACGGCGCGCGCCGTCACGCGCGAGCTGAACCCGGACGCCGTGGTCATCGAGGCCGCAAGCCCGCTGTTCGTGGAGGGGGACGAGGAGATTCGCGGAAAGAGGGTGCTCGTGGTGGAAGACGGACCGACCCTGACACACGGCGAGATGGCCTACGGGGCAGGCTGGGTCGCGGCGCGCCGTCATGGCGCTGCGGAGATCGTCGATCCACGCCCCTGGGCCGCGGGCTCGATCGCGACCACGTTCGAGAAGTACCCGACCACGGGTGACGTGCTTCCGGCGATGGGATACGGAGCGGAGCAGACGGCCGAGCTCGAGAAGACCATTGCGGACACACCGGCGGACCTGGTGGTCATCGGCACCCCGATCGACCTCCGGCGTCTGATTCGCATCGACAAGCCCACGGTGCGGGTGCGCTACGAGCTCCAGGAGATCGGAAAGCCGACGCTGGAAGACGTCCTGGCCGGTTTCGGAGACTGACACCATCCGGAGCGGGGTCGTCCATCCGGGCTACCCCGCCGGCGTCGGATTCCTAGAACCCCTCCTTCGGGTCGCGGGCCAGGCACTCGATCTCCAGCAGCGCGCCCAAAGCCAGGCCATCCGCTCCAAATGCGGAGCGCGCCGGCGGCGGCCCATCCCAATACGACGCATAGACCTCGTTCATGGCCCCGTAGTCCTGCATGTCCTCAAGAAAAACCGTGCACTTTACTACGTCGTAAAGGGATGCTCCAGCCGCTTCCAGCACCGCCTTGATGTTCTCCATCGCCTGCCGTGTCTGCGCCGCCGCGCCCTCCGGCAGCTCCCGCGTTCCGGGCAGGTTCCCGATCTGTCCCGACAGGTAGAGCATCCCCGCGGCCCGGATCGCCGGCGAGAATGGAAGGCCCTCAAGGCCACCTTCGAGGTGCACGACCCGGTCACCGGTGCGGGCGCCTCCTTCCTGTGCCAGGACCTCCGGGGGCCGGCCCAGGGCGAGCGACAGGAGGAGGATCGAAAGGGTGAGTCGAAGCATGGGGCCTCCCCAGCGACGAGGGTGGGAGTCTCCAAATGCGGTTGGTCGAGGGACGGACTCCCAGTATGATGGTCGTTCCCCGCTAGGTTATGAGCTACGAACCTCCGCGTACAGGTGAGCGCCATGTTCGAGGCCGTCCCCAGCCCCTACCTGGTTCCTTTCGATTCGACCTTCCGGGTCGGTGATTTCCCGACCAGACCCCCCGAAACGGGCCCCACCGGCAAGTCCGCGAAGAAGCGCCTGAAGGACCGGATCGAAGAGCTGGACGACCTGCAGCGCATGCTTGCGGCGCAGGACCGCTACTCGGTTCTGCTGGTCTTCCAGGCCATGGACGCGGCGGGTAAGGATGGCACCATCCGCGCGGTGATGAGCGGCATCAACCCGGCAGGAGTCCAGGTGTTCTCCTTCAAGCGACCCTCCGCCCTGGAGCTCGATCACGACTTCCTGTGGAGGAGCGCCGTGCGCCTGCCCGAGCGCGGCCGAATCGGGATCTTCAACCGCAGCTACTACGAGGAAGTGCTCGTGGTTCGGGTACATCCTGGGATCCTGGAGGGGCAGAGACTGCCGTATCCCATCGATCCCGATCGTATCTGGAGCGAGCGCTTCGAATCGATCCGGGATCACGAAAAGCACCTGGCCAGGAACGGCACCGTGATCCTGAAGTTCTGGCTCAACGTGTCGCTTGACGAACAGAAACGACGGTTTCTGGACCGGATCGACGAGCCGGAGAAGAACTGGAAATTCAGCGCCGGCGACGTGGACGAGCGCGAGCACTGGGACGCCTACATGCATGCGTACGAGGAAGCGCTCGGGGCCACGTCCCGCTCGTGGGCTCCGTGGTACGCGATACCGGCGGACGACAAGCCGTTCATGCGACTGGCCGTGTCCGAGATCCTCTGCAGCACCCTCGGGAGCCTCGGCCTCGCCTATCCCTCGGTCAGCGACGAGGACCGGAAGGCTCTTCTCGAGGCGAGGAAGCGGCTCGAATCCAGGTGACTTGAGCCGCGGCTCGTCCCGCAACCGGTCGCAACAGGTTGACGGCACAGCGAAGTCCTTCGACCTTCGGGCGTGATTCGTTCCAGAGTCTCCGGTCCGCTCGCCCAGGTGAGGCGCGTTCTCAGCCTCTGGCTGGGCCTCACGTACGTCTACGCGTCAGCCGCAGGGGCCGCGGGCGCAGGCGGCTGCATCCACGCCGACCACTCGGACGAATCTTCGCACGCGCACGCCGAGGCTATGCACGGGGCAACCCATATGCCCTGCGCCTCCGGCGCCGACCGGGACGGCCCGGAGCAACCACGCACGCACCACGATTCCGGCGAG
The DNA here is from genome assembly GCA_023554335.1 of Candidatus Benthicola marisminoris. GTDB lineage: Bacteria > Gemmatimonadota > Gemmatimonadetes > Palauibacterales > Palauibacteraceae > Benthicola > Benthicola marisminoris. The sequence goes on from JAMJQR010000261.1 coordinate 11,974, forward strand.
CCGTGTGAGTGCCTCGGCGACTGCTCGATCGGAACGCCGCTCGCCGACGCTCCACCTGCCGCCGATTTCGCGCCTGAGCCGGGCTCGGACCGGCAGCCTTCCCCTCCCGCGGCGCTGCCCGCGCGGACGCCGGCGGACCAGCTTCGCCTCCCCTGGGCCAACGCACCCCCACTCCTCCACGCCTGAGCACCTGACGATCTGACGGCCGGACCCGGGGACGCGAGAGCGTGCCACGGTTCCGGCAGGAAACTGGCCAGGTTTCGGGTGACGGACGCCCGGAGGAGCTTCTTAGATGACTCGTAACTTCG